>NZ_AFWY03000085.1:0-19485 GCF_000231075.2 Amycolatopsis sp. ATCC 39116 | reverse complement strand
GTCGAACGGGCCATCGAGATCGTCGAGCGCCTCCTCGCCCAGCGCGGCGGGCCGATCTACGTACGCAAGGAGATCGTCCACAACCGCCACGTCGTCGACGGCCTCCGCGTGCGGGGCGCGGTGTTCGTCGACGAACTGGACGCCGTGCCGCGGGGAGCGACCGTCGTGTTCTCCGCGCACGGCGTCTCCCCCGCCGTGCGCGCCAAGGCGGACCGCCGACGCCTCAAGGTCGTCGACGCCACCTGCCCGCTGGTCACCAAGGTCCACGCCGAGGCGCGCCGCTTCGCCGGGCAGGGCGACACCGTCCTGCTGATCGGGCACGCCGGGCACGAGGAGGTCGAGGGCACCCTCGGCGAGGCGCCCGACCGGACCGTCCTGGTGCAGTCGGTCGAGGAGGCCCGCCGGGTGCGGGTGCCGGACCCGGACCGCGTCACCTACCTGACCCAGACCACCCTCAGCGTCGACGAGACCGCCGAGGTGCTCACCGAACTGCGCCGGCGCTTCCCCGCGTTGCGCGGCCCCGCCTCCGACGACATCTGCTACGCCACCACCAACCGGCAGGACTCGCTGCGCTCGGTCGCCAGGGACACCGACCTGGTCCTGGTGGTGGGGTCGCGGAACTCGTCGAACTCGCTGCGCCTCGTCGAACTGGCCGAGCGGGCAGGCACGCCCGCCCACCTGATCGACGACGCGCGGGACGTGCGGCCCGAGTGGCTGTCCGGGGTGGAGCGGATCGGGCTCACCGCGGGCGCGTCGGCGCCGCCCGGGCTGGTCGACTCGGTCGTCGCCGCACTCGGCGGCCTCGGCCCGCTCACCGTCGGCGAACGGGAGACCACCCGCGAGACCATCCACTTCACGCTGCCGACGGCCGTGCGGAGGAAGTCGTGACCGCGGTGCCGCTGGGCGTGCCGCGGGTGCCCGCGCCGCGCCGGAAGTCCCGGCAGGTGCTGGTCGGCGACGTCCCCGTCGGCGGCGGGGCGCCGGTGTCGGTGCAGTCCATGACCACCACCGTCACCGCGGACGTCGACGCCACCCTCCGGCAGATCGCCGAGCTGACCGCCGCCGGCTGCCAGATCGTCCGGGTCGCGGTGCCCAGCTCCGACGACGCCGAGGCGCTGCCCCGGATCGCGGCGAAGTCGGCCATCCCGGTGGTCGCGGACATCCACTTCCAGCCGAAGTACGTCTTCGCCGCGATCGAGGCCGGCTGCGCCGCGGTGCGGGTGAACCCGGGCAACATCCGCAAGTTCGACGACAAGGTCGCCGAGATCGCCGGTGCGGCGAAGGACCACGGCACCCCGATCCGCATCGGCGTCAACGCCGGATCGCTGGACCCGCGGCTGCTCGGCAAGCACGGCAAGGCCACGCCCGAGGCGCTGGTGGAGTCCGCGCTGTGGGAGTGCTCGCTGTTCGAGGAGCACGGGTTCACCGACCTGAAGATCTCCGTCAAGCACCACGACCCGCTGGTGGTGATCGAGGCCTACCGGCAGCTCGCGGCGCGCTGCGACTACCCGCTGCACCTCGGCGTCACCGAGGCCGGGCCGGCGTTCCAGGGCACGGTCAAGTCCGCGGTGGCGTTCGGGGTGCTGCTGCACGAGGGCATCGGCGACACGATCCGCGTGTCCCTGTCCGCGCCGCCCGTCGAGGAGGTCAAGGTCGCCACGCAGATCCTGGAGTCGCTGGGGCTGCGGCCGCGGCGGCTGGAAATCGTGTCGTGCCCGTCGTGCGGCCGCGCGCAGGTGGACGTCTACCAGCTCGCCGAGCGGGTCACCGCCGCGTTCGACGGGTTCCCGGTGCCGCTGCGCGTCGCAGTGATGGGCTGCGTGGTGAACGGGCCCGGCGAGGCGCGGGAAGCCGACATCGGGGTGTCGTCGGGCAACGGGAAGGGGCAGATCTTCGTCAAGGGCGAGGTGGTCACGACGGTGCCGGAGAGCCGGATCGTGGAGACGCTGCTGGAGGTGGCGCTCGAGCGGTTCCCCGCATGACCGATAACCTGCGGGCATGGATCTCACTGGGGTGACCGAAGTGTCGGGCGAGGACGAACTGCGGGAGCTGATCGGGCAGCCGCTGCCGCAGGCGGTGCACAAGCAGCGGGCGGCGCTGCACGAGCTGGACCGGCAGTGGCTGGCGCTGTCGCCGTTCTGCCTGATCGCGACCTCGGACGCGGCCGGCCGCTGCGACGTCTCGCCCAAGGGCGACCCGGCCGGGTTCACGGTGGTGCTCGACGACCGCACGATCGCCGTGCCGGAGCGGCCGGGCAACCGGCGCGCCGACGGGTTCCGCAACATCCTCGCCAATCCGCACGTCGGGCTGCTGTACTTCATCCCCGGCCGCGGCGACACGCTGCGGATCAACGGCCGGGCGCGGCTGGTGCGGGACGCGCCGTTCTTCGACGAGATGGTCGTCAAGGGGCACCGGCCGCGGCTGGCGATCCTGGTGGAGATCGACGAGGTGTTCCACCACTGCTCGAAGGCGTTCCTGCGGTCGCGACTGTGGGAGGCGGACACCTGGGCGCCGGAGGAGATGGCCCCGCGCGCGGTGATCGCCAAGACGCTCGAGCGGCGGGACGCGTCACTGGCGGAGCTGGAGCGCTACTACGGCCAGGAGTACGCGAAGAAGCTCTACGCCTGAGGAGGGCGCGAACGCGCAACGGCCCGCGGCGTCCCCTCCCGGACACCACCACGAACCGCCCGCTCCCTCTACCGCCCCGCGGGCCATCCACCTCCGGATCGCCTGACGCCGGGCGGCAAGCGCGCAACGGCCCGTGGTGCCCCCTCTGAGACAACACCACGGGCCGTTCGCTTCCCCTACTGCCCCTCGGGCCGTTCGCCGGCCAGGGGGACGTCCGGGTCGTCGTCGGCGGGTGGCTCCGGGTCGCGCCACTCCTCGGCGCGGCTGGACCGGTTGCCCTGCAACGTGCCGCGCAGTTCGGCCTTCAGCGCGTCGTCCTCGCGCGGGCTGTGCTTCTCACTGCCGCGTTCCATCAGCCGGCCCCTTTCAGCGGGTCGTGCCCGATCGTCATCAACCGGTGGCGCCAGTTCTCCTGGCCCGCCGTCGGCTCCAGGTCGTCCCGCCGTTCGGCGTGCACCTTGTCCACCACCTTGCGCATGACGCGCTCGTCGTCCTCGGTGAGGTCCGTCCGGCGCTTGCCGAGGATCTCCAGGACGTGCTGGCCGGTTTTCGTGCCCGACTGGTCCGGCAGCTCCTCGCTGTCCGTCCCCGCCGAGCGGACCCGCAGCCAGTCCCCGAGCTCCCGCGAGGTCATGTTCACCACGCGGTGGAACTCGTCCCACAGTGCTTCGTCCACATGCGACTGTGTTGCCATCGTGTCACCTCCGGGCGGTCAGCCTTCGCACGATCACGAAGACCAGCGCCAGGATCCCGATCCCGGCGCCGGCGCCGAGCGCGATCCGCTGTGTCGTGTGCGCGGTCTCCCGCACTTTCCCGGCCAGCGCCTCGGCGGTCTCGCCGAGCTCCTGGCGGGTGAGTTCGAGGTCGAGCCGCGCCTGTTCGGCGTCGTGCGGGAAGGTGTCCTTCTTCGTCGTCACCGGCGCACCCCCTTCCGCAGGGCCGCCACGTCCTTGGGCACCCCGGACGCCGCCTCCTGCGGCACCGGCGGCACCGCCGCCGACAGCTGCTTCTTGCCCGCCAGCCCGGCCACCCCGCCGATCAGCAGCAGCGCGCCGCCGACGATCAGCGCGGCGGCCCACCCCGGCATCACCAGGGCCAGCGCCAGCACCGCGGCGGCGACCAGCGTCGCCGCCCCGAACAGCGCGAGCATCCCGGCCGCGCCGGCCAGGCCCGCGCCGGTGCCGGCGCGCTTGCCCTTCCGCCGCAGCTCCTCGGCGGCCAGCCGCATCTCGTCCCGGACCAGCCGCTGGATCTGCTGCGACATGTCCTGGACGAGCTGCCCGATCGAGCGGTCGTCGACCGCGGTCGACCCGCGGCCCGTGCTCTCAGTCATGCCTCGCCTCCCTTGGGGTAGCTCGTAGTCCGGCTACCCCCGGGCGGAGAGCACTAATCGTGCGCGGTGGGCGAGCTGCCCTCGCTGAGCTCCTCGGTGGCCTTCTCCGACGGCGTCTTCGGCGCCTCGGAGTGCGGGATGGTCTTCCCGGTGAGGGTGATGTGCCCTTCGTCGTGCAGCCGCTCCACCAGGTGCGGGTAGTGCAGCTCGAACGCGGGCCGCTCGGACCGGATCCGGGGCAGCTCCAGGAAGTTGTGCCGCGGCGGCGGGCAGGTGGTGGCCCACTCCAGCGAGTTGCCATAGCCCCAGGGATCGTCCACTTCGACCGGATCCCCGAACCGGTAGCTGCGCACCACGTTGTAGACGAACGGCAGCATCGAGGCGCCCAGGATGAACGCGCCGATCGTGGAGATCGTGTTCAGCACGGTGAACCCGTCGCTGTCCAGGTAGTCGGCGTAGCGGCGCGGCATGCCCTCGTCACCCAGCCAGTGCTGCACCAGGAACGTCGTGTGGAACCCGACGAACGTGGCCCAGAAGTGCAGCTTGCCGAGTCTCTCGTCGAGCATCCGCCCGGTCATCTTCGGGAACCAGAAGTACACCCCGGCGAAGGTGGCGAACACGATCGTGCCGAACAGCACGTAGTGGAAGTGCGCCACCACGAAGTAGCTGTCGGTGATGTGGAAGTCCAGCGGCGGCGACGCCAGGATGATGCCGGTCAGCCCGCCCAGCAGGAACGTCACCAGGAACCCCACCGACCACAGCATCGGCGTCTCGAACGTGAGGTGCCCCTTCCACATCGTGCCGATCCAGTTGAAGAACTTGATCCCGGTCGGCACCGCGATGAGGAACGTCATGAACGAGAAGAACGGCAGCAGCACCGCGCCGGTGGCGAACATGTGGTGCGCCCACACCGCGAACGACAGCGCGGTGATGCCCATCGTCGCGAACACCATCAGCCGGTAGCCGAACAGCGGTTTGCGGCTGAACACCGGGATGATCTCGGTGATGATCCCGAAGTAGGGCAGCGCGATGATGTAGACCTCGGGATGGCCGAAGAACCAGAACAGGTGCTGCCACAGGATGGGCCCGCCGACGGCCGGGTCGAACACGTGCGCCCCGATCAACCGGTCGGCCAGCAGCCCGAACAGCGCCGCGGTCAGGATCGGGAACACCGCCAGCACCAGCACGCTGGTGAACAGGATGTTCCAGGTGAAGATCGGCATCCGCCACATGGTCATGCCGGGGCAGCGCAGGCACACGATCGTGGTCAGCATGTTGACCGCGCCGAGGATGGTGCCCAGACCGGAGACGATCAGGCCGGTGATCCACAGGTTCCCGCCGATCCCGGGCGAGTTCGCCGCGTCGGACAGCGGGGTGTAGGCGGTCCAGCCGAAGTCCGCCGCGCCGCCCGGGGTGAGGAACGAGGACAGCACGATCGAGCCGCCGAACAGGAACAGCCAGTAGGAGAACGCGTTCAGCCGCGGGAACGCCACGTCCGGCGAGCCGATCTGCAGCGGCAGGATCAGGTTGGCGAAGGCGAACACGTTCGGCGTCGCGTAGAGCAGCAGCATGATGGCGCCGTGCATGGTGAACAGCTGGTTGTACTGCTCCGGCGACAGGAACTGCATCCCGGGCCGCGCCAGCTCGCCGCGCATGAGCAGCGCCAGCGCGCCGCCGATGACGAAGAAGCCCAGCGACGTGTAGAGGTACATCAGGCCGATCAGCTTGTGATCGGTCGTCTTCGCCATCTTCACCAGCAGGTTGCCCCTGCGGTGCCTGGCCGGCAGCTCGTACCGGTTGCCCAGGACGATGGGACGTGCCTTCAGCTCCGTCATGCGCCCTCCCCGGGTGCCGAGTGGACGAACCCAGGGTGCTCCCGATCACACCGGTGAATCAAGCCCCTAACCCGTAGGTGGCGTAGGCGCTGCGGATGACCGGCTGGGCCACGTTGCGCACCCGCACCCCGCCCGGGGTCACGCCCTGTTCGCAGCCGAAGTGCGCGTGGCCGTGCAGGGCCAGGTCGGCGCCGCATTCGTCGATGACCTCGCCGAGCTGGTAGGCGCCGAGGAACGGGTAGATCTCCGGCGGCTCGCCGCGCAGGGTCTCCGGGATGGGCGAGTAGTGGGTGAGCGCGACCCGGTAGTCGACGTCGTCGAGCTCCAGCATCGCGCGGCGCAGCGCGTCCGCCCGTTCGATGCTGTGTTCGACGAACGCCTTCATCTCCCGCTCGCCGAACGCGCTGGCGCACTTGCCCGCGAACCCGCCGCCGAAGCCCTTCACCCCGGCGACGCCGAGGGTCTGCCCGTCGACCTCCAGCCGGGTCGAGGCGCCCTCCAGCACCTGGATGCCGTGGTCTTCGAGCAGCTTGGTGATGTCGTCCTGCCGGTCGCTGTGGTAGTCGTGGTTGCCCAGCACGGCCACGACCGGCCGGTCCAGGCCGCTGAACTCGTCGGCGACCACCTCGGCCTCCTCCAGCGCGCCGTGCCGGGTCAGGTCGCCCGCCAGCAGCAGCACGTCGGCCAGGTCGCCGAGGTGTTCCAGGGCGGGGCGCAGCAGGCCCCGCGCGTCCTCGCCGAGGTGGACGTCCCCGACCGCCGCCACGCGGATCACCGCAGGTCCTCCCTCCGGGCCGGTTCGCGGGTGTCGGCCACCCGCACGTCGTTGTGCACCCGCAGGCCGGGCGCGACCTCGTGCAGCACGTTCTCCAGCTCGGCGCGCCGCTCGTCGCAGGTCACCTCCCCGGACAGGTGCACGTCGTCGCCGCGGACGTTGACCCGGACGCCCATCTCGGCCGTCCGGGGGTCCTCGGCCAGCGCGCGGCGCAGGTGGGCCGCGCGGTATTGGGGTGTCTCGTGCTCGGTTGTCATCACGCGGTTCCTTCGAGCTCGACGACGTCCAGCGAGTCCAGCAACGTCAGGAACGCCTTCGCGTAGGGGGACTCGCCGGTCTCCTTCGCCACCCGCTCCCAGTCCACCTGTTCCCGCAGGTCGCGCGCGATGTGCAGGAGCGGGGCGAAATCGCAGCGGTGCGCGTCGAGGACGAGCAGCTTGTCGATCATGATGTCGGTGCCGTTCAGGACCGGCGCCATGGTCGGGCCGACCCGCATCACGTCGGAGCGGCTCAGCGTCTCGTCGGTGACGGCGCGGTAGTTGGGCCGGAAGATCAGGTCGACCAGCACGTCGCCGTCCCAGACCTTGCTGAGCCAGTCCTCCGGCGGGTCCTCCGGCCGCATGCCCTCCGCGACCAGTGCCGCGCGCGCGGCGGGCACGTCCTCCTCCTTGAGGAAGACGTCGACGTCGTGGTCGGACGGCGGGCCGCCCCTGGCGTAGACCGCGCAGCCGCCGGACACCGTGAACGGGATCTCCCGAGCCGTCAGCGTGGTGACCACCTTGGTCAGCGTGCGCAGCAACGACTGCTCGTCCATGCCCCGCCGGGTACCCGTGCCCGACCGGGGCAAAACGACGCGGGTTTCGCGCCCCGGCCTCCGGGTATGTCCCGTCCCGTCCGCGAGGGTTGGGAGCGCGATGCGCCGCAGTACCGAGCTGAGGCTGCCCAGGACACTGGACGCGGCGCGGCGGGCACGCCGCTTCACCACCGAGGTGTGCGCGAAGTGGCGGGTGCCCAGCCTGGCGCCGGACGCGGTCGTGATCGCCACGGAGCTGGTGGAGAACACCTTGCGGCACACCCAGGCGACCCCCCGGCTGGGCCTGGAGCTGCACCGGGACCAGCTGAAGGGCGACCAGCTGACGGTCAAGGTCACCGACGACGATCCCCATGAGGCGGTCATCCGGGAAAGTGGTCACCCGCCGGGACTGGGGCTGCTGCTGGTCGCGCAGACGTCCGAACAGTGGGGGTGCGACCGGGAGCCGGCCGGCGGGAAGACCGTGTGGGCGACCGTGCGGTGAGCGGCGGACCGGGCGGTGCGGGACCACCGCTGTCCCGCACCGCCGGTGCACCCACCACGACGACCCGGGCGGCGGCCGGGGGCGGCTCGCCGTCGTGCCGACGCGCACTGGATACCCGCGGCGAAACATCGCTAACCGGATGACCCGGGTTGCCAACGCGGCCAGCTGGTCCGTACGGTCGATGGGGAGCGGTTGAGTGACCAGCCGTGCCGGGGAACGACACACCCGGCCCTTGAGCTTTCGAATGTCGACTCTTCGAACACTTGGACGCGTGTGTGGCTTTCCCCGCTGTGCTCACCACAACCCGGGGAGACTCCCGTGTACGAAGCTCACGAACTCCGCATAGACCTCACCGACCGCGCCGACGGCATCCGGCTGGCCCGCCTCACCGGTGAACTCGACCTCGCCGCGGCGCCCGCGCTGCGCGACTTCCTGACCCGCTGCGTGGACGACGGCCGCACGTTCGTCGTCGACCTCGAATCGGTCACCTTCCTCGGCTCGGCCGGCCTGCAGGCCCTGGTCGACGCCGACGAGGCCGCCGCACGGTGCTCCGTGCGGTGGGCACTGGCAGGCAGCCACCGGGTGGTGGTCCGCCCGCTGGAGGTCACCGGCCTGCACGAGCAGTTGCCGCTCTTCCCCAGCGTCACCGTGGCCGCCCGCCACCTCACGCAGGGCGCACCCGTCGCGCACTGACCGTCACTCCGGGTGCCCGAGCCGCAGGCAGCGCAGCCCGCTCCCCCGCAGCGCCGCGGGATCGAGCACGCCCCGGGTGTCCACCACGGCGTCGCCCTCGGCGACGGCCGCCAGCTGGCTCCAGTCGAGCCCGCCGAACTCCGGCCACTCGGTCAGCACCACCAGCACCCTGGCGCCCTTGGCGGCCAGGACCGGGTCGTCCACGCGCTGGACGGGCCCGGCCTGGTCGCCGCCGGTCACGCCCGGGTCGTAGCCGGTCAGCACGGCGCCCGCCGCGGCGAGCCGGGTGGCGACGGCCAGCGCGGGCGAGTCCCGCAGGTCGTGGGTGCCCGCCTTGAACGTCAGCCCGAACAGCCCGATCCGCACCCCGTCCAGCCGCCCGCCGGCGGCCTGGAGGATCCGCGCGACCACGTGGTCGTGCTGCCGGTCGTTCGCCTCGATCGCGGACCGCAGGACGGTCAGGTCCACCCCGGCCGCGGCGCCGGTCGCCACCAGTGCCCTGGTGTCCTTGGGCAGGCACGACCCACCCCAGCCGGGGCCGGGGTGCAGGAAGTGCGGCCCGATCCGCTCGTCCAGGCTCATCGTGCGGGTGACGGCGTCGATGTCGGCGCCGGTGCGCTCGCACAGCCGGGCCAGCAGGTTCACGTACGGCAGCTTCAGGGCCAGGAACGCGTTGCTCGCGTACTTGCCCAGTTCGGCGCTGGCGTGGTCGGTCCGCACCACCGGCGCGCCCAGGTCCGCGTAGAGCGCCGCGACCCGCGCCACCGCGGATTCCTCGCCGCCGAGCACGATCCGGTCCGGGTGGCGGAAGTCGTGCACCGCGTGGCCTTCGCGCAGGAACTCCGGGTTGCTCACCACCGGGATCCCGGCGGTCTCCGCGATGCGGGCGCAGGTGCCGACCGGCACGGTCGACTTGACCACCAGCACGGTGTCGGGGCCCGGGTGGAGCGCCGCGAGGACGGCCTCGACCGCGCCGAGATCCGCCGCGCCGTCCGGCCCCGCCGGGGTGGGCACGCAGGCGAACACGAACTCCCGTCCGTCGAGCGCGCCGGGGTCCGCGGTGAACCGCAGCCGCCCGGCGGCCAGCCCGTCCCGCACGAGCGGGGCCAGGTCCGGCTCGCCCAGCGCAACCTCGCCGCGGGACAGCTGATCCACTTTGGACTGATCGACCTCGGCGCACGTCACGTCGTGGCCGAGCCCGGCGAGGCAGGCTGCGGTCGTCAGGCCGACGTAGCCGGCCCCGGCGACCCCGACGGCCGCCACGTCACACCTCCGCCACCGGCCGCAGCACCTTCCGGCCCGCGGCGACGACCTCGTCGACGGTGATGCGCAGCAGCCCGGCGGCCGGGGTGTCGGCGAACGGGTCGCCCTCCTCCCCCGCCCACAGAACGACGTGCCGGTCCTCGGTGCCCGGCGGCGGCCCCCACCGCCACGGCGGGGTCGGGCCGAACAGCAGCACCGACGGGGTGCCGTAGGCGGTGGCCAGGTGGCCGACCCCGGTGTCGCCGCTGATCACCAGCCGCGCCCCGGCCACGAGGGCGGCCAGCTCGGTCAGACCGGTGCGCCCGGCCAGCACCGCGTCCCCGCCGAGGCCGGCGGCGGCCGCGAGGTCTCCCGCGAGGTCCCGTTCCGCGGCGCTACCGGTCACCACGACGCGGTGACCAGCGCGGGAGAACTCGCGCGCCACCTCGGCGAAGCGCCGGGGCGGCCAGCGCCGTGACCCGAACGCCGCGCCGGGGTGCACGACGACCGCGTCCGCCGCCGGGCTCGGCACCCCGGGCCGGGCCAGTCCGAGGTCGTGCCGGTCGGCCGCGATGCCGTGGAACGCGAGCATCCGGCACCAGCGCAGCACCTCGTGCTGGTCCTCCCGCCAGTCCGGGCCGTCCAGATCCGGGAAGTCCGGGTGCCGGTGGGCCAGCAGCCGGTCCGGCCGCGCGGCCAGCAGGTCCGTCACGCTCTCCGGGCCGCTGCCGTGCAGGTTGACCGCCAGGGCGGGCGGCGCGCCGGTCCAGTGCAGCGCGCCGAGGCCGGTCGTGGGTAGCACCCGGTCGACCGCGCCGGTGAGCGCGGCCAGCTCGTCCAGCGCCGCGGGCGCGGCGAGGGTGATCCGCGCGTCCGGGAACGCGGCCCGCAGGCCGCGCAGCGCCGGGACGGCGACCAGGAGGTCGCCCACCCCGAGCGCCCGCAGCACCAGGACGTCGCCGGTCACGGCCAGGAGCCCTCCTCGGAGTGCGCCACGACCAGTTCGCGCACCTCGCAGCCGGCCGGCTGGGACAGCGCGAACAGCACGGTCTGCGCCACGTTCTCCGGATTGTTCAGCTTCGCGTCCGCGGGCGGCTTGTACTGCTCGTCGCGGGAGTCGAAGAACGCGGTGTGCATGCCGCCGGGCACCAGCATGGTGACGCCGATGCGGCCGGCGGTCTCCGCGGCCAGCGCGCGAGTGAAGCCGACGACGCCCCACTTCGACGCGCAGTAGGCGGTGGCGTCGCTGACCGCCTTGATGCCCAGGGTGGACGCCACGGTGACGACCTTGCCGCGCGAGCGCTCCAGGTACGGCAGCGCGGCGCGCACCACGGCGGCGGTGCCGAACAGGTTGACCTTGACGACGCGCTCCCAGTCCTCTGTGGACACGTCGGTCAGCTTGCCCGGGAAGTCGATGCCCGCGGCGGTGAACACCGCGTCCAGCCCGCCGGCCTGCTCGGCCAGCTCCGCGACGGCCCGCTCGGTCTCGGCGGTGTCGGTGAGGTCGACCGGCACGTAGGGCACCCCGGCGACCGGGGGCTTGCGGTCGAGCACCAGCGGGGTCCCGCCGGCGTCCGCGACCGCCTTGACGGTCGCCGCGCCCAGCCCGGACGCGCCCCCGGTGATCAGTACCTTGCCTGGCGATGCAGCCATGTCTCCCCTTCTATCCGTTGGACACGGTCTCGATGAGCCGCGTGGTGGAGTAGCCCTCGACGGTCGGCACGAGCACGACCTTGCCGCCGTTTTCACGGATCACCTCGGCCTCGGGCAGGTCGGCGCCCTCGTAGTCGCCGCCTTTGACCCAGACGTCGGGCCGCAGCGTGCGCAGCACCTCGACCGGGGAGGACTCCTCGAACACCACGACGGCGTCGACGGACTCCAGCGCGCTGAGCACGCGCACCCGGTCGGCGGCGGTCACGACCGGGCGGCCCGGTCCCTTCAGCCTGCGCACCGACTCGTCGGAGTTGACGCACACGATCAGCGCGTCGCCCAGCTCGCGGGCGCGCCGCAGCAGGGTCACGTGACCGGGGTGCAGGATGTCGAAGCACCCGCCGGTGGCGACGACCCGGCCGCCACGGCGCCGGACCCGCTCGGCCAGCTCGAAGCCGGTCAGTCCCTCGGGCGGGCGGATCGGTTCGGCGGGCTCGGACAGCGCGGTGGCCGCGCCCGCAGCGACGAACCGGGCCGCCGACTCGACCGCGGAAGCCACGGCGTTCGGCAATGCGGCGCCCTCGAACAGCGCCGCGGTGACGGCGCTGGCGAACCGGTCGCCCGCGCCGCAGGTGTCCGGCCGGACGCTCGCCGGGACGCGGGCGGCGTTGGGCACCGGGATGGTCCGCGTGCCGGTGCCGTCGGCGAGGACGGCACCCTTGGAGCCGACGGTCACCGCGACCGCCTCGGCCGCCCATTCGGCCCGCAGCCGCTCGGCCAGCTCCTCTGGTGTGCCGGGCTCGCCGGCGAACTTGGCGGCCTCGCTGTCGTTCGGGGTGACCAGCGCGGCGCCGGGCACCGGCGGGCCGCCGCGCGGGTGCGGGTCCCACACGACCGGCGCGTCGGTCGCGGCCAGCAGCTCCCGGATCCGCGGGTGGCTCGCCACGCCGCGCCCGTAGTCGGCGACGAGGATCGCGGACGCCTCTCGCAGCACGGCCACCGTGCGCTCGTCCAGCGGCTCGTGCGCGGCGCGCCCGTCGCCGTGGTCCAGTCGCACGACCGACTGCCCGGCCGCGCGGATGCGGGTCTTGCGGACGGTTTCGCCCTCCAGCGGCAGCGCGCACAGCTCGACCTCGCCGGCGAGCAGCCGGGCCAGCCGCGCCCCGCCCTCGTCCGCGCCGAGCGCCGTGACCAGCACGACGTCCGCCGCGGACCGGGCGGCCAGGCGGGCGGCGAGCCCGGCGCCGCCGGGACGGTGCCATTCGCGGCCGACGTCGACGACCGGCACCGGCGCCTCCGGGCACAGCCGGTCGGCGTTGCCGTCCACGTCGATGTCGAGCAGCGTGTCGCCGACCACCACCAGCGGGCCGGTCACGAGGGCACTCCCAGCGCCTCGTCCAGCGCGGCGCACAGGCCGTGGATCACCGCGAGGTGCGCCTCCTGCACGGTGCCGGTGCTGGGCGCGTCGATCATCACCGCGTCGTCGCTGACCGAGGACAGCGCGTTCGGGCCGGGGCCGGTCAGCGCCCACGTCGTCATGCCCAGTTCGTGCGCCGTCTTCGCCGCGGCGCACACGTTCTGGCTGCGGCCGCTGGTGGACAGCGCCACCAGCACGTCGCCGGGGCGGCCGTGCGCGCGCACCTGCCGCGCGAACACCTCCTGGTCGCCGTAGTCGTTCACGATCGCCGTGGCCGCCGAGGTGTCGGCGTGCAGGGCGATCGCCGACAGCGGCTGCCGGTCGTTGACGAACCGGCCGACGAGCTCGCCGGTCAGGTGCTGGGCCTCGGCGGCGCTGCCGCCGTTGCCGCAGGCGAGCAGCCGTCCGCCGGCCCCGAGCACCTCGGCGAGGTGACGACCCCACGCCTCGATCCTCGGCGCCAGCGCGGTCAGGTCCCGCATGGTCGCGGCCAACGCCGCGAACCGCTCTTCGATCACGCTGCACCTCCTAGTTTCTCCACGGCCCGCAGGACTTCCTCGGGCGGAACCCGGTCCAGGCACGGGTGGCCGGGCACCGGACAGGTCCGGGCCCGGGTGTCACGGCAGGGGGCGTCCTGATCGCCGAGCAGGACGAGCGGCACCCCGTAGGGCGCCCACCGCGCGGCAGGCACCACCGGCGCGAACAGCGACACCACGGGGGTGCCGACGGCCGCGGCGAGGTGCGCGGGCCCGGTGTTCGGGGCGACGGTCACGCGCGCCCCGGCGAGCACGGCCGCGAGGCCGTGCAGGTCGGTCTTCCCCGCCAGGTCCAGGCCGTGGTCACCGGCGACCCGGGCGGTCAGGTCCCGTTCGGACGGGGCGCCGGTGACGACGACCCGGTACCCGGATTCGGCGAGCAGCCGGACGACCTCCGCGTTGTGCTCGGCGGGGTACTGCCGGGCGGGCACCGACGCCGCCGGGTGCACCACGACGTAGCCGGGTTCGCCGACCAGGCCGGACACGTCCGGCAGGGGCTCGCGCACGGCCAGCCGCCCGTCGTCGCCGGGCGGCAGCTCGAATCCGGCGGCCCGCGCCAGCGACAGGGCACGTTCAGCCTCCGGCGGGTCGCCCTCGACACGGTGCCGCAGGTCCAGCAGGGATCCCGGGTAGTCCTCGCAGATGGCGCCGATCCACGGCACCCCGCACTCGCGCAGGACCAGCGCGAGCGGCAGCGGCGACTGGTGGAACGACGTGACGATCAGCGCCGCGTCCGGTTGCGCCGCGCGGATGTGCGCGCGCAGTTCGGCCAGGTGGGCGGGCGTCGCCGCGGGCGGCTGCGGGTCGATCCACGGCGCGCACCACTCGACCACCTCGTCGACGCCGGGCAGCAGTTCGGCGGCCGCGCGCCCGTGCGGCCCGGCCAGGAACGTGACCGTGTCGGCCTCCGCCGCGACCGCGCGCACCAGCGGCCCGGACAGCAGGACGTCGCCCGCGTTGTCCAGCCGCGCCACCAGAACCCGTGACCTCACCACTTCCGGTCCCCCATCGCCAGCCCGACCGCCTCGGCCAGGTCACCCGCCACCAGCGCGTCCCGCCGCGCGGCTTCGATCTCCGCGGCCCGCGTGCGCGGGGTCGGCACCAGGACAGCCCGCGCGCCCGCGGCGCGGGCGGCCTCGATGTCGGCGCCGATGTCCCCGATGACCACGCAGTCCTCGGGCCGCACCCCCAGTGCCAGCGCGGCACGTGTCACCAGGCCGGGCTTGGGCTTGCGGCAGCAGCAGCCGTCGCCGTCGGCGTGCACGCACACCTGCCAGGTGCCGAACGGCCCGAGCAGCTCCTCGACGCGGGCGTTCACCGCGGCCAGCTCGTCCGGGGTGATCAGCCCGCGGGCCACGCCGGACTGGTTGCTCACCACGCCCACCGGGACGCCGGCGGCGCGCAGGCGGCGCAGCACGTCCTCGGCGCCCGGCACGGGGCGCACCTTGTCCGGGTCGTTGTTGTAGGGCTCGTCGTGGATGAGGGTGTCGTCGCGGTCGAACAGGATCGCCTTGGCGACCGGGCGCGGGCGGCGGACGCGCACCTCGCCGGCGAGCCGGTGGGCCACCGCGACGGGCGGGATCAGCACGCTCGTGACAGTCATCTTCGCCAGCTCGTCCGCCGTCTTCGGCCCGGGCAGGATGCGGCGCAGCGCGAACTCCGCGGTGAGACCGAGCCACGCGATGCCCGCGAAGGCGGCCGGGGTGTTGCGGCGGGCGGCGGCGAACGCGAGCGCGGCCGCGCCGCTGAGGGTGGTGAGCGCGTGGCGGCCGAGACGGCCGGGACCGGCCGCGGACAGTTCCCTCCACTGTGGACCGAATTTGCGGCGCATCAGCGCGTTGTCGGCGTTGCCCCGCTGCGCGCGCACGCTGGCGAAGAAATCGCCGTGCCGCGCGGGATGCAGGGTCCGGCGGGTGCCGTGCTCCAGCCGCCACCCGGCCTGCCGGACGCGCAGCGCGAGGTCGGCGTCCTCGCGGAAGGCCCGCGGGAACCGCTCGTCGAAACCGCCCACGGCGGCGAGAACCGCGCGCCGGTAGGCCATGTCCGCGGTGATCCACTCCGCGGTGGCGAGCCCGGCGGTGTCCCGTTCCAGATCGGTGGGGCGGCGGCCGCCGGTCGGGCCGGGCACCACGATCCGGCCCTGCGAGGCGGCCACGTCGGGAGCCAGCGACTCCAGGTCGGTCACCAGCCGGGACGGCCAGTCGGCGGTGGTGCGGACGTCGTCGTCGAGGAACGCGATCCACTCGGTGTCGGCGGCGCGCCACCCCACGTTGCGCGCCGCGGCCGGGCCGCGGCCGCCGGAGCGCAGCACGCGCACCTTCAGGTTCGTGTCGGGCAACGGCAGGTCGCCGGGCTCGGGGCGGTCGTCGACGACGATGACCTCCGCCGGTCCCGGCCCGATGCCGTGGCCGAGCGCGGACAGCAGAGCCCGGAGGCTGTCCCGGCCGGTCGTCGGGACAACCACGGTGTAGGCCGTCATGCCGGCCTCCGCACCACGAACGGGCCGATGGCGAGCAGGTCGATGGGGCTGGAGCCGAAGCACTCCAGCGCGTCGCGGGGCGAGTCGACCATCGGGCGGCCCGCGGTGTTGAGGCTGGTGTTGACGACGACGGGAATACCGGTGCGGGCGGCGAACTCGTCGAGCATCCGCGCGACCAGCGGCTCGTCGGCCGGGTCCACCGTCTGGATCCGCGCGGTACCGTCCACATGCGTCACCGCCGGGATGCGGTCCCTCCACTCCGGACGGACGTCGTGCACGAACAGCATGTGCGGACTGGGCACCGGGCCGCGCTCGAACAGCTCCCGAGCCCGGCCGGCGAGGACCATCGGCGCGACCGGGCGGAACTGCTCGCGGCCCTTGACGTCGTTGAGGCGTTCCAGGTTGCGCCGGTGGCCGGGGTGCGCGAGCAGCGAGCGGTGGCCCAGCGCACGCGGGCCGAACTCGGCGCGGCCCTGGAACCAGGCCACGATCTCGTCGTCGGCGAGCGCCTGCGCCACGGTGGCGGCGAGGTCGTCCGGCCGGTCGTAGGGCAGCCGCGCGGTCTCGAGCGCCTGCTGGATCTCCGCGTCGGTGAAGCCCCGGCCGAGGTCGGCGCCCGGCATCGGCGCGGCCGGTTCGCCCAGTTCCGCGGCGAGGTGCAGGGCGGCGCCCAGAGCGGTGCCCGCGTCGCCCGCGGCGGGCTGCACCCAGATCTCGTCGAACGGGCCTTCGGCGAGCAGCCGGGTGTTGGCCACACAGTTCAGCGCGATGCCGCCGGCCATCGTGAGCCTGGATTGCCCGGTCTGGGCGTGCAGCCAGCGCAGCAGGTCGAGCAGGACCTCTTCCAGCCGCTGCTGCACGCTGGCCGCGAGGTCGGCGTGCTCGGGCCGGAAGTCCGCGCCGGGTTCACGGCGCGGCGCGAACCGGGTCAGATCCACCGGCGCGGCAAGGAAACCGCCGTCCGGCAACGCGGCGAGCACCTCGGACAGCTCGTCGCGGAACCGCGGTTTCCCGTACGAGGCAAGGGCCATCACCTTGTACTCGTCGCTGGAGCGGGCGAACCCGAGGTGCTCGGTGAGGTCCTCGTAACGCAGGCCGAGCGAGTGCGGCAGCCGTTGCGCGGCCAGCTCGACCAGCTTGCCGTCGCGGTACTCGCCGGCCAGGTAGGACGTCGCCTCGCCGCGGCCGTCCGCGACCAGGACGGCCGCGTCGCCGAACGGCGCGGCCAGCCCGCTGGACGCGGCGTGCGCGACGTGGTGGCGGACGAACCGCACCTTCGCCGGGTCGAGGCCGGGCAGCGCGGTCTTCAGGAAGTTCGGCGCGCGGCGCGCGTACGTGGTGCGCAGCTCCTCCCAGCCCGGGTCGACGCCCTCGAGGTCGTGGTCGACCAGGGCCGGGTCGTAGGAGTAGCCGACGGCGTCCAGGTCCGCGGGCTCCAGGCCGGCCTGGGCCAGGCACCAGCGGGCGGCCTGCTCGGGGAGTTCCCAGGTGGCGAACGGGACCGGGCGCTTGCCGTGCTTGCGGCGGCTGAACCGCTCCTCCTCGGCGGCGGCGACCACCCGGCCGTCCACCACGAGGGCGGCGGCCGGATCGTGGAACACCGCGTTGATCCCGAGGATCCGCAAGCTCGTTACCTCCACATCCGGTTACCACTGCTACTTAGCGCTACCCCTGCTACTCCTCGTCTAAACGAGACTGAGGTGGGTGGTGAACCACTCCAGTGTCCGGCGCAGGCCCTCGTGCAGCTCCACCCTCGGCTGCCAGCCCAATTCCCGTTGCGCCACCGCGATATCGGGGCAGCGTCGTTGCGGATCGTCCACCGGGGCCGGGATGCCGCGCACCGGCACGCTGGTGCCTGCCAGCCGCTGGATTTCCCCGACCAGGTCGCGAATGCGGAGTTCGTGCGGGTTGCCGAGGTTGACCGGTCCCGGGAAATCGCTGTCCGCCAGCGCCAGCAGGCCGTCGACGGTGTCGTCCACATAGCACAGGGAGCGGGTCTGGGCGCCCTCGCCGGCGATGGTGACCGGTTCGCCGGTGAGGACCTGCTTGATGAACGTCGGGATCGCGCGGCCGTCGTCGGCCCGCATCCGGGGGCCGTAGGTGTTGAAGATGCGGGCGATGCCGGTGTTCACACCGCGCGCGCGGCGGTAGGCCGCGGTGAGCGCTTCGGCGTAGCGTTTGGCCTCGTCGTAGACGCTGCGCGGGCCGACCGGGTTCACGTTGCCCCAGTAGGTTTCGCGCTGCGGGTGTTCCCGCGGGTCGCCGTAGACCTCGCTGGTCGAGGCCAGCACGAACCGGGCGCCGTTGGCCTGCGCGAGGTCCAGCGCGTGGTTGGTGCCTGCCGCGCCGACCTGCAGCGTCTCCACCGGCAGGCGCTCGTAGTCGCGTGGCGAGGCGGGGCTGGCCAGGTGCAGCACCAGGTCGACGTGGCCGGTGATGTCCAGTCCACGGGCGACGTCGGCCTCGACGAAGCGGAAGTCGCCGCGCAGGTGCGCGATGTTGTCCGCGCGACCGGTGGACAGGTTGTCCACGCAGGTGACGCTCATGCCGCGGGCGAGCAGGCGGTCGCAGAGGTGGGAGCCGACGAAGCCCGCTCCACCCGTGACGACCGCATGCCCTGGCACGCACTCCTCCTACCCGGCGGAGTCACTTCGAAACGCTACGGAGGTACTTCTCCTACGCCAGGGCTAACAGGGCGAGTGCCGCGGCGGCTCCGCAGACACCCAGAGTCTGCTTGCGGCTGAGGCGTTCACCCAGGAAGAGCAGTGCGAGCACCACGGGGATGGCCGGGTAGAGGGCGGCCAGGACGGTCGCGACGGCGAGCAGCTGCTGGTGAGTGGCGACCCAGTAGAGCACGATCGCGACGCTGCCGAGCGCGCCCGCGGCCGCGGCCGGCCAGGCGAGGCGGGGCCGCAGCGCGAGCGGGGTGCGCGTGCCGAGCACGAGGGGCAGGATGACGGCCACGGACGCGGCGCGGCTGACGACGATCGGCCAGAGCCCGGCGTCCAGCGGCACGGGTTTCATGGCGAGGAACTGGATCGCGAAGCCGGCCCCCGCGACGAGCGCGTCCCGGATGCCCGGCCCGGCGGGACGCCCGCCGCCGGAGACGAGCCAGATGGCGGGCAGGGCGAGCACGATGCCGGCGATCGCCGCGGGCGAGGGCCGCTCCCCGAGGAAGGCCAGCCCGGCGACCACGGGCAGCGCGACGGCCCCGACGTCGCTGACGGGCACCACGACGCTCAGCGCGTCCCGGCTCATGGCCCGGTAGAGGAACCCGACGCCGATCCCCGTGCCGGCGCCGGAGAGCGCGCCCCACCAGATGCCGTGGCTCGTGGGAGCCGACCAGATCAGGGCGACGAGCAGGGTGACGAGGGTGCCGCCGAGCTGCGCGTAGAGGGAAACGGTCAGCCCAGGCGCCCGGCGCGCGACGACGCCGTTGACGAAGTGGGTGACGCCGAAGCACCCCGCCGACGCGAGGGCGAGCAGCTCCCCGGTCATCGGCGACCTCCAATGCCGGCCAGACCACCCGCGACGGCAGCAGACGCGGCGGCCAGGCGCAGCGACCCGCCGCCAGGCTGCCCAGAACGCGACTCCGCGGCGCC
>NZ_AFWY03000086.1:0-18673 GCF_000231075.2 Amycolatopsis sp. ATCC 39116 | reverse complement strand
CCGAGGCCCTTGAGCGCCGCCGCGCCGGCACCGCCCGCGCCGCCGAGGCCCTTGGCCCCGGTGCTGGTGCCGCCGCCGAGCGGGGTGCCCGCCGGGCCACTGACAGAGTCGAGCCCGGCCAGCGGGTTGCCGCTCACAGTGGGCCCGCCGAGACGGCTGGCGATGCTGTCGCCGTTGATACCGCCGGAGTAGCCGATGGTCGGCATGCGCGCCGACGAGCT
Source organism: Amycolatopsis sp. ATCC 39116 (assembly GCF_000231075.2). Classification (NCBI taxonomy): domain Bacteria; kingdom Bacillati; phylum Actinomycetota; class Actinomycetes; order Pseudonocardiales; family Pseudonocardiaceae; genus Amycolatopsis; species Amycolatopsis sp. ATCC 39116. The sequence goes on along the minus strand of NZ_AFWY03000086.1, from coordinate 18,452 downwards.
GCCGGACGTGCCGGTGTCGACCGCCGAGGCGGCCACCGTCGAGTCCGGGATGTCGAGGTCGGGCACGGACGCGTGGTTCTCCAGCGTGCCGCCGCTGTAGTTCCCGGGGGTCCCGGTCGGGTAGTCCGGAGTGGACAGATGTGGCACGGCGCCGGTTCCGCTGCCGTAGCCGGACGCACCGCTGTAGGTGTTCAGCGCGGGCGCGCCGACCCCGGTGCCTGCGCCCGAGGTGTCCAGGCCGGGCACGGCGGTCCCGGGGACGGAGGTCCCGGTCGGCAGCGACGGGGGGTTCAGGTTCGCCGCGGCCACCGCCGCGGTCACGTCCCCGGTGCCCGCGCCGGCGGCCGCGGGAGCGCCCGCGGTGGGAGCCGAGCGCAGGCTCGCGGCCTGCGCGGCACCGGCTTCGGTGGCCGGGATCCGCGCCGAAGCCGGCCCGGTCGCGCCGGTGCGCAGCGACGCGATCTGCGCGTTCGGCCCGCCCAGCTTGGGCGGCGCGACGAACGCCGGGGTGATGGTGGCGCCGGCGACGGTGTCGTCGTACTGGGTCATGATCCGCGCGGCCTGCTGGCGTGCGGCCTCCGACTGCTGCAGCGCCTGCTGGTCGAGCTGCGCTTGCTGCGCGTACACGACCGGGTCGGTGATCGTCTGCAGGTGCGCGTTGGCGGCCTGCACGTCGAAGTTCACCGGCGGGTTGGCCGCCATCTGCTTCTGCGTCTCGTTCAGCGCCTGCGAGTGGATCTCCTGCTGGCGGCCGGTGAGCGTGGCGCCCTTGGCGGTGTTGCCGAGCCACAGGCCGACGTCGGCGAGGTGCTTGCGGGCCGCGTCGCCGCCCTCCCCCTGCCAGTCGGCGAGGCTGTCGTTGATGGCGTCGGCCAGGTTCTGCTGGTGCTCGGTGAGTTCCTTGCCCAGCCGCACCCACTCCTCGGAGGTGACGGCGACCGCGGCGGAGTCGGCGTTGGTGGTGATGGCGTCGAGCATCTGCTGGTGGGTCGCGTTGTCCCACAGCGAGCTGGGCGCCGGGCCGTGGTCGCGGATCTCGACCCCGTCGTCGACGCTGTCGCGGACGGCGACGATGCGCTGCTCGTAGCGCCGCTGGATGGTCTCGTCGCGCAGCAGCGGGGTGACGACGTCCCCCAGCCAGCCCTTCGCGATCTCCTCGTCGACCTGCTTGGTGACCTCCTCGCGGATCTCGTCACCCGAGGTGTGGTCGTGGCCGATGGGACCGATGTAGTACGGCGAGCTCGGGTCCGCGGTGACGTCCTGCACCCCGCCGCCGACGTCGGACAGCTCCACGATCTTCTCCCCTTCGAGGTTGCTCGGTCAGGCCTGCTCGGCGCGGTATCGCCGCAACGTGGTCCCGGTGTCGCCATCCTGGGACCGGTAGTTCTTCTGGGCGAGCTTGATCGCCTCGATGTAGGTGGGCAGTTCGGCCTTGGCCTGCGTGAGCTGGGTGAGCAGGCCGCGCTCGTCGCTCGCGGTCTTCACCATCACGTCCGACACCCACTTCGCGGTGGTGGTGTCGCTCATCGGCGGCGCCTGCCCGAACGCCTGCAGCGCCGACCAGCGCGACTCGAGCGCGTCGACGATGCCCTGCAGCGCCTGGATCATCTTGTCGCCGGTCCGCTCGTCGACGGCGAACCCGCCCTCGGTGGCCAGCCGCTTCAACGCGACCGCCTGCACCATCCGGACCGCCTTCTCCGCCTTCGGCGCTTCCTCGCTCATCCCCGGTTCCTCCCCGATCTCAGTAGACGGCAGCGATCATGTCGCGGACGGCTTCGGCGACCGCCGGGAACCCCGCGGGCGTGTAGGTCGCGGTGATCGTCCCGGTCGCGTCGGTCCGGGTGCTCACCAGGTACCGCCCGTCCTCGGTGTCCAGCCACGTGACCGGGGTGGCCGAGCGGCGTTCGCCGTGGCGTCCGCGGCCGTGCGCGGTGAAGTAGCCGCCGCCGCGCCGCGGGGCCGCGAAGACCTCTTCGAGCCGGTCCTCTTCGGACACCGCGCGGGCGCGCGCGGGCCGCCGCGACCGCACGACCGTGGTGACCTGGAGGCTGCCGAAGGCCTCGGTCTCCTCCTCGTCGAACTCCTCCTCGGCCTGGCGCAGCGCGGCCAGCGCCGAGCGCGGGCGCTCGTCCTCGCGGCGCGACACCGACAGCGGGGTGCCCGGCGCGGGGTCGGCCGGGGTGAGCGAGCCGGCCACGCGGGGCACCAGGTCCTCGTCCGGGAACAGGGAGAACCACAGCCTGTCCTCGCCGGGGGCCTGCCGGATCACGAGCGCCTGCGCGCCGTCGGTGGCGGCGTGCACGGCGAGGTCACCGGCGCGGGAGTCGGTCCCGCTCGCGGTGACCGTGACGCGGTGGTCGCCGAGCAGCTCGAACGCGGTGCGCACGCCCGGGTCGAGCCGGCCGCGGGTGGACAGGCCGCGGTCCTCGAGGTCGGCGTGCACCCGGAGCGCGAGTCTGGCGAAGCGGAGCGGGTCCACGGTGGTGTGGCTGATGCGCAGGGGGAACACGCGGACGTCGACGCCCAGCGCCCGCCCGACGACGACGGCCTCCACGCTGCCGAGCGTGAAGTCGAACCGAGACACCATCGACGCTTGTGTCACCTTTCGGATTCCGGCCTCGGACGCGGGGCCGTGAGGCGTGGACGGCCAGTGTGGCTTGTTCGTTGATCAGTGTCGGCGCCGGGGCGCCCGCTGTCGAGCGACCCACCGGCACACGGTGGAGATCACAACGCACCGGAGGGGTGACGGAACGCCGTTTTCCTCCGGCGTTGCCCGAAAGAGCCGCGAATCAGGGGCACGCGGGCACGCGGCGGGCGCTCATTTGAGCACGGGTGTCATGGGGTGAGCGACGCGCGTCCGGGATGTGGATGCTGTCGACGCAGCGGTCCCGGATCAGCTCGTGGAAACAATGCACCGGCAGCACCGCGCCGGGCAACAACGGCCGGTGCTCGACGGTCGCGCAATGCACTTGCCCATCGGGCCGGCCGCGTTCGTCGTGACGATACGGCCGAAAAGGTACATATCGTCCGTCCGGCAGCAGCATCGCGAACACGTCGCCCGCGCGCAGCGACGGCGCCGGCTTGCGGAAGTTGAGCCGCGGCTCGGTCGCTCCGGTGATCGTCCCGCCCCGCCCTCTTCCCAGAACGCTTGCCCGCCTCACAGACTAGGCAAACCCGGCACACAGCACGAGACCCGACGATGGTGCCCATGCGAGACAACCAGCCCGCCTACCAGGGCCGCCCCCTCCCCCGCCCGCACGACGAAGTCGTCGACCAGGGACTCGGCTTCGACATCGGCACGCTGCTGGACCGCCGCCGGGCGTTGCGGTTCCTCGGCATCGGCGCGGCCGGTGTCGCGCTCACCGCGTGCGGCGCCGGGTCGACCGGCTCCACGACGACCACCACCTCGGCCACGACGGGCGAAATCCCGGACGAAACGGCGGGCCCCTACCCCGGCGACGGCTCCAACGGGCCGGACGTGCTGGCGCAGAGCGGCATCGTGCGCAGCGACATCCGCTCCAGCTTCGGCGAGTTCACCGGCACCGCCGAGGGCGTGCCGATGACGCTGGAGCTGACCGTGTCCGACCTGGCCAACGGCGGCGCCGCGTTCGCCGGCGTCGCGGTGTACGTGTGGCACTGCACCCGCGAGGGCGGCTACTCGATGTACTCCGACGGCGTCGAGGACCAGAACTTCCTGCGTGGCGTGCAGATCGCCGATGCCGACGGACGCGTGCGGTTCACCAGCGTCTTCCCGGCCTGCTACGACGGCCGGTGGCCGCACATCCACTTCGAGGTCTACCCCGATCAGGCGAGCATCGCCGACTCGTCGAACGCGATCGCCACCTCGCAGGTCGCGCTGCCGCAGGACGTGTGCCAGACCGTCTACCAGCAGTCCGGTTACGAGGACTCCGTCGCGAACCTGCGGAAGGTGAGCCTGTCCACCGACAACGTCTTCGGTGACGACGGCGGCGCCTCCCAGCTGGCGACCGTCACCGGGGACGTCACCGGCGGCTACACCGTGAGCCTCGCGGTGCGCGTGGACACCCGGACCGCCCCGTCCGCCGGCTCCGGTCCGGGTGGGACACCGCCGTCGCGCTAGCCGGTAACGAAGATCCTCCTGCCCACGACAAGCCGTGCGCACCGATCAGGAGGATCTTCGTGACCAGTCAGCCGCCCGGCTACCCCTACCCGCAGTGGCCGCAGCCGCCGCGGCGCAACATCGGCGCCATCGTCGCCCTCGCGATCGCCGGTGCGCTCGTCGTCGCCGGGGTGTCCGTCGGCGTCACGCTCGCCGTCACGGCAGACGACGGCAGCATCAAAGCCGCGCCCGCCACCAGCTCCCGGCCCCGGCCCACGACCTCGAAGTCGCCGACGCCGGTGATCCCGGTCAACCCCCGGCGAAACGTCGAGGTGAAGATCGGCGAGACCATCGGCTTCGGCAGCCACGCCGGCCGGCCGGAGGTCGCCTTCACGCTCACCAAGGTCACCGTGGGCGGCCGCTGCATGGAGCCGTACGCGCAGAAGCCGGAGAACGGGCGGTTCATCTTCCTGGACATGACGGTGACGACGTCGTCGTCGATGAGCGGCGACTTCGCGCCGAGCCTGCTGAACCCGAACAACTTCTCGATCATCGGCCCGGACGGCGTCACCGAAACCGGCGGCAGCCTCAGCAGCGCACCGGCGATCGGCTGCCTGTCGCGCAGCAAGCTGTTCCCGCTCGCGCTCTCGCCGGGCCAGAACTACGTCGGCACGGTGGTCCTGGATTCCCGCAACACCACCGGAAGCCTCGTGCTGGCCCCGTACGGGCTGGACGGTTTCAACGGCTGGGAGTGGAACCTCGGCGAACACGCCTGACCGTCCACAGTGGCCCTACAGCACGCGGGTGACCAGCGCGTCGAACTCGCGGAGCGGCAGGGGGCGTTGAGCTCCAGCAATTTCTCCGGCATCCAGCCGATGGCGTAGCGGGTCTCCGCAGGGCGGTCGCGCCGTTCGGGATCGACGTCGTGGTCGTCCAGCCCGGCATCATCAGGACCTGTTTCGAGGACGGGACGGCCGCGCAGCTGACGAGCTGGACCAGCCGCGCCGGTTTGAGCAGGTTGACCGCCAACTGGTCCCGCGCCAAGGCGAGCGGCACGTCCTCCACCGCCGGCGGCGGCGCGTTCGAGGTCCTCGCCCTCGCAGGCGTCCATCGGCAGCGCGTGGTCTCCGGCTTCCCGCAACGCCGCCATCCGCGCCACGATCCCGGTCGACATCCCCGTCACCAGACACACCTCTACCGCTCAGTCGCCCAGATCACCGGTAACTCCGCCAGCCCGCGCACCAGACTTCCCGTCCGCAACACGACATCCGCGGCCGGCACCGCGAGCCGTAGCGACGGGAACCTCGTCGCCAGCGCCGGCAACGCGACCTGCAGCTCCACCCTGGCGAGCTGCTGGCCGAGGCACTGGTGCACGCCGTGGCCGAACGCGACGTGCCCGGCGGACGGCCGGAGCAGGTCGAGCACGTCCGGATCGGGGAAGCGCGCGGGGTCGCGGTTGGCCTCGGGCAGGCACACGGTGACGCACTCGCCCGCGGCGATCCGCTCGCCGTCCAGCTCGATGTCCGCCAGCGCCGCGCGCACCGTGAACGGGATGACGCTGTGGTAGCGCAGCAGCTCCTCGACCGCCCGCCCCGGCTCGGCGCGCAGGACCTCCGCCGCGCCGGGGTGGGTGAGCAGCGTGAACGCGCCCAGCGCGAGCATGTTCGCCGTGGTGTCCAGGCCCGCGCCGAGCAGCACGAAGCCGATGTTGACCAGTTCCTCGTCGGTGAGGTCGGCCGCGGTGAGGCCGCTCAGCAGGTCGTCGGCAGGCGCGTCCCGCTTGGCCGCCACCAGGTCGCGCACGAACTCGTGCACCGCCGAGTACGCCGCTGCGGCCTGCTCCGGCGTCCGGTCCAGGCGGAACAGGTCCAGCGCGTGCCCTTGGAACCGCGCGCGGTCCGCGTAGGGCACCCCGAGCAGCTCGCAGATGACCTGCGCGGGGATCGGCCGCGCCCAGGCACGCACCAGGTCCACCGGCCCGCTCGCCCCGGCGATGGCGTCGAGGTGCTCGTCGACGATCTCGCGCACGCGCCCCGTCAGCTGCCGCATGCGCCGGACCGTGAACTGGCCGGCGAGCAGGCGGCGGTAGCGCGTGTGCTCCGGCGGATCCATCGAGTTGAACATCCCGGGACGCGCCGGCACCCCGTTGCCGGGCGCGCCGGGGACCGGCATGTGCCGCAGGTCCGACCGGGCGCTGAACCGCGGGTCGGCCAGCACCGCGCGGACGGTCTGGTAGCTCGTCGCCACCCAGCCGAGGTGCCCGTCCGGGTAGGTCAATCGCTTCAGCATTCCGCGAACGCTAGGAACACCGGCGAACGCGGAGCAACCGGCAAACAAGGAACTCCCAGGTCGGTGATCTAGCATCGGTGCAATGAGCGTGGAACCGAATGCACCGGCCCGTACCCGGCTGACGTTCGGCGAACGCCGGCGCATCGCCGCCGGGCTGGCGATGGGGCTCAGCTACGCGGAGATCGGCCGCAGGCTGGGACGGCCCAAGTCGACGGTCATCCGCGAGGTCGCCCGCAACGGCGGCGCCCACGGCTACCGCGCCGACCGCGCCCAGCAGGCCACCGCCTGGCGTGCCCACCGCCGCAGGCCGGTCCCGGCGCCCGAACCACCCGCGGCGAGCGGGGGCGATCCGCGGCGGTTCGAGCAGGACTTCGCCGCGGTGATGGTCCAGACCGGGGTGCCGCCGATGATGGCGAAGGTCCTCGTCCGCCTGTTCACTTGCGACACCGGAAGCCTCACCGCGGCCGAGCTCACCGCCGGGCTGCGAGTCAGCCCCGCCTCGGTGTCCAAGGCGGTCCGCTGGCTCGAGGAGCGCGGCCTGGCGCGGCGCGAACGCGACGGCCGCCGCCAGCGGTACGTCATCGACGAGCACGTCTGGTACCAGGCGTGGCTGGTCAGCGTCCGGTCGATGACGCTGTGGGCGGACTGCGCGCGGCAGGGCGCGCACGTGTTCGGCGACTCCCCCGCCGGCGCCCGGCTGCGGGACACCGGCCGGTTCTTCGAGCACCTGCGCCGCGACATGGCACAGGCGGCCGAGCACTGGCGAAACCTTCCGTATGACGGGTACGCGACCTAAGGTGTGATCATCGCAAAGGAGCGGTGATGACCAAGCCCGTGAAGGGCGACGAGGTCAGCGACATCGTCGCCGAGCACGACGAAGAACGGCCAGCGCGGCGGTTGTCGCGGGGGCCCGACCTGCTGGTGTACCTGGCCGCGCTCGCGGTCGCCCTGCTCGTGCTGAAGCAGGTCTTCTTCCCCTACAGCAAGGGCAACCAGTTCTACCTGGTGATCTTCCTCGGCTGCACCCTGCCGCTGGTGTTCCTCTGCTACCGGCCGCTGGCGCGGTCGCGGCGCTCCCCGGACAACCCGTGGCTGCTGGACTGGGCGCTGTCCGTGGTGGCGCTGGTCGTGGGCCTGTACCCGGTGCTGTCCGGCTACGACGACTTCCTCGACCGGCAGGGCCAGCTGTCCACGCTCGACATCGTCGCGGGCGCGCTGCTGCTCCTGCTCATCCTGGAGGCCACCCGGCGCACCACCGGCTGGGTGCTGCCGGTCGTCTGCCTGCTGTTCCTCGCCTACGCCTACTACGGCGGCTACCTGCCGCCGGACTGGGGCATCGCGCACGCCGGCGTGGACTTCAGCCAGATCATCAACGCCCTCTACAACGACGCGAGCGGCTTCTTCGGCACCCCGCTGGACGTGGCCGCCAGCTACATCGTGCTGTTCACGATCTACGGCGCGGTGCTGGAGGCCTCCGGCGCGGGACGGTTCTTCGTCGACATCTCCTTCGCCGCGTTCCGCCGGTCCCGCACGGCGCCGGGCCGCACGACGGTGCTGTCCGGGTTCCTGCTGGGCACGGTGTCCGGCTCGGGCACCGCGACCGCGGTCAGCCTCGGCTCGATCACCTGGCCGATCCTCAAGCGCGCCGGGTACCCGAAGGAGCACGCGGGCGGCCTGCTCGCCGCGTCGGGCATCGGGGCGATCCTGTCGCCGCCGACGCTGGGCGCGGCCGCGTTCATCATCGCCGAGTACCTGCAGACCTCCTACCTGACCGTGCTGATCTGGGCGTCGGTGCCGACGTTGCTCTACTACCTGGGCATCGTGTTCGCGATGGAGGCCGACGCGCGCCGCTTCCACGCCAAGCCGGTGGACGTCGAGCGCGGCGACCCGTGGCGGCTGCTGCTGCGCGGCGGCTACCACTTCCTGTCGCTGGCGATCATCGTGGTGTTCCTGGCGCTGGACATCCCGCCGTTCGCGGCCGTGGTGTACGCGACCGGGGTGGCGGCGCTGTTCGCGTTGATCGCCCGGCGGCGGGACCTGCGCGGCTGGGCGGTGGACATGGTGGGCGCGCTGTCCCGGGGCGTGCGGGGCGCGCTGCCGGTGATCGCGGTGTGCGCCGCGGCCGGGGTGATCACGTCCACGATCACCAAGACCGGGCTGGGCCTGGAACTCGCCGACGCGCTGGTCGACGTGGCGCGGGCGGTCACCGACAACGCGACGGTCGTGCTGGTGCTGACGGTGCTGCTGTCCGCGGTCGCGGTGGGGGTGCTCGGGCTGGCGGTGCCGGTGACGGCGTCGTTCATCATCGCCTGGGTGGTGATCGCGCCGGCGCTGGAGACGCTGGGCGTGGCGCCGGCCGAGCGCGCGATGTTCATCTTCTACTACGCGGTGCTGTCGGAGGTGACGCCGCCGACGGCGCTGGCGGCGGTCGCGGCGGCGGCGATCACCGGTGGCCGGGTCATGAAGACCATGTGGCAGTGCTGGAAGTACACGCTGCCTGCGTTCCTGGTGCCGATCGCGTTCGTGCTCACCGACAACGGGGCGGCGCTGCTGCTCCAGTCCGGGGCGGTGACGGTGGTGTGGGTGCTGGCGGTGTCCGCGCTCGCCGTCGCCGCGCTCGGCGTGGTGACCGGCGGGTGGCTGTTCGGGCCGGTCCACCCGGTGGTCCGCGTGCTCTTCGTGCCCGCCGCGGTGTGCCTGCTCTACCTGGAGCCGGGGCCGATCGTGGCGGGCCTGGCCTTCGGCGTGGCCGCGACGGCCGCGCACCTCGTGATCAGAAGGAGGCGGCATGAAACGACTGCTGACGGTGCTGGTGGCGGCGGCCCTGATCGCGACGGGCTGCGGCGGGAAGCAACCGAACCAGCCGGCGGCGGGCGGGAGCCAGGGGTGTGAGGCCGGCAGCGGCAGGCTCACCATCGCCACCGGCAACAGCGGCGGCGTGTACTACGTGCTCGGCGGCGGGCTCGCGCAGCTGATCAGCAACAACACCGGGCTGAAGGCGACCGCGGCGGAGACCGGCGCGTCGGTGCAGAACATCCAGCAGCTGGTCGACGGCACCTACGACATCGCGTTCTCGCTGGCCGACACCGCGGCGGACGCGGTGCAGGGCAAGGGGAGTTTCGACGGCAAGCCGCAGAAGGTGCAGGCGCTGACGCGGATCTACCCGAACTCGACGCAGGTGCTCGTGCGCACCGACTCGGGGATCAACAGCATCGCCGACATGCGCGGCAAGCGGATCTCCACGGGTTCGCCGAAGTCCGGCACCGAGGTGATCGCGAACCGGCTGCTGCAGGCGGCGGGGCTCAACCCGGACACCGACGTGCAGGCGCAGCGGCTGGACCTGGCGAAGACCGCGGACGGCATCAAGTCCGGCACGATCGACGGGCTGGTGTGGTCCGGTGGCCTGCCGACGGCGCAGATCACCGACATCACGACGACGATGAAGGGGCAGGTGAAGTTCATCGACATCACCCCGCAGCTGGCGGCGCTCAAGCAGATCAACCCGGTGTACGACACGGGCACGATCCCCGCGGCGACGTACGGGCAGCCCGCGGACGTGCCGACGATCGTGGTGCCGAACCTGCTGCTGGTGCGGGAGGACTTCCCGGCGAGCGACGCGTGCGCGATCACCAAGCTGATCTTCGACAAGAAGGCCGAGCTGGAGAGCGTGCACCCGGCGGCGAAGGAGATCACCCGGGAGAACGCCACACGCACCCAGCCGGTGCCGATGCACCCCGGATCGCAGCAGGCACTGGCGACTCCGTGAGCGGCGGTGGTGGGACCGGCTCGCGCCGGTGATCTTCGGGAAGGGTGGCCTCCCGGAGGAGGCCGGGTCGCGCCGGTGACCTCCGGGAGGGGCAGTGGATTCCGGAGGATGCCGGGCCGCGCCGGTGACCTCCGGGACGCGCCGGTGACTTCCGGGGCGCGGTGGCTTCCGGAGGAAGCCCGGGCGGATGCCTGCGCGCGAGCAAAGCCGGAACCGCTCCGGTGACCAACCGCCGGAGCGGGCACGCCGGTGGCTCCCACACGAGCCCGGTCACCACTCGCCGGAACCGCGCCGCCTCCCCGGAACGAGGCTGCCCGCCGCCGGAAACAGCCAGCCTCCCCCGGAGCAGGCCGCTACCTGCTCGGGCCGGCCACCTCGCCGCGACCCCGGCCGCCCAACCGCCCGGAGCTGACCGCCACCCGCCGAAAACAGCCGGCCCCCCACGCCAGGCCACCACCCGCTCACAACCGGCCACCTCGCCGCAACCCCGGCCACCCAACCGCCCGGAGCTGGCCACCCGCGGAAACAGCCCGCCTCCCCCAAGCCACGCCACCACCCGCTCACGACCAGCCACCTCGCCGCAACCCCGGCCACCCAACCGCCCGGAGCTGGCCACCCGCGGAAACAGCCCGCCTCCCCCAAACCAAGCCGCCACCCGCTCGCGACCGGCCACCTCCCGGGCCGTGACCCGGCCCGGGAGGCGCCGTTACCCGCGACCTCCGCCCCCGCATTACCTCCCGCGTAATCGACGCCCCGCGCCGCAGGCCACAGGATGGGGTCATCAGCCTCCGGAAAGGACGGACCCCATGACCGCCTACGTCATCGCACACCTGATGCCCGCCGAGCCGCACCCCGACGTCGCCGAGTACCTGGAGCGCATCCAGTCGACCCTGGATCCCTTCGGCGGCCGGTTCCTCGTCCACGGCGCGCCCGTCGAGGTTCGCGAGGGCGACTGGCCCGGCCACCTGGTGATGATCGGCTTCCCCACCGCCGCCGACGCCCGCACCTGGTACGACTCCCCCGCCTACCAGGAGATCGTGCCGTTGCGCGCGGACCACATCCCGGGCAGCGTCGTGATCGTCGACGGCGTCGACGCCGGCCACGACTCCGCGGCGATGGGCGAGGCGATGCGCGCCGCGATGGCCTAGAGCCGCAGGTGGTCCCGCAGCCGGCGGGCGACCCGCGCCATCACGGCCTCCGCGCCGGGCTGCTGCGCCGCCGCCACGCGCGACTCGGTCAGCGCCGCCACCGCGAAGGCCTGCCCGTCGGCGTGCTCGACCACCCCGATCTCGTGCCGCAGCGTCAGCACCGTGCCGGTCTTGGACGACCACACCGACGCGTCGGAGACGAAGTCCGGCGCGAGCCGGTGCCGGACCACGTTGTGCCGCATCAGTTCCCGCACCCGGGCGGCGACCTCGGCGGGGATCGCCGACGGCGTCCACAGCGCCTGCAGCAGGTCCGCGAACGCCCGCGCCGAACCGGAACTCGCGCGGGTCACGTCGAGTTGCGGGATGCGGTGCCCGCGCCCGGCGGTGCCCGCGTCCACGGCCAGCGCGTACGCCAGGTGCACCTCGCCGCGCTCGAAGCGTTCCGCGGGTGTGTCGGCCAGCTCCTGCACCGGGTGCCGGACGGTGATGCCCTCGATGCCGAACCCCTTCAGGATCCGGGCGACCTCGGGCGGCGGGGTGAGGCCGAACAACGCGTCGGCCGCGACGCCGTCGCTGATCGCCGTGCTGAGGTAGAGCAGGTCGTCGACGGCGACGCGCGCCGGGTGGCGGAACCGGCTCAGCCCGGTCGGGCCGGGAGTGGTGATGCGGCCGGGTTCGATGTCCAGCTGGGTGGCGCCGTCGAGTTCGCCGAGCCGGATCCGTTCCAGCGTGGCGACCGCGAGCGGCACCTTGACCAGCGACGCGGACGGCCACTGCGCGTCCGGCTCGATCGCGATCTCCTCGCCGCTGCGCAGGTCCCGCACCAGGAACGAGCCGCGCAGGCCGGCGTCGTCGAGCTGGTCCCGCAGCTCGCGCAGCAGCGCTTCGGTGTTCACGTCTCCCCCAGGCATCGGCCGATCGACCGCGACAGCGGCCGCAGGCGCTCGCTGTCGTCACTGTACGTCGTGGCCAGCGCGTAGCCGCGGACCAGGCGGACCTCGCCGAGCGGCCGCCAGTGCAGGTCCAGCTCGGCGGCCTGCGCCTCCGAACAGAGCAGGAGGTCGGCGGTGCCGAGCACGTCGGCGACCGCGGTGACCAGCGACTCCGCGGTGACGACCTGCGAGGGCCGCAGCCCGAGGGCGTCACGCAGGTGGGTGAGCCGGTCGCGGATGTGCGGCACGTCGTCCTCGGGTTGCAGCCACACGCGCCGCGCCGGGCCGTCGTCGCCGCGGCCGACGCGCAGGGTTTCCAGGTAGACCGTGTGCGCGGCCGGCGGCACCGCTGCGGCCACACCGAGCGGCACCCGCCAGCGGGCTTCGTCCTCGGGGACCGCGGTGAGGGCGGCGCGGACCTCCTGGGTGCGGACGAGGCCGGCGCGTTCGGCGGGCGGCGCGGGGCGGAAGTCGAGGACGAGGTCGTGGTCGCGGGCTTCGGCGTCGAGGTGGGCGAGCTCGCGGGCGGAGCACCAGTCCGGCACGGCGAGCCGCAACGGGCGGCGGCGCGCGCGGCGGGCGTCGTGTTCGAAGGCGTCGGCGAGGCGGACCAGCCGTTCGGCCGCGGGGAGCACGTCGCGGCCGAACGGCGTCAGCACCGCGCGCCGGGTCGAGCGGTCGAAGAGCCGGTCGCCGAGGTGCTGTTCGAGCGCGGCGATGCGGCGGCTGGCGACCGGCTGGGGGATGCCGGCCGCGGCCGCGCCGAGGGTGAAGCTGCCGCGCTCGCTGACGCTGACGAAGGCCCGGCAGGCGCCGACGAGATCCACGCCGCGCATCTTATGCCGGATCCGCATGGAAACTGTCTTTTTCGTCTTCGACGGCATCGAGTGGGCACGGGAGGCTGGGGCCATGCTTGTTCGAACTCTTCGCGCCGTGGTGGTCCTGCTCGTGTTCGGGCTGGTCGGGGCGTGTGCCGCGGAACCGCCCCCGCCGCCGCCCGCCGCTTCGACCGTCGCGCCGGCGCCGCAGGTGGACTTCGCCGATCTGGAAGCGCGGTTCGACGCGCGGCTCGGGGTGTACGCGATCGACACCGGGACCGGGCGGGAGATCGCGCACCGGGCCGACGAGCGGTTCAACTACGCGTCGGCGATCAAGTCGCTGCTGGCGGGCGCCGTGCTGCGGCGGAACGTCGACCTGGACAAAGTGGTGACCTACACCGACGCGGAGATCCAGCCGAACTCGCCGATCACGAAGGACCGGCGGAGCGTGACGGTGCGCGAGGCGGCCGAGGCGGCGCTGCTGCAGAGCGACAACACGGCGGCGAACCTGCTGTTCGCGGAGGTGGGCGGCCCGGCAGGGCTGGCGGCCGTGCTGCGCGAGATCGGCGACACGACGACCCACCCGGACCGGCTCGAGGTCGAGCTGAACTCGGCCATTCCCGGCGACGTCCGGGACACGAGCACTCCGCGGGCGATGGCGGGCAGCCTGCGAGCGTTCCTCCTGGGCGAGGCGTTGCCTGCCGGCAAGCGGGATCTGCTGGCCGGGACCATGCGCCGCAACAAGTCCGGGACGGAGCTCATCCGCGCCGGCGTGCCGTCCGAGTGGCCGGTGGCGGACAAGACGGGCACCGGCGACTACGGCACCCGCAACGACATCGGGGTGATCTGGCCGCCGAACCGTGCGCCGATCGTGCTGGCGCTGATGTCGAGCCGAGCGACCGCCGACGCTTCGTACGACAACAAGCTGCTCGCCGAGGCGACCTCGCGGGTGGTCGAAGCGCTGCGGTAGGTGGGGTTGCTCTGCGGCTTGATCGGGGTTGGGCCAATCGTGTGCGCGCGATTGCCCAGCCCATCAAGTCGGTGCTCCGGTTGGCGGCCCGCTCGTGCCCACGGCAGGAACAGCGGTGACCGCGCGAGAGGTCCAGCCATCCGGCAAAAGCTCAGCCCAGCAACTCCTCCACCAGCCGCCGCGCGTAGCTGGGCGACAGGCCGTCCGGGCGGAACAGGATCCGGTACATCATCGGCGCCACCACGTGGTCCAGCACCGTCTCCACCTGCGGCGCCGCCTCGCCGCGCTGGGCCGCTCGCGCCACGATCACCTCGATCTGTTCCGCCGCGTACGCCGAGCACCGGCCGGCGTTGGTGTCGTCCCCGAGCAGCGCGTCCCGGATGTAGGCGCGCCCGGGCTGCGCGGACATCTCCTCCAGGAACTGCTCCGCCCACGCCGCCAGGTCAGTCCCCAGCGAGCCGTGGTCCTCGGGCGGCGACTCGGGCCGGAGGCGTTCCACCGCGACGTCCGACAGCAGCTCGTGCAGGTCGCCCCAGCGGCGGTAGATCGTCGACGGCGTCACGCCGGCCCGCGCGGCGATCAGCGGCACCGTCAGCGCCTCCCGCCCGGCCTCGGCCTCCAGGGCACGAACCGCGGCGTGCACGGACTCCTGCACCCGCGCGCTGCGGCCGCCGGGGCGCACCATCGGCTTGCGGCTCACACCCCCAGCTTAACGCAACGATTGTGCGTCAAGCGTGGCCCGCGCCCAGGCCCGGACCCGCTCCTCGAACCCCGCCGCCGGAAACGTCCCGTCCTGGGCGACGTCGGCGATCGTGACCTCGAACGGCCCCGCGCCACCCGGCGGCGCATCGAACTCCGGCAGCGCACCACGGGCACGGTGCGAGTTGGCCCGGCGGACCGCCGCGGTGAGACCGGCCACCGCGGGGCGGCCACCGTCCACGAAGGCGCGGACGATCGCCCAGTTCCGCCCCCGGTCCCGCTCCGGCAGCCGGCTCGGGTGCTGCAGCAGGAAACACCCCACGGTCACCCCGTGCAACGGCCCCCACGGCTCCTGCCGCGAGTGGTCCAGCGCCAGCACCACTTGGAACAACTCATCGCAGGGACCGGCCCCACCGCACTCCGCACACGTCACGCGTCCGACGCTAGCGTCTCCACCGGCTGGAGGGTCAACGCTCGAACGCCCGGCCCAGCCCCAGCACCACGCCGTCACCCCCGGCGCGGCCGATGAGCTGCATCCCGATCGGCAGCCCCGCCCGGTCCTCCCCCACAGGCACGGTCAGCGACGGCAGCCCGGTGATGTTGGCCGGCGCCGACAACCGCACGTAGGCATCCGAGACGCTCTCCATCGTCCCGTCGGGCCAGGTCACGCTCTCCTGCCCCACCGGCACCGCGGTGACCGGCACGGCCGGGGCGGCGATCACGTCGACCGTCTCCATCAGACGCGACCACTCACGCCGCATGAGCGTCCGTGCCCGTTGGGCCCGCAGGTAGTCCACAGCGGACATCCGGCGCCCGGCTTCGAGCAGCACCCGCACGTCCGCGGCGTAGAGCTCGGACACCGCGTGCACAGTCGGGTCGTGGTAAGCGCTTGCTTCCGGGACCATCAGTCCCCATTGGACTCCCTGAACGTACCGCGTCATGGGGATTTCGACATCCACCAGCCGCGCGCCGAGCGCCTCCAGCCGGCTGATTCCCGCCCGCACCGCCAATTCGACCTCGGGGTCGACGTGGTCGAAGTAGTAGTTCCCCGGCACGCCGACCCGCAGCCCGGACGGCTCTACGGTGGACACTCCACACAGGACTTCCATCACCAGCGCGGCGTCCTCGGCGGTGCGCGTGATCGGCCCGACGTGGTCCAGCGACCAGGCCAACGGCACCACCCCCTCCCGCGGCACCAGGTCGTAGCTCGGCTTGAAACCGGCGACCCCGTTCAGTGCCGCGGGCACCCGGATCGAGCCGCCGGTGTCGGTGCCCAGCGAGAAGGTCGCCATCCCGGCCGCGACCGCCACCGCGGACCCGCCGCTCGACCCGCCTGCGATCCGCCCGCCGTCGCGGGCGTTGACCGTCTGCGGCGTGATCAGCCCGTAGGCGAACTCGTGCGTGTGGGTCTTGCCGACCAGGACCGCGCCGGCCCCCGCCAGCCGGGCCGCGACCGCGCTGTCCGACTCGGCTCGGTGCCCGGCCCGCACGCGGGAACTCGCGGTGGTCGGCAGCCCGGCGACGTCGATCAGGTCCTTGAGCCCCATCGGGATTCCGTGCAGCGGCCCGCGCACGCCGCCGGTCGCGATCTCGCGCTCGGCCTCGCGGGCGGCGTCCCGGGCACGGTCGGCGGTGACGGCGACGTACGCGCCGAGACGGGCGTCGGCCTCCTCGATGCGGGTCAGCACGTCGTCGACCAGTTCGACCGGGGACAGTTCACGGCTCCGCACGGCCGCCGCCGCGGCGGCCAGGGTCAGGTCAGCGGGCCGCATCGGACTCTCCCGCCCGGTAGACCGCCGCCGGCGCGGTCTCGCCGAGGTCGAGTTCGCGCAGGACGCCGACCACGGTGTCGATGTGGTCGGCGGTGGCCACCACCTCGGGCCGGTCTTCGGATGACATGGTCCTCCTCCTAAAGCTAACCGTTTGCATTAAGATTAACGCAAACACATTGCGTTTAGGAGGTTGCCATGTGGTTCGTGGGTGACATCACCGTGCAGCGGGTCGACGAGGTGCTGCTGCCGCCCGAGACCGGTCCCTGGCTGTTGCCAGGTGCGACGCCGGACGTCGTGAACCGGCACGACTGGCTGCGGCCCGACTTCGCCGACGGCGACGTGCTGCGCCTGGCCAGCCACAGCTTCGCGGTCACG
Organism: Amycolatopsis sp. ATCC 39116; assembly: GCF_000231075.2. Classification (NCBI taxonomy): domain Bacteria; kingdom Bacillati; phylum Actinomycetota; class Actinomycetes; order Pseudonocardiales; family Pseudonocardiaceae; genus Amycolatopsis; species Amycolatopsis sp. ATCC 39116. Next base: position 1,605 of record NZ_AFWY03000086.1, on the reverse strand, counting down.
GCCGACGGTCTGCGGATCCTGGTCGACACCGGCATCGGCGACGGCAAGCAGCGTGCCAACCCGGCGTGGCACGACCTGCGCACCGGCTACCTGGACCGGCTCACGGCGGCGGGGTTCGCGCCGGAGTCGGTGGACCTGGTGGTGCTCACGCACCTGCACACCGACCACGTCGGCTGGAACACGCGGCTGGTGGACGGCGAGTGGGTGCCGACCTTCCCGCGGGCCCGCTACCTGACCTCACGCGCCGAACGGGACTTCTGGTCGGGCTACGACATGGACGAGCCGCGGCGGCAGATGTTCCGCGACTCGGTCGAGCCGGTGGCGGACGCGGGGCTGCTCGACCTGGTCGACGTGCCCGACGGCGGCGTCGAGGTCGCGCCCGGGGTGCGGCTGGTCCCCACGCCCGGCCACACCCCCGGGCACGTCGCCGTGCGGTTGACCAGCGGGAACAGCAGCGCGCTGATCACCGGTGACTGCGTGCACCACCCGGTCCAGCTGGCGCACCCGGGGATCACCAGTTGTGTCGACATCGATCCGGCGCTCGCCGAGTCGACGCGCCGGTCGCTGCTGGCGTCGCTGGCCGACAGCGGAACCCTGCTGCTGGGCACCCACTTCCCGCCGCCGACCGGTGGCCGCGTCGTCACCGCGAACGGGGGGCTGAAAATTCTGCCGGCGTGATGTCGAGTCCGGTCGTCGCCGTTCGTCCTCGGGTCAACCGAGGAAAGGAGTCGGCGATGGAACTGATGGAGCAGTACCGGCGGGCGCAGGACGGGCTGGACGCGGTGCTGGCGGCGGTGCCGGACGACCGGTGGGACGTGCCGTCGATGTGCGCGGAGTGGACCGTGCGGGACGTGGCCGGGCATCTGATCTGGGGCCAGTGGCAGATGCGGGCGTGGGCGGTGGGCGAGCCGGACCCGGACCGGTCGGGCGCGCCGGGATCGCCGCGGCCGGGCACGTGGACCGGCGACGACCCGGTGGAGACGTGGCGCAAGGCGCGGGCGGCGTCGGTGCCCGCGCTGACCGGGGAGGCGCTGGCGCGGACCACGTCGATCACCGGCATCGGCGAGGTGCCGCTGGCCGCGGTGGTGCCGCTGATGATCACCGACACGGTGGTGCACAGCTGGGACATCGGGCACGCACTGGGCATGGACGTCCGGGCCGACGCGGACCTGGTGGCGCTGGCCGCGGACTGGGCGAGGCAACACGTCGTGCGGCGGCCGGGTTTCTTCGGCCCGGAGGTGACGCCGCCGCCGGACGCCGACGAGCAGACGCGGATGCTGGCGTTCGTGGGGCGCCGCGCGTGAGGGAAGCCTGACAGCGGACGCGGCTGGGCGGGTCGGCGCCGCTTCGGCGCGCGGCCGCGGGCCGGGCGGTGGTCCGGCCCGCCGAGGCCTCGGACCACCCACGCGGCGGCGCGCTGGGGTGGTGGGTGGTCCGGCCTGCGGAGGGTTTGGCGCATCCGGCCACCGGCCGCCATTTCGGTGCGGGGCCGCGCGCCGGATCAATGGGCAACGCGCTGGGGCGGCGGGCGGCCGGCCCGCGGCAGCGCGCTGAATCCGGTGGGTAGCGCCGAATCGGCGGTGGTCCGCAGCAGCGCGCCGGATC
>NZ_AFWY03000087.1:0-17271 GCF_000231075.2 Amycolatopsis sp. ATCC 39116 | reverse complement strand
CCAGCCCCGTGGTGGGCCACCGCGACCACCCGCGGCCCGCGTTCGGTGAACGCCGACGCCACCGCGGCCTACGCCGACCCGAGCACCGGGGAGGTCGTGTTCGCCCTCGCCGACGGCGTGGGCGACGAGCCGAGCGCCGCGCGGGCCGCCCAGGTCGCCGTCGCCACCGCCGTCCAGGTGCCCGCGTCGCAGGGGCCTGCCGCCGCGCTGGCCGCGGCGCAGCGGGCGGTCCGCGCCGAGCCGGCGGGCGACTGCGTGCTGGTGGTCGCGACGCCCGTCGACGGCGGTTACGGCGTCGGGTGGGTCGGCGACGTGCGGGCCTACGCCTGGAACGGCGACTCGCTGCGGCAGCTGACCAGGGACCACACGCTCGCGCAGTACTTCCGCGACCGCGGCCAGGTGCCCACCCCCAGGATGGAGCACCTGGTCACGACCAGCGTGCGGACGGCGCGCCCGGACGAGTTCGGCCACGCCGACGCGATGGGTCCCGCGGGGCTGCTGCTGACCAGCGACGGCGTCCACAAGGTCCTGACCCGCGCCGCGATGGCCGAGCTGCTGCGCGTGCCGTCGAACAGCGCGCAGGCGCTGGTGGACGCGGCGCTGGCGGCGGGCGGCCACGACAACGCGACCGCCCTGATGGCCGACCTGGCGCCCGCCCTGCCCGACCTGACCACCACCCCGCTGCCCACGGTCACCCCCGCCTGACAGGATCTCCGGATGACCACCGAGATCGTCGTTCCCGACCAGGCCTTCGTCGAGCGGCTGCTGGAGGAGATGGGGCTGGAGTACGGCCTCGACGAGGACGGCGATCTCGGCGCCCCGTGGGAGCACTTCCGGATGTACTTCGTGTTCCGCGGCGCGGACGAGGGACGGACCTTCGCCGTGCGCACCTTCTACGACCGCCGCCACGCGATCGAGGCCAAGCCGCACCTCCTGGAACTCCTCGACGACTGGAACCGCCGCACGCTGTGGCCGAAGGTGTACAGCCACACCGGCGACGACGGTGCGGTCACGCTGGTCGGTGAGGCGATGATGCTGATCGGCGCCGGCGTCACGGTGGAGCACTTCGTGACCACCACCGCCACCTGGATCCACGCGTCCGTCGAGTTCGACACGTGGCTCGTGGAGCAGCATCGCCTGCTCACCGACGAGACGTAGCACCCGTCACCCGCGGACCGGCGGCACCGCGTTGTCGCGGATCACGTCGGCGTAGAAGTGGGCGCTGCGCTTCATCGTGCGGACCTGCGTCCGGTAGTCCACGTGCACCAGCCCGAAGCGCTTCGAATACCCCTCCGCCCACTCGAAGTTGTCCAGCAGCGACCAGTACGAGAACCCCCGCAGGTCGACCCCCTGCGCGAGCGCCGCGTGCGCCGCCCGCAGGTGGGCGGCCAGGAACTCGACCCGCTCGACGTCGTCGATCCAGCCGTCCGGCCGCACCGAGTCGTCGTAGGCCGCGCCATTTTCCGTGACGTACAACGGCACCGCCGGGTACTCGCGGTGCACCCGCACCAGCGTCTCGGTCAGCCCCTCCGGCTGCACGAACCACCCCGAGTGCGTCACCGACGCCGCCGTGTCGGGCACGAACCCGATCCCGTCCGCGCCAACCCACTCCAGCCCGCCCGGCTCGACCCCTGGCTGCAGCGTGCCGGTGACCTCGTAGCCGCGGTAGTAGTTGATCCCCATCTGGTCGATCGGCGCCCCGATCAGCGCCAGGTCCCCGTCCCGCAGGCAGGCGCCGAGGCCGAACGGCTCCAGGTCCGCCAGCAGGTCCTCCGGGTACCGCCCACGTAGCACCGGGTCGAGGAACAGCCGGTTCTGCAACCCGTCCACCCGCCTCGCCGCGTCGCGGTCCGCCGCCGACGACGGGTCCTCCGCCCGCACCGGGTACAGGTTCAGCGTGATGCCCGCCTGCGCCCGCGGCGCGTGCCGCCGGATCTCGGCGAGGCCGAGGCCGTGCGCGAGCAGCAGGTGGTGCGCCGCCGCGACCGCCGCGCGCGGCTCCTGCCTGCCCGGCGCGTGGATCCCCTTGGCGTAGCCCAGAAACGCCGAGCACCACGGTTCGTTCAGCGTGGACCAGAACGGCACCCGGTCGCCCAGCCGCTCGGCGGCCGACGCGGCGAACTCGGCGAACCGGTGGGCGGTGTCGCGTGCGGCCCATCCGCCGCGCTCCTCCAGCGCCTGCGGCAGGTCGAAGTGGTAGAGCGTCGCCCACGGGGTGATCCCCCGCTCCAGCAACGAGTCCACCAGCCGCTCGTAGAAGTCCAGCCCCGCCGGGTTGACCGCGCCGCCGTCCGGGCGCACCCGGGACCAGGCCAGCGAGAACCGGTACACCCCGAGCCCGAGTTCGGCCATCAGCGCGACGTCGTCCCGGAAGCGGTGGTAGTGGTCGGCGGCAGGCTCTCCGGTGTCACCGCCCGCGACCGCGCCCGGACGACGGCAGAACGCGTCCCAGATCGAGTCGGTGCGACCGTCCACAGTGGTCGCCCCCTCGATCTGGAAGGCCGCCGTGCTGACCCCCCACGCGAACCCGGGCGGGAACTCCAGCCCGGCGGTGACCTCTTCACCCAGAACCGACATGCTCACCCTTTCACCGCGCCCTGCATGATCCCGGACACGATCTGGCGCCCGAGCAGCAGGAAGACGATCAGAACCGGAATGGTCGCCAGCGTGGTCCCGGCCAGCACCAGCGAATAGTCGACGTAGTGGCCGCTCTGCAGCTTTTCCAGCGCCACCTGCACGGTGGGGTTGCCCGCGTCGAGCACGATCAGCGGCCACAGGAAGTCGTTCCACGACATCATGAACGTGAACATCGCGAGCACCGCGGCCGCCGGGCGGATCGCGGGCAGGCAGACGTGCACGAAGGTCCCGAACACGCTGCACCCGTCCACCCGCGCGGCCTCGATCAGCTCGTACGGCACGGCGTCCACGATGTACTGGCGCATCCAGAACACCCCGAACGCGGTGACCAGGTTCGGCACGATCACCGCCTGCAGGTGCCCGGCCCAGCCGAGCTCGGACATCATGATGAACAGCGGGATCACGCCCAGCTGCGTGGGCACCGCGAGCGTCACCACGATGAACACGAACAGCCCGTTCGAGCCGCGGAACCGCATCTTGGCGAAGGCGAACCCGGCGAGCGCGGAGAACAGCACGGTCGTCAGCGTCACCGTGCCTGCCACGATCACGCTGTTGCCCAGCGCCTTCCAGAACGGCACCGCGTCGAACACGCGGACGGCGTTGGCCCAGAAGTTCCCGCCCGGCAGCAGCGGCGGCAGGTGGTCCGACAGCATGCCGGTGTCGCGGCTGGCCACCAGGAACGACCAGTAGAACGGGAACAGCGAACCCGCGACGAACGCGATCAGCGTGGCGTAGACGAAGAAGCGCGAACCGCCGCGCCCGCGCGGGAATCTCAGTGTGGTCATCGTTTCAGTCCCGTCGTCGCGGCGACCCGCCGGGTGATCAGGAAGTTGACCAGCGCGATGAGGACGATCAGCAGGAACAGCAGCCACGCGATCGCCGAGGCGTAGCCGAGGTCGAAGCCCTCGAACGCCGACTGGTACAGGTACAGGGTCAGGGTCTGGAACTGGTGCTGCGAACCGCCGTTGTTCGACCCGGGCATCGCGTCGAACAACTTGGGCTCGGTGAAGATCTGCAACCCGCCGATCGTCGAGGTGACCACCACGAAGATCAGCGTGGGCTTCAGCATCGGCAGCGTGATGGAGAAGAACCGGCGGACCGCGCCGGCCCCGTCGACCACCGCCGCCTCGTACACGTCCCGCGGCAGCGCCTGCATCGCCGCCAGCACGATCAGCGCGTTGTAGCCGGTCCAGCGCCAGTTGACCATCGTCGCGATCGCCAGGTGGCTGGCGAACCGGTTGGCCTGCCACTCCACCCGGTCCAGCCCCACCGCCTCCAGCATCGCGTTGACCAGCCCGTACCGCGGGCCGAACAAGTTCGCGAAGATGATGCCGAGCGCGACGAGGCTGGCCGAGTAGGGCAGCAGGATCCCGACCCGCCAGCTCGCCGGGAAGCGCAGCCGCAGCGACAGCAGCGCCGCGAGCAGGATCGCGATCACCAGCTGCGGCCCGCTGGAGAGCACGAAGATCGAGATCGTGTTCACGACCGCGTTCCAGAACTGCGCGTCGCCCAGCAGCGTCACGAAGTTCTCCAGCCCGACGAACTTCGGGTCGTCGTCGCCGATCTCCCAGTCGAACAGCGACACGTAACCCGTGTAGAGCAGGGGGAACAGGCCGGTCAGGCCGAACACCACGAAGAACGGCGCGATGTAGAGGTACGGCGAAAACCTGACGTCCCAGCGCGACAACCGTTGCCGCAGCGTCGGTCTCACCGGTTCCGGCGGCACGTCCTGCCGCGGTGGTTTTTCGGCCACAGTGGTCATCGGCCCGTTCCCCCTGCGCTCACTTCACGATCTTCTTGGCTTCGTTGACCACCTGCTGCCAGGCCTGGCCGGGTGGTGTCCCCTGCTCGACGGCCTGCAGCGCCGGGCTGGTGACGTTCTCCTGGATCTGGCCGTCGCCGGGACCCTTGTACTGCGCGCGGGTCACCTTCTTGGCCTGCTCGGAGTAGAGCTCGCCGACCTTGGTGTCGCCGAAGTACGGCTCGGTCTGCTGCAGCAGCTGCGGCGAGGTGAGCGCCTGCGTCTGGCTCGGGAAGTTGCCGCGCGCCTGGAACGCCTTGAGCTGCTGCTCCGGCGCGGTCAGCCACGCCGCGAACTCCGCGGCCTCCTTCGGGTGCTGGCTCTGCTTGGGCACGGTCAGGTACGAGCCGCCCCAGTTGCCGCCGCCGTTGGGGAACGCGTCGGTGACCGCCCACTTGCCCGCGTTGCCGGGACCGGCGTTCTCCTCGACCACGCCGAGCATCCACGACGGGCACACCGTGGTGGCGAAGGATCCCTGCTGGAACCCGGTCTTCCACTCGTTGCCGAACGCGATGAGCTTCGCGGACTGGCCGCGCTGGATGGCGCCGGTGATGCGGTCCCAGGCCGCCTTGATGCCCGGGTTCGTCTCGATGGTGAGGTTGTCGTTGCGGTCCAGGTAACCGGTTTCGAGCTGGTTGACCATCGAGTTGTACAGCTGCGAGGACGCGTCGAACCACGCCTTGCCACCGGTGCGCTGCACGTACTGGTCGCCGGCCGCGAAGTAGGACTCCCAGGTCGCGAAGAGCGACTTGACGCCCTCGGGATCGGACGGCAGACCGGCGGCCTGCAGCAGGTCCTTGCGGTAGCACAGGGCCAGCGGGCCGATGTCGGTGCCGTAGCCGATCAGGCGGCCGTCGGAGTCCTTGCCCGCCTCGTACTTCCAGTTCAGCCACCGGTCCGGGGTCACGTCCTTGGGACCGATCTCGGTGAGGTCGTTGAACTTGGACGACTTGTCGATGATGTCGGAGAAGTGGCCCTCCTCGACCGCGACCACGTCCTCCAGCCCGTTGCCCGCGGCCAGCTTCGTGATCAGGTTCTGGTGGTAGGGGCCGCCCTCGCCGGTCTTGTGGTGGGTGATCTTGATGTTGGGGTGCAGGCGTTCGTACTCGGTGATCAGGTCTTCGTAGCCGAATTCGGTGAAGGTGCCGATGGACAGCTCGATCCGCCCGTCGCCGGACGTCCCGGACGAGCCGCCGCCACAGGCGGCCAGGCTCGCGCCCAGCACCGCCAGTCCGATCGCGAAGCTCACGCCCTTGTGAAGATGTCGCACGTCGATTCCCTAACTCGTGGGGTTCCAGGGAGGGAGATTTTGGGAGCGCTCCCAGAACGGGCTTGAGTGTGTCCCTAGTCACGAGCCGTGTCAAGATGCGCTATTGTTGGAAGCGCTCCCATCGATGGCGGAAGGTGACCCGGTGACCGCACACGGCAACCACGACGGCCGACCGACGCTGGAGGACGTGGCCGCATTCGCCGGGGTCTCGCGCTCGACAGCGTCCCGGGCGCTCAACGACGACCCGAACGTCAGCGCGCGCGCCCGGGAAGCGGTGCGCGCGGCGGCGGCCGATCTGGGCTATTCGCCGAACCAGGCGGCGCGGTCGCTGGTGACGCGGCGGACGGGCGCGGTGGCGGTGGTGCTGTCCGAGCCGGAGGAGGTCGTGCTCGGCGATCCGTACCGGACCGCGGTGATGCGCGCCGGGTACCGGGAGCTGGCGGCGTCCGGCGCGCAGATGGTGTTGATGTTCTGCGACGGCCGGGACGACTTGGCGCGGACGTTGCGCTTCCTGGAGGGCGGGCACGTCGACGGGGCGCTGGTGTTCGCGCCGCACCAGGCGGACCCGTTGCCGCGGGCGCTGCGGCTGCTGCGGCTGCCGGTCGTGTTCGGCGGCCCGGCGGGCGGGGTGGCGCGTGGCGTGCACGTGATCGACTTCGACAACGAGTCCGGCGCGCGGCTCGCGGTGGAGCACCTGGTTTCGCTGGGCCGCCGCCGCATCGCGACGGTCGCCGGCCCGCAGGACCAGACCGCGGCGGTCCACCGGTTGTCCGGATGGCGCAAAACGCTGGCCGACGCGGGGCTGGAGTCGGCGGGCCTGGCGGAGGAGGCGGACTTCACGCTGGACGGCGGCCGCGACGCGATGGACCGGCTGCTCGCGCGGGAGCCGGAGCTGGACGCGGTCTTCGTGGCGAGCGACGTGATGGCCGCGGGCGTGTTGCAGTCACTGGGCGCCGCGGGCCGCCGCGTGCCGTCGGACGTGGCGGTCGTGGGTTTCGACGACCACCCGGCGCTGGCCACCGCGATGAACCCCCCGCTGACGACGGTGCACCAGGACCCGGCCGCCCAGGTGCGCCAGATGGTCGCCACGCTGACCGCCCTGCTGGCCGGCGAAACGATCCGCCCGCGGCGGCAGGTGCTACCGGTGTCGCTGAAACTGCGCGAATCGGCGTGAGCCGCCCCGGCCTCAGCCGGACCCGGCTCGCTCCCGTTCGTAGTGCCGGGCGGCTTTCGCCCGGTTGCCACACCCCGCCATCGAGCACCACCGGCGGGTGCCGTTCTTGGTCGTGTCGTAGAAGTGCAGCACGCACTTCGGGTGCGCCGCGCACCGCTTGATCCGCTCCGGCTTGCCGTCGACGAGTCCCAGGTAGTCCGTCGCGGCGAGCCAGGCAGGCAGCCAGGCCGGATCATCGGTCGTGCCACGCGCCTCCGGCCCCGCTGCGCCGAGCCGGTAGCGCAGCGCCCCGCGTTCGAGGATCAGGTTGAGTTCGCGAGCGGCGTCCCGCCCGGCTTCGCCGTCGACCAGTGCCCGGAGAACTTCCCGCGTCTCACGCAGGGCGCCGCGCGTCGCCTCGTTCGCGACCGCCCGGTCCGCCAGGCCGGCCGAGTGCAGCCAGACGCCCACACCGTCGGTGGAGTCGAGCAGGTCCTCGGGGCCGTTCTCGCCGATCCAATACGTGTTCAGCAGATCGAGGCACAGCGGCTCGCCGGTCAGCGGACGGGGGTCTGGCACGAGCCGAGTCTACCCGGTCATCTCCCGATAGGTGGTTGACACTGGATCGTCTAACCGTCTAACTTCATTAAGACGGTTAGACATCCTCGAGGAGGAAGCTCATGACAACTGCCACGATCAGCGCCGTACAGACCGGCCACGTCGGTCTGAACGTGACCGATCTGGAGCGAGCGGTGCCGTTCTACGCCCGGGTCTTCGGGTTCCAGGTGCAGGCGGAAGGCGGGAACGACGAGCGGCGCTGGGCTTTCCTGGGGCGCGACGGACGGCTGGTGCTGACCCTGTGGCAGCAGAGCGAGACGCCGTTCCCGGCGTCCTCGGCCGGGCTGCACCACCTGTCCTTCCAGGTCGACTCGATCGACGAGGTGCGAGCGGCCGAGTCGGTGCTGCGCGAACTCGGTGCCGAGTTCCGCTACGACGGAGTGGTGCCGCACGGGGAAGGCATGAGCTCCGGCGGCATCTTCTTCACCGACCCGGACGGCATCCGCCTGGAGATCTACGCGCCGAGCGGCGCCGAGACCGCGGCCGCCCCCAGCGGCGAGGCGCCCACCTGCGGCTTCTTCTGATCCGCACCCTGATTCCGCGCTGAAAGGAGGCCGCTGTGGCGGTCGACGTCTACCACGAGGGTGAACGGGCCGCCCAGCGGCGCTCCGGCCTCCTCGACCAGGGCGGGTTCTCCGCCCGCGCGATCCAGCACGCGATCCCGGCGGTGGCCCGGGATTTCCTCGCCCGGCAGGTCATGCTCGTGCTCGGCGCCACCGACGCCGAGGGCCGGGTCTGGGCCACACTCCTGTCCGGGCCGCCGGGGTTCCTGCGGGCCGAGGACGACACCACGCTCGCCGTCGCGGCGCTCCCGGCGCCCGGCGACCCGCTGCGCTCCCGGCTCGGCGAACCCGCACCGGTGGGCATGCTCGCGATCGAGGCGTCCTCCCGGCGCCGCATGCGGATGAACGGCCGCAGCACACCGGTCGCCGGCGGCTTGCGGGTCGCGCTCGAGCAGGTCTACGCGAACTGCCCGAAGTACATCCAGAAGCGGGAACCGCACCCGGAGCAGGCCGCGCCCGGCGAACCGGTCACCTCGGCCGCCCTGTCGCCGGACCAGCGGGAACTCCTCAGCCGCGCCGACACGTTCTTCGTCGCCACCGCCGACCGGGACGGCGACGCCGACGCTTCGCACCGCGGCGGCAACCCGGGCTTCGTCCAGGTGCTGTCCGACACCACGCTGCGCTGGCCGGACTACGTCGGCAATGCCATGTTCAACACGCTGGGCAACCTGGAGGTCAACCCGGCCGCCGGACTGTTGTTCCAGGACTGGGCCACGGGCACGACCCTGCAGCTCACCGGAACGGCGCGCACCGACTGGGGGCCGGCCGCGGCCGGCTCCCTGCCGGGGGCGCAACGGGTCGTCGACTTCACCGTCAGCGCCGTGGTCGAGATTCCCAGCGCCAGTCGCCTCCGCTGGAGCGCACCTGCCTTCTCCCGCTTCAACCCTCCCCTACCCACTGCCTCATAGGACGGTCACGGTGCAAGTACACGTCGACCTCGCGGTGTGCCAGAGCCACGGCCAATGTGTCTTCGGCGCGCCGGACGTCTTCTCCTTCGACGACGACGACCAGCTCCGCTATTCGCCCTCCCCGCCGGAAGAACGGCGTGCGGACGTGATCCGGGCGGCGTCCGCCTGCCCGGTGCGCGCCATCACCGTCGGCCCGTCCGGCAGCGGAAGACCGGCGGCATGACCGCCGGTGACGCGGGCATCGTGGTGGTGGGCGCGTCCCTGGCGGGCCAGCGCGCGTGCGCCGCACTCCGCCGCCACGGCTACCGGGGGCGCCTGACCGTCGTCGGCGCCGAGCCGCATCTCCCCTACGACCGGCCACCGCTGTCCAAGGAGCTCCTCGCCGCGACCGCGGACGAGTCCGCGGCGGCACTGCCGGCCGCCGGGCTCGGGATCGATTGGGTGCTCGGACGGCGAGCCCGCCGGCTGGACGTGCCGAGCCGCACCGTCGAACTGGACGGCGGCGACGTCCTGCCCTACACGGGCCTGGTCGTCGCCACCGGCGCCGCGCCGAACCCCTGGCCGGGAACGCATCCGCCGGAAGTCGGGGTGTTCCGCACGCTGGACGACGCCCGGGCCCTGCGGAACCGGCTCGGCGGCGGCGCTCACCTGCTGGTCGTCGGAGCCGGTTTCCTCGGTGGTGAACTGGCCGCCGCCGCCCGTGGCCGGGGGACGTCCGTCGAGCTGGTCGAAGCGCAGCCGCAGCCGCTGCGCGCCGCACTGGGGCCGGTCGCCGGCGAGTTCGTCGCGGCACTGCACCGCGCGGCCGGGGTGTCCCTGCGGACGGGCACGCGGGTCGGCTCGTTCACCGGTGGCCACCGGCTGACCGGCGCGCTCCTGTCGGACGGCACCCGCCTGGCGGCCGACCTCGCGGTGGTGGCACTGGGCGCGTCGCCGCGCACCGGATGGCTCGCCGGCGCGGGCCTGCGCATCGACCGCGGTCTCGTCTGCGACCACCACGCACGAGCGCTCGGCATCGACGGGACGCCGGTGCCGGGCATCGTGGTGGCGGGAGACGTGGCCCGGTGGCCACACCCGTGGGCGGGACCGGACGGCGCCGTGCTCGGTCACTGGACACACGCGGTCGAACAGGCCGAGGTGGCCGCCCGGACCCTGCTCGACCCGGCCCATCCCGCCACCTACCGCCCGGTGCCGTCGTTCTGGTCGGACCTCTACGGCGTCCGGCTCCGCGCCGTGGGTTTCCCCGCGTTCGCCGACACCGTCGAGGTCCACGAAAACGACCCGGACGGCGGCAGACTCGACATCGCCTACCGGCGGGATGGCGAGCTGGTGGGCGCGCTGACCGGCAACCGCCCCGGCCGGCTGGCCGCCTACCACGCCCAGCTGGCCGAGGCTCTCGGCCGCGTGCCTGCCTGACCGGCCCGACCGGGGGACAGTCCGATGTGGACGGCCTCCGTGACCGTCATCCCGTCGGCCGGCGAGGCGCGCGACGGCCGGTGTCGCTGAAGCTGCGCGAATCCGCGTAGGCCGTTGTCCACTCAGGACTGGGCCGGGCCGAGCAGAGCCGCGACGGCGGCGGCCGCCTTGGCCGCGTCGGGTTCCTCACCGACGATCAGATCGGCGTAGATGAACGACTCCGCGATGCGGGTCATCACGTACGCCGTGTCGTGCGCGGGCAGCGGCAGCCGCAGTCCGGAATCGGCCTCCTCGGCGCGGAGCAGCCCTTCGAACAGCGCGATCACGCGGGTCTGGTGCACACCGGCCCGGGTGGTGAGCAGCCGCAGCGCGCGGTCACGCTCCCGGCGGAGGTAGGCCCGGAAGAACCCGGCGTCGATGATGGCACCGCTGAAGGCGTGGAACACCGACACGACCCGGGCCACCCCGGTCCCCTCGGCGCCGCGGACGGCGCCCTGCCAGGTCGGCAGGCACAGCGACCAGATCACCTCGGACAGCAACTCGTCGCGGTTGCCCACCCAGCGGAACAGGGTCGCCCGGTCGACCCCGAGTTCCGCGGCCAGCGCCCCCATGTCGACCCGCTCACCGGCGAGGAAGGTGCGGCGCGCCGCCCGCAAAGCCTGGCGCGGCCCGGCGTGGCGGCTCTCCTGTCCCGCATAGAGCTCGCGGGACAGCCTGGTGAACGGCTCCCGGCGCGCGGACTCCAGCGCTGCATCCGACGCCAGCCTGCTCCAGGACACGTCTGTGCTCACACCGGCACTCTACGTCGAGGGGACACGGTCTGCAACATTTCTGAATGTGTTGCACCGACGCCGGCGCACGGTTATCGTTCCCGGCACCCCAAGTGGATCCGATGTGGACAGAAAGGCAGCAACGATGCGCCTTCACCGTGTTCTCGCGGCGGCAGCCCTGATCGCCGCAGCCACCGCCGTGCCGGCGCCCGCGGCCGCCGCACCGTCCTTCGCGCCGGTGGACCGCCCCGGACCGGAGCTCACCGTGCCCGCCGCGGAGCTGGCGAAGAGCATCACCTGCACGGCGAACGCCGCCGTGGCGACCGAAGACGTGGTGCTCTTCGTGCCCGGCACGACCCTGACACCCCAGCAGGACTTCGGCTGGAACTGGTTCCGGGCGCTGGACCGGCTCGGCAGGCCCTACTGCGCGGTGACCCTGCCGGACCAGGCGATGTCCGACGCCCAGGTCTCCGCCGAGTACGTGGTCAACGCGATCCGGCACGTGCACCGGATCAGCGGACGCCAGGTCGACGTCGTCGGCCACAGCCAGGGCGGCACCGAACCCCGCTTCGCGCTGCGGTTCTGGCCCGACCTGCGGCCGATGGTCGACGACTACGTCGGACTCGGGGCGACCAACCACGGCAGCGTCGTGATCAACGCGATGTGCCCGCCGGTCCTCGGGTGCGCACCCGCGCTGTGGCAGCAGACGCTGAACTCGGCCTACACCAGGGCGATGAACTCCGGCCAGGAAACCTTCCCTGGCATCTCCTACACGGCGGTCTACACCCGCACCGACGAGTTCGTCCAGCCCAACCTCGACGACAACGGCACCACCAGCCTCCGCGGCGGGGGCGGGCGGATCACCAACGTGGCCGTCCAGGACGTGTGCCCGGCGAACGTGGCCGGAGAGCACCTCGCCGTCGGCACCTACGACCCGACGGCGTACGCGATCGCGATGGACGCCCTGACGCATCCCGGTCCGGCCGACCCCGCACGCGTGCCCCGCGAAACGTGCGGACAGCTGTTCATGCCCGGAGTCGATCCAGTGCGGTTCGCGACCGACTACGCGGCGCTGACCGGTGTGATCGCCGAGCAGCTCGCCCTGCACGGCCGGGTGCCGGCGGAGCCGCCGCTCAAGCCGTACGTCTTCGCCACCCGCTGACAGACGTTCCGGTCCCGCCCCCGGGGAGGCGGGACCGGACGTTCACGCCCGGCCGCCGGACGGTCCGATGTGGACGACCTTCGTCACGGTCATCTCGTCGAGCAGCTCGGGCCCGTAGCCGAACCCCTCGCCGCTGGCCTTGCGCGGGTGGGCCGCCCCGGCGGGCGCGCCGCCGAAGACGTTGTTCACCTTCACCGTCCCGACGGGCAGTTCCCGCCACGCCCGCTGCGCGTGCGCCATCGACTCGGTCAGCACCGTCGCGGTGAGGCCGTACCGGTCGTCGGCCGCCTCTTCCAGCGCCTGGTCGAAGCTGTCCACCACGCGCACCGGCGCGACCGGCCCGAACGTCTCCTCGCTCAGCACCCGCATCGACGGCGTGCACCCGGCCAGCACGGTCGCCGGGTAGTGCGCGCCCGGCCCGTCCGGCAACGTCCCGCCCGCCAGCAGCGACGCGCCCTGCGCCACCGCGTCCTCGACGTGCGAGTGCACGTGCTCGCGCTGCCGTTCGTCCACCAGCGGCGCCATCGGCACCTCGGACGGTCGCTTGCGCGCCTCCGCCACCAGCGCGTCCAGGAACTCGTCGGCCACCGACCGGTGCACGTAGATCCGCTCCACCGACACGCAGATCTGCCCGGCGTTGGCGAACGCCCCCAGCGCGGCCTGCCCGGCCGCCCACTTCGGATCCACACCGGCGTCGACGATCAGCGCGTCGTTGCCGCCGTTCTCCAGCAGCACCTTCGCCCCGGTCCGCGCCGCGGCCACCGCCACCGAACGGCCGGTCGCCGTGCTGCCGACGTGCGCGATCACGTCGACGTCCGCGGACTCCGCCAGCTGCGCGCCCACCCGGCCGTCGCCGTCCACGCAGACCAGCACGTCCGCGGGCAGGTGCCGCGCGATCAGCTCGGTCAGCATCCGCCCCACGTGCGGGCACCGCTCGCTCGGCTTGTGCACGACGACGTTGCCCGTCGCCAGCGCGGCGCCGATCAGCCCGCACGCGACCGCGACCGGGTCGTTCCACGGCGTCAGCGCCACCACGAGGCCACGCGGCCCGGGCACCATCAGGTCCGTCGCGTCCCAGCCGCCCTGCAGGCTGCGCCCGCGGTGGGCGGGCCCCAGCTCCGCGTACTGCTCCAGGGTCCCCGCGCCGGCGAGGACACCTTCGCGTGCCTCGTCCGGCAGCTTGCCGGTCTCGCGGTTGTTCATCGCGGCCAGCTCGTCGGCCCGCTCGCGCAGCTCGGCCGCCGCGGCCTTCAACGCGGCAGCCCGCTCCCCCGCCGCGGTCCGCGCCCAGCCCGCGAACGCCGCCCGCGCCGCGCGCACCGCCTCGTCGACCTCTTCCGCGGTCGCGCTCGGCACGCGTCCCACCAGCTCACCGCTCGCGGGGTCGCGGACCTCGATGGCCGCGTCTTCCCGGGTCATCAGCTCAGTCATCGCACCTCCTGTCCGCGGTGCGAGTACCCCTGCTCCTCCTCCGCGACACCCGGCGGGCTCAGCCCTCGGCGATCTGCTGCGCCTTCGCGTAGGCCAGCTGCAGGAAATCGGCGCCGGTCAGCGCGGCCATCGCCGCGACGACCAGGCGCGTGGCACGGGGCGCGAAGACGTGGCCGACGGTGAACCCGGTCACCACCCACATGTCGAGACAGAACGGGCAGCTGAGCAGCTCGCCGAGGCTGTGCCGCAGCCCGGAGGGCTTGCGCACCTCCTCCATCACCTCGGCCGGCCCGCCGGTGTCAGCGTATCGGGTGAACGGGGCGCGCAGGGGGCTGGTGACGGCGTCCTTGCTGATCGTGCGCGCCAGTTTGTGGGTACCCATCGCCATCAGGGCGATGTCGGACACCCGCAGGTCACGGGGCAACTTCCGGCCGGTGAGCAGAGCCGCGAGCACCGCCGTCGCCACGAGCGAGGTGTACACGAGCATGACGACGAGATAGCCGCCCAGCGGACGGTCGTGGTTCCCCCGGTAGGCGTCGGCCTCCGCGCGACCCGCGGCGGCGAGGTCCCGGAGTCCGGCGTGCTGCGCCATACGCTCTCCTGATACTCGGCTGTTCGTGCGGCCACCGGGTACCCCCGAGGCCCACGGGCAACCGCCCGGCCGCGAAGGAGGAGAAATGCCGCACAAGTACCTCTTCCGACGCGCGACGCCCGACGACGCCGACGCGATCCGGGAACTCGTCCACGCCGCGTACGCGAAGTGGGTGGACCTCATCCGGCGCGAACCCCTGCCGATGCGCACGGACTACCGGCAGACCGTCACCGCCCACCACATCGACCTGCTCTACGACGACGACCAGCTGGTCGCGTTGATCGAGATGATCCCGGCGGTGGACCACCTGCTGATCGAGAACGTCGCCGTGCGGCCGTCCGCGCAGGGCGCCGGTTACGGGCGGCTACTGATGCGGCACGCCGACCTGCTGGCCCAGTCGATGGGCCTGCCCGGCGTGCGGCTCTACACGAACGCCCTGTTCACCGAGAACATCCGCTTCTACCGGCGGCTGGGTTACCGGGTGGACCGCGAGGAGCCGTTCCTCGACGGCGCGCTGGTGCACATGAGCAAAGCGGTCTGACGCCTCACTTGTCCTTGCCGGGCTTCTTGTCCGGCCCCTTGCCCTTGTCCTGGCCCTTGCCCTTGTCGTCCTTCCGGCCCTTCGCGGGCGCGGGAGCCTCCTCGCTCTGGCTCGCCGGAGCGGTTTTCGCCACCGGGGCGGGTGTTTCGCTCGTCACCGGCGGCGGCGCGGCCACCGGCGCGGGGGCCGGTGCGGTGGGTGCGGGCACCGAGGCCGGAGCCTCCGTGGTCGAGCCGCTCAGCAGGGTGAACGCCATCTCGGCCGCGGCCGCCACGCCGGTGATCCCGGCGGCGACACCGAGGCGCCGCTTCGGCTTCAGCGGCACCAGCGGCCGGGTGACCCCGCCGAGCACGGCCGCCACCTCGCGCGCCGTCGGCCGCCCCTGCGGGTCCCGGTTCCCCATGCGCCGCAACAGGTCCGCGAAGTGCGGTGGCAGGCCCTCCGGCACCGCGGGCGGGCGCAGCAGGCGCGCCACCGCGGACTCGGTCAGCGACCCGGGGTACTCGCGCCGCCCGGACAGGCATTCCAGCAGCACCAGCCCGAGCGAGTAGACGTCCGCGGCCGGCCCGACCGGTTCCCCGCGCACCTGCTCGGGCGCCATGTACGCGGCGGTGCCCACGACGGTGCCGGTGGTGGTGAAGCGGGTGCTGTCGTGGCCCTGCGCGATGCCGAAGTCACCGAGCACCGCCCCGTCCGGCCCGAGCAGGATGTTGGCGGGCTTGACGTCCCGGTGCGTGATCCCCGCGTGGTGCACGTAGGCCAGCGCGTCCGCCAGCCGCGCGCCCAGCTCGATCGTCTCGTCCACCGCCAGCGGCCCCTCGGCGATGCGGTCCGCGAGCGTCGGGCCGTGCACCAGCCGCATCACGAAGAACGCGCGCCCGTCGCACACGCCGGAGTCGTACAGCGGCACCAGAGCCGGGTGCCGCAACCGGTCCAGGATGCGGAACTCCTGCGCCTGCCGCCGCTGCTGGGCGGGTGTCGAACCGGCGTGGAAGAGCTTGATCGCGACTTCGCGTTCGGCGACGCGGTCCCACGCGCGGTGCACGTCGGCACTGCCACCGCCACCGATCCGCTCCTCGAGCCGGTACCGCTCACCCATGTCCACGGGGAATCGCTACCCCTGCGCGGGTGGCGGCAAACCCGGCCAGGGGTGGCCTGGACGACACGGATCGGCAAGAGTGGGGCCATGAGCAGCGCAGAGGTGCGGGACGGCGTGTCGTTGACGAACCTCGACCAGTCACTGTTCGCCGATGCCGGCGCCACGAAGCGCGATCTGGTCGACTACCTGGACGCGGTCGCCGACCGGATGATCGCGGCGCTGCGGGACCGGCCGCTGTCGGTCGTGCGGGTGCTGCGCGGCCAGGACGCGTTCATGCAGAAGAACCTGCCGAAGTACACCCCGGAGTGGGTGCCGCGGGTGAGCATGTGGGCCGAAAGCTCGCACCGGCAGGTGACCTACGCCCTGTGCGACGACCGCCGCACGCTCCTGTGGTTCGGCAACCAGCGGGCGATCGAGTACCACCCGACGCTGGGCCTCGCCGGGCACCTGGACCAGCCGACGCACCTGGTGCTCGACCTGGATCCGCCGGAGGGCTCGGCGGCCTTCGACCTGGCGGTGCGCGCGGCCCACCTGGTGCGCCGCGCGCTGGACGACTGCGGTCTGGCCGGCGCGGTGAAGACCAGCGGTTCCAAGGGGGTGCACATCTTCGTGCCGGTGCGCGGCGCCGACGCGGAGCAGGCCGCCGCGGCCACCCGGGCGCTGGCCGCGCGGGCCGAGGCGCTCGACCCGGAACTGGCGACGACGGCGTTCATCCGCGAGGACCGCGAGGGCAAGGTCTTCCTCGACTCGACCCGCGCGGGTGGCGCCACGGTCGTGTCGGTCTACAGCCCGCGGGTGCGGCCCGGTCTGCCGGTGTCGTTCCCGGTGCCGTGGAGCGACCTGGACAACGTGCACCCCGGCGACTTCACCCTGCGGGAGGCCCTGCGGCTGCTGGACTCGGGCGACCCGTGGACCGAGTCGCTGCCGGACCCGCAGGAGTTGCCGGAGGAGCTGGTCGAGCACGGCCGCACGATCCCGATCGCCCGCGTGCAGGCGATGCACGAGGGAAAACGCCGGGCCCGCGCCCGCCGCGAGCAGGGCTCCTGACTGTGGTGGCTCGGGCGCGCTGATCCTGCCCGCCGCTCACCTGCCGCGGCTGCTCCCGCCGCCCGGGCGCTGGCTGCCACGCTGCCCCTGCCCCGAGCCGCAGCCCCGCCGCCAGCCACCACTGCTGCCCCTCCCCCGAACGGCAGCTCGGCCACCCAGTCACAAGCCGCCACGCTGCCGCCCCTCCCCCGAGCAGCAGCCCGGCCACCCAGTCGCAGGCCCCCACACAGCCGCCCCTCCCCAAACGGCAACCCCACTGCCCA
>NZ_AFWY03000088.1:0-16992 GCF_000231075.2 Amycolatopsis sp. ATCC 39116 | reverse complement strand
CCGGGCCGGGCGCCTACGGCGGAACCACTGCTGGGAATCGCCCGGCCGCCGGTCGCGGCGCCGGACTGGCCACCAGTGTTCTTCGATTCAGGCGAAGCCGACGCCCGGCGTTCGCCGGCGAAGCCGGCTCCGCCGGGGGAACCAGAGCCGCCGGCAACCGATCCGGTGGGCGCGGCGGGGCGTCCAGCCGTCGTCCCACCACCGGCGCCCGCCGGGGTGACCCCGGCCACCGAAGCACCCGCAGCCGGAGCGGCCGGCACGCCCATGGGCGGTGTCGGGGTGTCCACCCGCGCCGGCGTCACGTCCTTCGTGCCCTGGGCCTGGGTCGGCGCGGTGTCCGGCAGCGACGGCACCGGCGCCGACGCCCCGCCGATCCCCGCCACCACACCGGTTCCCGGCGCGGACAGCAGCGAGACCGGCGCCGGTGCGTCCACAGTGGACGTCGAGCCGAGGTAGTTGCCGCTGTCGTGGGCGTAGGCGTTGAGCGCGTCCACCGCCTGGGCCTTGGCCTCCTCGGCGGTGCGCACGTCCGCCGCATGATCGGTCTCGAACCCGAACAGGCTGAACACCGTGTCGCCGAAGGTGTAGCCGCCGGCCTTGCGCAGGTCCTCCGGCGCGGGCAGCTTGTTCCTGGTCCGGGTGAAGGCCTCGGCCTGCTCGTACATCATCTGCGCGGCCTGCTCGACCTTCGCCGTGGCCTCACCGGAGAACCCGGCCTCCCGCGCGACCACCGACGACGCCTGCCCCGCCGCGCGGCTCTGCCACTCGACGCCGAGCGCCTTCAGCTGGGTCCGCAGCGCCTCCTCGGTGTCGGCGAGCGCGCCGGAGATCGACTTCAGCGCCTCGACGGCCCCGGTGATCCCCGACGGGCCCGCGCCGTCCCGGAACTTCTCCACGACCTGCGCGAGCTGCTCCGGCTGGTAGCCGTCGAACCGCTGGTCGCGCAGCTTCGCCACGAGCGTCGGGATGTCGTACTTGCTGCTGTCGAACGTGGCCACGCCACACCTCACTTCAGCGTTTCGAGCGTCTGGACGGCCAGCTTCGCGACGTTCGTCGCCATGTCGCACAGCTGCTGCTGGGTGAACGAGCGGTCGTCGGGCGCCATCTGGGCGCGCAGCGTCTGGCCCTGGGCGACGCCGACGAGCACCTCGCAGTCCTGGATCCCCTCGCTGGGCGCGTAGTTCACCAGCGCGGGGAACCCGGGCACCGCGACCGGCTGCTGGACCATGCTGGTCCGCCGGTGCGCGCCGGTGCGCCAGTCCTCGATGTCGGCGTCGCCGATGACCTCGAGGTAGTACGTGTACGTCGGCGGCCTGGCGTCGACGTCGAAGGCGCAGGTCGGGCCGTCGCGCTGGGTGTCTTCGGGCAGCCTGCGTGGCGCGCCGTTCTCGCCGAGCTGGTCCAGCTGAGCGGACGTGAGCAGGGTGCATGGGTCGGCGTCCCGCAGCGGCAGCTCGCGTTGCCGGGCGGGCAGTTCGGGCGGCTGACTGCTCGGCCGCGTGGCGGGTCCGGCGACCCCGGACACGGTCGACGTGCAGCCGGACACCACGAGCGCGGCCGCGACGACCGTCCTAGGCAGGGCCGGCACCGCGGTCCCCCAGCGCGATGACCTTCTCCTCCTCACCGGCCTGGTAGGCCTGCGCGGCCTGCCGGAGCTGCGCGGCGAGGTCACGCAGGTTGCGGACGTAGGCCTGCACCCGCGCCGCGTACGAGTCTTCGCCGCGGGCCACCAGCCGGTTCCACGCGTCGGTGGCGGTGGTGCTGATGACGTCCTCGGCCGGCGCGGTGATGTTGAGGTCGATCAGCTTCTGCCGGATGCGGTCGTCGAGCGCGTCGGCCTGCTCGTTGACGACCTGCGCGACCAGCAGCACCTTGTCCGGGTCGACCCGCAGGTCGTGGGGCACCGACGGCACGGTCGCGCCGAGGGCGCCGAGCGTGGGTGCGAGACCCTGGCCGGCGCCGCGCAGGTCGTCCTCTGCCACAACTCACTCCCCGGGTACGGACGGTAACCGACCAGTTCCGGTAGGAAGGCTACCAATCCCGGGATCAGCTCGGGCCGGAATTCGCCGAAGCACCCGGCACGGTGATCTCGCCGCGAGCGGCCTTGAGCCCGATGTCGGTGCGGTGGTGCGAACCGGACAGGTGCACCTTCGCGACCCGCTCGTAGGCCTGGGCGCGGGCCGCGTCGAGGTCCTCGCCGACGCCGACCACGGACAGCACTCGGCCACCGTGCGAGACCACGGCGCCGTCGTCGCGGCGGCGGGTGCCCGCGTGCAGCACGCCCTCGGACTCGGCGCCGGTGATCACGTCGCCGGCGCGCGGCACACCCGGATAGCCGTCGGCGGCGATCACGACGGTGACCGCGGAGCCCGGGTGCCACTCCAGCGGCGGGTGCTCGGCGAGGGTGCCGGTCGCGGTCGCGTGCAGCAGCCCGGCCAGCGGGGTGGCCAGCAGCGCGAGCACGACCTGCGTCTCCGGGTCGCCGAACCGGCAGTTGAACTCGATGACCTGGGGGCCGTCGGAGGTGATCGCGAGGCCCGCGTAGAGCAGGCCGGAGAACTCGGCGCCGCGGGCGGCCATCTCGTCGACGACCGGCTGGACGATGTCGCGCACGATGTCGTCGACCAGGCCCGCGGGCGCCCACGGCAGCGGCGCGTACGCGCCCATGCCGCCGGTGTTCGGGCCGGTGTCGCCGTCGCCGACGCGCTTGAAGTCCTGCGCGGGCAGCAGCGGCACCACGGTGCGGCCGTCGACCAGGCAGAACAGCGACACCTCCGGCCCGTCGAGGAACGACTCCAGCAGCACCGGGTGGCCGCCGTCGAGCAGCTTCATGGCGTGCGCGCGCGCCGCGTCGCGGTCCGGGGTGACGACGACGCCCTTGCCGGCGGCCAGCCCGTCGTCCTTGACCACCCAGGTCGGGCCGAAGCGGGACAGCGCCTCGTCGAGCTTGGCCGGGTTGTCCACGATCTCGCTGCGCGCGGTCGGCACCTTCGCGGTGGCCATCACGTCCTTGGCGAACGCCTTCGAGCCCTCGATGCGGGCCGCGGCGGCGGACGGGCCGAAGACCGGGATGCCGGCCTTGCGGACGGCGTCGGCCGCGCCGGCGACCAGCGGCACCTCGGGGCCGATCACCACGAGGTCGGCCTGCCAGCGCTTCGCCAGCTCGGCGACCGCGGCCGGGTCGGCCACGTCGACGCCGAGCTGCTCGGCCAGCGCCGCGGTGCCGGCGTTGCCTGGCGCGCAGGCGAGCGCGGTGACGGCCGGGTCGTGGGACGCGGCGAGGAGCAGGGCATGTTCGCGGGCACCGGACCCGATGACTAGAACGCGCACAAGCCCTGAGCGTAGACGTTGACCTGCGCCACGCCCCGTTCACCCGCCCGCCAGCCCACCGTCCCCCGCCCGTGTGGCGGCCGTAGTCCGGGCCGGTGAGAGTGGCGCGGAGATCCCTTTCGTCCCCACAGGAGGTTCCCGTGCGGAGAAGACTCGCCGCCCTGGCGTTGTCCGGCCTGTTCCTGGTCGGCGCCGCCGGCGTCACCAGCGCGAGCCAAGCCGCCCCGGCTGACAAGGAGCGTGCCGAACCAGTGGTCGTCGGACACCGGGGCGCGCCCGGCTACCGGCCGGAGCACACGCTGGCCTCCTACGAGCTGGCCTACCGCCAGGGCGCCGACTGGGTCGACGTCGACCTGGTGCCCACCAAGGACGGCCACCTCGTCGCCCGGCACGAGAACGAGATCGGCGGCACGACCGACGTCGCCGCCCACCCCGAGTTCGCGAACCGGAAGACCACCAAGGTCATCGACGGCGTCGCGCTGACCGGCTGGTTCACCGAGGACTTCACTCTCGCCGAGCTGAAGACCCTGCGCGCCACCGAGCGCATCCCGGACATCCGCCCGGACAACAAGATCTACAACGGCCGCTGGCAGATCGCGACCTACCAGGAGGTGCTGGACCTCACCAGGCGCCTCGGCCGCGAACTGCACCGCACGCTGGGCACCTACCCGGAGATCAAGCACTCCACCTACTTCGCCTCGATCGGCAACCCCACCGAGCCGAAGCTGGTCGACCTCCTCAACCGCAACGGCCTGAACAAGCGCAATGCGCCGGTGATCATCCAGTCGTTCGAGGTGGCCAACCTCAAGGCGCTGAGCAGGCAGGTGAAGGTGCCGCTGGTGCAGCTCACCTCGGCCGGCGGCGCGCCGGCCGACTTCGTCGCGAGCGGCGACAAGCGCACCTACGCCGACCTGGTCACCCCGGCCGGGCTCAAGGAGATCTCCACCTACGCCGACTACCTCGGCCCGGAGAAGGCGCAGATCATCCCGCGGACCACGGCGGGCGCGCTCGGCACGCCGACCTCGCTGGTGAAGGACGCGCACGACGCGGGCCTGAAGGTCGTGCCCTACACCTTCCGCAACGAGAACAGCTTCCTGCCGGTCAACCTGCGCTCGTCGGCCGACCCGTCGGCGTGGGGCAACGCCTTCGCCGAGCTGGACGCGTTCCTCGCCACCGGCATCGACGGCCTGTTCGCCGACCAGCCGGACACCGCGCTGGTCGCCGTCGGGTCCTGAGTGGACGACGCGGGCACGGCCACGGGCCGTGCCCGCGTTTTCGCTTTCCGCTGAAGTGATCCCGACCACTCGAAAAGTCTTCGCGTCATAGCCTGTCGCCCGGCTAGTCTCAGAGTGGACTGAGGGGGATTTGCGCTTTTTCTTCGGGGTTTCCTCCTGCGGTCGGCCCTGCCCGCTCGTAGACCTGGACGGACCACTTCATGACCACTGCTTCGGAACCAAGACCCGCGGACGCCGACAAACTCGACAGCGCGGTGCTGAAGGTCGCTGCCGTCGTCGTGCTCGGCAGCGTGATGGCCATCCTCGACACCACCGTCGTCAACGTCGCGCTCCAGGCGCTGACGCTGGAGTTCGAGACCTCGTTCGACACGATCCAGTGGATCGCGACCGGGTACATGCTGGCGCTGGCCACGGTCATCCCGGTCACCGGCTGGGCGTGCGACCGGTTCGGCACCAAGCGCCTCTACATGCTGGCGATCACGTTCTTCCTGGTCGGCTCCGCGCTGGCCGGTGCGGCGTGGGACATCGAGTCGCTGATCGTGTTCCGGGTCCTGCAGGGCCTCGGCGGCGGCATGCTGATGCCGGCGGGCATGACGATCCTGACCAAGACCGCGGGCCCGCACCGCGTCGGCCGCGTGATGGCCGTGCTCGGCGTGCCGATGCTGCTCGGCCCGATCGGCGGCCCGATCCTGGGCGGCTGGCTGGTCGACTCGGTGAGCTGGCGGTGGATCTTCTACATCAACGTGCCGATCGGCATCGTCGCGATCCTGCTCGCGTGGCGGCTGCTGCCGAAGGACGAGCCGCGCCCGGCCGAGAAGTTCGACTTCGCCGGCATGGTGATGCTGTCGCCCGGTCTCGCGGCGCTGATCTACGGCGTGTCGAACATCCCGCACCACGGCGGCGTCGGCGCGACCAACGTGTGGCTGCCGGGGATCGTCGGGATCGTGCTGATCGTGGCGTTCATCGTGCGGGCGCTGAAGGTCGCCAACCCGCTGGTCGACCTGACCCTGTTCCGCAACCGCACGTTCAGCATCGCGATGGTGACCATGACCCTGTTCATGATCGCCTTCCTCGGGTCGATGCTGATCCTCCCGACCTACTTCGTGCTGGTGCGCGGCGAAAGCGCGCTGCAGGCCGGTCTGCTGCTGGCGCCGCAGGGCATCGGCGCGATGATCACCATGCCGATCGCGGGCAAGCTGGTCGACAAGATCGGCGCGGGCAAGGTTGTGCTGCCCGGCATCGTGCTGATCATCGCCAGCGTCGCGGTGTTCACGCAGGTGGGTGCGGACACGTCCTACCTGCTGCTGATGGGCGCGCTGTTCGTGATGGGGCTCGGCATGGGCATGAGCATGATGCCGATCAGCACCGCGGCGCTGCAGACGCTGACGCAGCGCACGGTGGCGCGCGCGTCGACGGCGATGAACATCGTGCAGCAGACCGCCGGTGCGGTGGGGTCGGCCATCGTGTCGATCATCCTGGCCAGCCTGCTCGCCGGGAAGTTCGGCGTGGCGACGAGCGAGGGCCAGCTCGCCGCGACGGCCGCGCTGATGAACCCGGCCACCCACGACGCCGCGGCGGTGGCCAGCGCGGACGCCTTCGCCTCGACGTTCACCTGGACGCTGGTGCTGGTGGCGCTGTGCCTGATCCCGGCGCTGTTCCTGCCGAAGAAGCCGGCGCTGCCGCCGGAGGAGGACGCCGCCGAGGGCGCCCCGCCCGCGGTGATGATGCACTGAGGTTGTTCTGAGGAAGGGCCCGGGCAGCGCTGGATTGCTGCCCGGGCCTTTTTCGTGTGCGCGGCCGCGGGTTGCGTACCCGGGTGGGCGGGTTGTGCGCTCGGGTTGGTGGGTTTCGCGCCTGGGTGGGTGGGTGCGCGCTCGGGCTGGCGAGTCGCGCACCGGGGGCGGCGCGTCGTGCACCTGGTTTGGTGAGTCGTGCACCGGGGGCGGTGGTTCTGCATCGGGGCGGTGGTTTCGGGTGGGGCGGCGCGTCGTGCACCTGGTTTGGTGAGTCGTGCACCGGGGGCGGTGGTTCTGCATCGGGGCGGTGGTTTCGGGTGGGGCGGCGCGTCGTGCACCTGGTTTGGTGAGTCGTGCACCGGGGGCGGTGGTTCTGCATCGGGGCGGTGGTTTCGGGTGGGGCGGCGCGTCGTGCACCCGGGCTGGCGAGTCGCGCACCGGCGCCGGCGATTCCGCACCGGGGCCGGCGGCTCCGCACGGGGCGGCGAGTCGCGCACCCGGGGTCGCGCGTTCCACGTTCGTGCCCGCGAGTTCCCCGCCCGGCCGGCGACTCAGCGCTCACTCGCGCGAGTCACGCGCTCGCGGCAGCGAGTTCTCGCTCATCCCGCGAGTCCCCTCACCCTGGCGAGCCCTGCGCTCGCCGCGCGGGGCTCGTCACTCACCGGGTGGAGCGCGGCTCGCTGGGTAAGCATCTACCCATGGAGCTCCTGACCTTGATGGGCGTGCTCGCCGGCGCGCTCGGTCTCACCGCGATCGCCCGGCGGTTCAACCTCTCGGCGCCCCTGCTGGTCGTCGTGGCGGCGCTGGCCGTGTCGTTCATCCCGGGCGTGCCGCGGGTGCAGATGGAGCCGGAGCTGATCCTCACCCTGGTCCTGCCGCCGCTGCTCTACTCCACCGCGCGGGAGAGCTCGTTCGCCCAGTTCAAGGCCGCCGCCCGGCCGATCATCGGGCTCGGCCTGGTCCTCGTCGTCGTCACGGCGCTCGTCGTCGGGTTCGTCGTGCACCTGCTGCTGCCGGACCTGCCACTCGCCTCGGCGTTCGTGCTGGGCGCGGTCGTCGCGCCGCCGGACGCCGTCACCGCCGCCGCGATCGGCCGCCGCCAGCGCCTCCCGCGCCGCCTGATGACCGTGCTCACCGGGGAGAGCCTGGTCAACGACGCCGCCGCGCTGACCCTGTACAAGATCGGTCTCGCCGCGGTGCTCGGCGCGGCGGGGTCGCTCGGCCACGGGTTCCTGGTGTTCCTCGTCGCCGCGGTGCTCGGGATCGGCGTCGGGCTCGCGGCGGCGGTGCTCGTCTCCTACATCCGGCGCAAGCTCGACGACCCGTTGATGGAGTCGGTCTTCGGCATCATCGTGCCGTTCGCCGTGTACGTCGTCGCCGAGCACCTGCACCCGTTCTCCGAGGACTTCAGCGGTTCGGGCGTGCTCGCGGTGGTCGCCGCCGGGTTGTACCTCGGCGACCGGTCGTTGTACGCGGGCTCGGCCACGCGGGTGCAGGACTCGTCGATCTGGGCGTCGCTGGACGTGCTGCTCGAAGCGCTCGTGTTCGCGTTGATGGGCCTGCAACTGCCGTTCGTGCTGGAGAGCGCCAACGAGAACGCGCGCGGCAACTGGCAGCTCTTCGCCGCGGCGATCGCCATCCTCGCGGTCACCATCGCCATCCGGTTCCCGTACGTGTTCCTCAACGCCTACCTGCCGCACGCCCTCCGGCTGTTCGGCCGCGAACGAGAACGGCCGCCGACGCGGAACCTCCTCGTGTTGTCCTGGGCGGGCATGCGTGGCGTGGTGTCGCTCGCCGCGGCGGCCGGTGTGCCACTGACGACCCACGCCGGGCAGCCGTTCCCGGGCCGGGACGAGATCCAGCTGTTCGCGTTCGTCGTCGCGATCGGGACCGTGCTGATCCAGGGGCTCACCCTGCCGGCGGTGATCCGCAAGCTCGGCGTGCACGACAAGGACGACGCCGAGCAGGACGCGGAGGAGGAGATGGCGGCGCGCGAGGCGGCGATGCACGCGGCCTTGGCCCGGCTCGACGAGCTGGCCCCGGAGCTGTGCCACCGGCTCGACATCCCGCCGGAGAAGGCCGACCGGCTGGTGAACCGGTTGCGGGCCCTGGTCGAGACCCGCTACCGGGGAGCCGTCGCGGCGATCTCGCTCAGCGCCGAGGAACGCGAGTCCAGCCCGCACGCCGCGTTCGTGCAGGCGCGCCGCGAACTGCTGCTCGTGCAGCGCGAGACGATGCTGGAGCAGCGGGCCGAGGGCAAGCTCGACGACGAGGTGCTGCGCAAGGTCCTGCGCGAACTCGACCTCGAAGAGCTCGCCCTGTCGGACACCCTCACCGCGCGGCTGTCGTGACCGCCCTCCTCACAGCAGGTCGGCGATCTTGATCGGCAGGTCGCGCACCCGCCGCCCGGTCGCGTGGAACACCGCGTTCGCGATCGCCGCCGCGACCCCGACCGCGCCCAGCTCGCCGATGCCCTTCGCGCCGACCGGGCTCGCCAGCCGGTCGTCGTCCGGCACGAACGCCACGTCCAGCTCGCGGATGTCGGCGTTCACCGGCACGACGTAACCGGCGAGGTTCTTGCTCAGGAACCGCCCCAGCGCCGGCTCGAACACCGAGTGCTCCAGCACCGCCTGCCCGTAGCCCCAGACCAGCCCGCCGGTCATCTGGCTGTGCGCGGCCAGCGGGTTGAGGATCCGCCCCGCCGCGTACCGGCCGACCGCCCGCGACATGCGCAGCAGGCCGAGGTCCTCGTCCACCCGCACCTCGACGAAGATCGCGCCGTAGGTGTGGATCGAGTGGTCCGCCGACCGGCCCGCCGCCAGCGACGACTCCGGCGCCCACCGGCCCTCCGCGGTCAGTTCGGGCAGCCCGGCCGCGGCCAGCGCGTCGGCGAGCGGGTCGCCCGGGTCCGCGCCCAGCTTGTCCAGCACTTCGCGCGCCGCCGCCTGCACGGCGGATCCAAGCCCCATCGCGGACATCGACCCCATCGTGCCGCCGTGCCCGGGGAAGTCCGGGTCGCCGTGCCGCACCTGGACCGACTCCGGATCGCAGCCGAGCGTCTCCGCGGCCACGGCCTGCACCATCGCGGGCAGCCCGGTGCCGATCTCCTGCGCCCCGGTCTCCACGGTGACCCGGCCCGCGGCGTCCACCCGGACCCGCGCCGCCGACGGGGCCCGGAACGTGTCCATGGTCGCCGCCGCGACACCCCAGCCGACGAGGTCGTGCCCGTCCCGCATCGACCGCGGTTCCGGATCGCGCTCGGACCAGCCGAACCGGCGGGCGCCCTCACGCAGGCACTCGACCAGCTTCCGGGACGAGAACGGCCTGCCGGTCATCGGGTCGGCCGCCGGTTCGTTGCGGATCCGCAGCTCGACCGGGTCGATGCCCAGCTCGTGCGCCAGCTCGTCCATCGCGGACTCGAGCGGGAAGATCCCCGGGCCCTCGTGCGGCGCGCGCATCGGCGTCGGTTGCGGCCGGTCCACCCGCTGCACCCGCATCGCGGTGTGGATGGCCGGGCTCGCGTACAGCCAGGTGGTGCCGTGGGTGGTGTTCTCGGTGTAGTCGTCGACCCGGGCGGCCGCGTTGCTGCTGACGTGCCGGATCGCGGTGAGCCGCCCGTCGGCCGTGGCGCCCAGCGTGATCGTCTGCCGGGTGGCCGGCTGGTGCCCGGACAACGTGAACATCTCGGCACGCGTGAGCACCAGCTTGACCGGCCGCCCGGTGACTCGGGCGGCTGCGGCGGCCAGCGGGATCGCCGGCCACACGTAGCCCTTGCTGCCGAACCCGCCGCCGGTGAACGGGCAGATCACCCGCACCGCCTCCGCCGGGACGCCGAACAGCTCGGCGACCACCGCCTGCGTGAGCGCGGCGGCCTGCACGGACGCGTGCAGCACCAGCTCGTCGTCCACCCACTCGGCGAGCACCGCCCACGGCTCCATCGGGTTGTGGTGCCGGTTGGCGGTGGTGTAGGTGGCCTCGACGATCCGGTCGGCCGCGGCCAGTCCGGCCTGGAGGTCGCCGGTCGACTCGTCGGCCTCGCCCAGCAGGTGGTCGCTGTGCGGCACGACGTCCTCGGCCTGGCCGAACAGCAGCGGCGGCCGGACGTCGTCGTAGGTCACCCGCACCTGCCGCGCGGCTTCGCGGGCCTGCTGCCAGCTGTCCGCGAGGACCACCGCGACCGGCTGGCCTTCGTAGTGCACGAGGTCGTCCTGCAGGGGCAGCACCGAGTGGCCCAGCGGCGGCGACGGCATCGGGGTCAGGCGCGGCAGGTCGTGGTGCGTCAGCACCGTCGCGTCCACCACCTGTGAGGTGTCGATGCTCGTGACCCGCCCGGTGGGCACCGTGGCGGGGACGAGCGCGGCGATCAGGGTGCCGGGTGCGGACGCGTCGGCCGCGTACCGCGCGGCCCCGGTGAGCTTGGCCGGGCCGTCCAGTCTGGTAAGCGCTTTCACGACATCGCCTCCTTGATCGCGCGCACCGCGGCGCGCTCGGCGAGGGTGACCTTGTACTCGTTGCCGGGCAACGGACGCGCGCGGGTGAGCCGCACCGCCTCGGCCAGCCTGTCCGACGGCACGCCGACGAGTTCCATCCGATACGGCCCGTGCGCCACCCCGCCGAGCGCGACGCGTGCCCGCGTGATCGTCTGTCGGTCCCACTCGACGACGGCCGCGGCGGAGACCACCGCGAACTCGTAGGAGACCCGTTCCCGGACCTTCAGGTAGTGCGAAAACCGCGTGCCACCACGGGGAACCTCGATCGCGGTGATCAGCTCATCGGCCCGGAGTTCGTTGTGCCGCGCGGGTTCGTCGCCCGGCAGCCGGTGGAAACTCGTCGCCGGGATGCGCCGCTCGCCGTCCGGGCCACGCACGACCACGACCGCGTCGAGCGCGGCGAGTGCGACCGCGAGGTCCGACGGGTGGGTCGCGACGCAGTCGTCGGACCAGCCGAGGATCGCGGCGGACGTGGTGTCGCCGTGCCGGGCCGAGCAGCCCGAGCCGGGCACCCGCTTGTTGCACGGCAGCCCGGTGTCCGCGCGGAAGTAGGGGCAGCGGGTGCGCTGCATCAGGTTGCCGCCGAGCGTGGCCATGTTCCGCAGCTGCGGCGAGGCGGCCCGCAGCAGCGACTGCACCAGGACGGGGAACTCGCGCGCCAGCTCCGGGTGCGCGGCCACGTCGCTCATCCGGCACAACGCGCCGAGCCGGACGTGGTCGTCGGCGAACTCGATCCGGTCCAGCGGCAGTCGGTTGATGTCGACCAGCCGGGCGGGCGCTTCGATGCCCTCCTTGAGCCAGTTCAGCAGTTCGGTGCCACCGGCGATGGCCTGCGCGCCGGCGGTCAGCGCGTCCAGCGCCGCCTCGACGGAGGTGGCCCTGGTCAGCTCGAACGTCCTCATCGGACCACCTCCGCGGCGGCTTTCCGCACGGCGGAAACGATTTGCGGGTAGGCGCCGCAGCGGCAGATGTTGCCGCTCATCCACTCCCGGATCTCGTCCTCGGAGCCGGCGTGTCCCTCGGCGATGCACGCGGCGGCGGACACGACCTGCCCCGGCGTGCAGAACCCGCACTGGAACGCGTCGTTCTCCAGGAAGGCGCGCTGCACCGGGTGCAGTTCGCCCTCGGGCGCGAGGCCCTCGGCGGTCGTCACCTCCGCGCCGTCGGCGAGCAGGGACAGGGTCAGGCAGGACAACACCCGGCGGCCGTCCACCAGCACGGTGCAGGCGCCGCATTCGCCGCGGTCGCACCCGCGTTTGGTGCCGGTCAGCCCGAGGTCGTCGCGCAGTGTTTCGGCCAGCATCGACCGTGGATCGACGGTCAGCCGGTGCTGGATCCCGTTGACTGTGATCGTCAGTGCAGAGCGGTCATCCATGCCTGCCGAGGCTAGGCACGTGGAGTCCGCTCCAGGCAACTCATTTTCCGGACAGTTCGCCCAGCAGCCGCCAGGTGCGCCGCTGGTCCTCCGCGCTGCCGAGGTCCGTCTGGGTGAAGACCACCTCGGTGGCCCCGGCGTCGAAGTAGCGCCGGATCTCGGCCGCGACGGTCTCCTCATCGCCGATCACCGCCAGCTCACCGGCACGCGACGCGCCCGCCAGGCCGATGACCCGCTGGTAGGACGGGATCCGCTCGTAGAACGCGAGCTGCTCGACGGCGTTCGCGCGCACCCGCTCGGCGTCGGAGGTGACCACACCGGCGACGAACGCGACGACCCGCGGCGCGGTGCCCGACGCGGCGGTGATGGCCGGGACGATCTCGCCTGCCAGCACCTTCGGCCCGGCCAGGTAGGGCAGCGTGCCGTCGGCGAGTTCTCCCGTCGCCCGCAGGGCCTGCGGCCCCATCGCGGCGACCAGCAGCGGCACCGGGCCCGCGCCGGGGACCGTGGCCGGCAGCGGCGGCACGGCGGTGAGGACCTCGCCGCGGAAGTCGGCGGTGCCGGTGGTGAACAGCTCGCGCAGCACGGTCAGGAACTCGCGCAGCCGGGCCACCGGACGCTCGTAGCTGAGGCCGAACGCGCCTTCCAGCAGGTTCTTCGAGCCCAGCGCCAGCCCGAGCTGGAACCGCCCGTGCGTGGCGGCCTGCGCCGTCTGGGCCTGGCTGGAGACCAGCAGGGGGTGCCGCCCGAAGATCGGGATCGCCGAGGTGCCGACGGACAACTCCGGCACCTCGCGCCCGACGACGGTCGCCAGCGCGGCCGCGTCGTAGTCGAACCGCTGCCCGAACCACACCGACTTCAGCCCGTCGGCGGCCACCTGCTTCGCCTGGGCCACGATCGCGTCGACGTAGTTGGTGTCGTCCGCGGTGGCCAGCGCCACTCCGATCCTCATGATCACCGGTAACGGCGGCCGGGTGGCGTGGATTCCGCGTCCCAGCTTCTGGGAGCCCTCGCGCCGCGCGGGGCGCTCACGTCACCGTGATGACCATGTCGCTCACCGATGTCATCGAGGGAACCCGCCAGGCCGTCTCGGCCGATCCCGCCAACGCCGCCGTCTCGTTCACCGTCGACCACCAGCTGGTCGGCGGCACCGCAACCCAGGTCGACGTGAAGGTGCGGGACCACGCCTTCCGCGTCGACGAACCCGCGCCGCTGGGCGGCACGGACACCGCGGCCAACCCGGTCGAGTACGCGCTGGCCGCGCTCGGCTCGTGCCAGGTGATCACGTACCAGTTCTGGGCCGCGAAGCTGGGCGTGCCGCTGACCTCGGTGAAGGTCACCGTCGAGGGCGATCTCGACCTGCACGGCTTCTTCGGCTTCAACGAGACCCGCCCCGGCTTCACCGACGTGCGGGTCACGGTCGACCTGGACGGCCCGGCGAGCCGCGAGGCCTACGAGGACCTCAAGCGCCAGGTCGACGAGCACTGCCCGGTGCTGGACCTCTTCCGGAACCCGACGCCGACGAAGACCGCCCTGGCCTAGAGCACCGCGCCGCCTCAGGTTCCGCTACCCGCACCACCCCGCAAGCCGTGGAACCACTTACAAGAATTCGTGGCGGACGATGGTCTGTTCGCGGCCCGGGCCGACGCCGATGGCGGACACCCGGGCCTGCGACAGCTCCTCGATCCGCTCCACGTACGCCCGCGCGTTCGCGGGCAGCTCCTCGAACGTCCGGCAGTGCGAGATGTCCTCCCACCAGCCGGGCAGCTCCTCGTAGATCGGCACGGCGTGGTGCACGTCGGTCTGCGTCATCGGCATGTCCTCGGTGCGGAAGCCGTCCACCTCGTACCCGACGCAGATCGGCACCCGCTCCAGGCCGGACAGCACGTCGAGCTTGGTGAGGAAGTAGTCGGTGATCCCGTTGACGCGCGTGGCGTAGCGGGCGATCACCGCGTCGAACCAGCCGGTGCGGCGCGACCGACCGGTGGTGACGCCGAACTCGCCGCCCGCCTTGCGCAGGTGCTCGCCCATCGCGTCGTTCAGCTCGGTCGGGAACGGGCCCGACCCGACGCGCGTGGTGTAGGCCTTGAGGATGCCGAGCACGGTGCCGATGCGGCCCGGCCCGATGCCCGACCCGGCGCTCGCGCCGCCCGCGGTCGGGTTCGACGACGTCACGAACGGGTAGGTGCCGTGGTCGACGTCGAGCAGCGTGCCCTGCGACCCCTCCAGCAGCACCGTCTCGCCCTTCTCGAGGGCCTTGTTCAGCTGCAGCCGCGTGTCGGCGATGCGGTGCGCGAACTTCTCGCCCGCCGCCAGCACCTCGTCGGCCACCTGGTCGGCGTCGAGCGCCTTGCGGTTGTAGACCTTGACCAGCACCTGGTTCTTGAACTCCAGGGCCGCCTCGACCTTCTGGCGGAAGATCTTCTCGTCGAGCAGGTCCTGCACGCGGACGCCGACGCGGGCGATCTTGTCCTGGTAGCACGGGCCGATGCCGCGACCGGTGGTGCCGATCTTGCGGCTGCCGAGGTAACGCTCGGTGACCTTATCGATCGCCACGTGGTACGGCATGATCAGGTGCGCGTCGGCGGAGAGCAGCAGGCGGCTGGTGTCCACGCCGCGCTTCTCCAGGCCGTCCAGCTCGTCGAGCAGCACACCCGGGTCGACGACCACGCCGTTGCCGATCACGTTGGTCACGCCCGGCGTGAGGATCCCGGACGGGATGAGGTGCAGGGCGAAGTTCTCCCCGTTGGGGAGCACGACCGTGTGACCGGCGTTGTTGCCGCCCTGGTAGCGGACGACCCACTGGACACGGTCGCCGAGCAGGTCGGTGGCCTTGCCCTTGCCTTCATCGCCCCACTGGGCACCGATGAGCACGATGGCCGGCATGTGACACTCCAGGTATTCGGCAACAGGAAATTCAGCGCAGGCAAATGCCGGTGCATGAGCGTAACGGAGGACCCGGTGGCGCGGGGAACGGTGCTGGCTTGCGGGTCTGGTTCGTCACTCCTTCGCAACGAGCCGGGAGTGCGGGAAGTGCCCGCGCGCCCCGGCCGGAACGACGTGGATCCCCTGCTGGAGGGCACTTCCGGGGAGCCGTTGATCGTCGTCGGCACGGATGCGGACCTGGCCGCGGTCGTGGTGCGGATCATGCGGAAGAACCGGTTGGGGGACACGCCGGTGGGATACGTGCCGACCGATCCGGGCTCGCCGGCGGCGCGGCTGTGGGGGCTGCCGGCCGACCCGTCGGAGGCACTCGCGCTCGCCCGGAAGGGTGAGCCGCGGCCGCGGGTGCTCGTGCGTGACGACAGCGGCGGAGTCCTGCTGGGTGAAGCGGTGGTCGGCCCGGTCACCGGCGAGGCTTACTGTGACGACACGGTCGCTTTCCGTGGCTCAGCGCGGTCGTTCGTGGTCCGGCCGGGTGCGGAGGGCGTCGACGTGCGCGTGACCCGCGGGCTGTTCCGGCGGGTCACCGAGGTGTCCGGGCGGGCTTGCCAGCTGGGCTGCCACCCGGCGGAGGTGGTGCAGAACGGGGTGTCGCACCCGCGGCCGGTGACGCGCTGGACCTGGTACCGGCACACCGAGGACCTGCTGGCGATCACTGATAGTTAACCTACTGTCGTCGGTAAATCACCCACAGGTATTGCTTTCGCCATCTTCATGTTCGACCTTCGGAGGGTCCTCACCGATCACCCGAAGGCGGCACTCATGCGCATCGCCCGAAACTCGCTGATCGTCCTCGGCCTCTCGGCCTTGCTCACCACCGGCATCGCGACCGGCA
The DNA here is from genome assembly GCF_000231075.2 of Amycolatopsis sp. ATCC 39116. Lineage (NCBI taxonomy): Bacteria > Bacillati > Actinomycetota > Actinomycetes > Pseudonocardiales > Pseudonocardiaceae > Amycolatopsis > Amycolatopsis sp. ATCC 39116. Next base: position 1,048 of record NZ_AFWY03000088.1, on the reverse strand, counting down.
CCGCGGTGGCGGAGCCGCCGAACATCCCGTCCGAGACCACGGCCCGCTCCGAGCTGGCGGCGCTGACCGTCCAGGCGGACGGCACGTCCACCGGCTACTCGCGCGACAAGTTCCCGCACTGGGACGACCAGGGCGGCAGCTGCAACACCCGCGAGGTCGTTCTGAAGCGGGACGGCACGAACGTCGTGACCGATTCCAGTTGCGCCGCCACGTCGGGCACCTGGAAGAGCCCCTACGACGGCGCGACCTGGACCGCCGCTTCCGACGTCGACATCGACCACGTCGTGCCGCTGGCCGCCGCGTGGCGGACCGGCGCGTCGGCCTGGACCACCGCCAAGCGCGAGGCGTTCGCCAACGACCTGACCAACCCGCAGCTGATCGCCGTGACGGACAACGTCAACCAGGCCAAGGGCGACAAGTCGCCCGACGAGTGGAAGCCGCCGCTCACCGGCTACTGGTGCACCTACGCGAAGATGTGGATCGACGTGAAGTACGAGTGGCAGCTGACCATCGACAGCGCGGAGAAGGCGGCGTTGACGGAGATGCTGGACCGCTGCTGAGCCAGGGGATTTCTCGTTGGTCGGGGCCGGGTGGCCTTCGTTGATCCGGCTGGGTGGCTCTCGTTGACCCGGCCCGCGTGGTTCCCGTTGACCCGGCCCGCGTGGCTCTGGTGGATGCGGGCCGCGGGGCCGAAGATCGCGGCCCACCGCGCCGGGGGTGGGGCGGTGCGTCAGTAGCGCGGTGGGCAGCGTCCCGCGCGAGGGCCGGTCTGAACGGTGGTGAATGCTGGACGAGCCGGCCCCGGAACTGCAACCGGGACGTTCACGCCCGGGGCCGGTGGCAGGCCGCCGCCCGCTGGTACCCGAGCGGCGGCCTGCCCCATCCCGCGGCCCTCGAGCGGAGGACCCGAGAACTCAACCCCGCTGCGCCAGCCATTCCGGCCCGCGCCCGTAGCCGGCCGGCCCAGAACCCTGGCTGGCCCGGCACTCTGGCCGGCGCGGCACTCTGGCCGGCGCGGCACTCTGGCCGGCGCGGCACCCTGGCCGGC
>NZ_AFWY03000089.1:0-16452 GCF_000231075.2 Amycolatopsis sp. ATCC 39116 | reverse complement strand
CCGTCACGGCGCAGTGGGGCCGAGGAGGGCCGCCGCGGGGCGGCGCGGCTGGGGACCTTCAGCCGGCCGGGCCAGCCGGGCCGGGCCGGCCCGCCTCCGCCGGGCGGGTGCGGTGAATCAGCGGGGATACCCGCCGCCGGGCTCAGCCGCGGGCGCCTCAGGTGGTCCAGGCGCGCCTCAGGTGGTCCAGGCGCGCCTCAGGCACGCCTGGCGCGCGTCAGGTGGACCAGCCCGTGCGCTCCGCCCACTCCTCGGCTCGTCGGAAGCCCTCGTTCACCCAGCTCTGCTTGGCCTCGGCGTAGGCGTCCACGCTCGCGTCGGTCGCGTGCGCCTCCGCCAGCGCTGCCTTCACCTCGGCGTACGCGTCGCGCTCGTCCGGGTTCGCCCGCAGCCACGCGGCGAACAACAGCGCCAGCCGCCAGGCCGGGGTGGCCGTGCTGCGCACGTGCACGTTGACCGGCCGCGCCGGGTCGGCGCCGTAGTGGAACCGCTTCTCCCAGCGCGAGCCGCCGCCCTGGGGGTCGTCCCACCACTCGCCCTCGGCGCGCAGGAAACCGGCGTCGGACAGGACGTCGGCGAACTCGTCGGCCTGCGCGAGCGTCGAGACGGTCACCTGCAGGTCCAGCACGTCCTTCGCGGGCAGCCCGGGCACTGACGTGGACCCGATGTGGTCCACCCGCAACGCGCGCCCCGCGGTCAGCAGCCGCAACCGGGCCAGCGCCCGGGCGGCCTGCGCCGGCCACGTCCCGTCGTAGGGCACCACCTTCGGCGGCATCGGCGGGCGCGGGCGGCGCAACCGGACGTTCTCCTCGAACGGCACCAGCCGCTCGCGCCACAACCGGTCCACCTCGGACAGCACGTCCTCCGCCGCGCCCGAGTTGTCCAGCCACACGTCGGCCACCGCGCGCCGCTGCTCGTCGCTGGCCTGCGCCTTGATCCGGGCGCGGGCGTCCGCCTCGGACATCCCGCGCAGCTCGGTCAGCCGCCGCACCCGCGTCTCCTCGGGGGCGTCCACGATCACCACGAGGTGGTAGTTCGGCGCGTACCCGCCCTCGACCAGCAGCGGCACGTCGTGCAGCACGATCCCGTCCGGCGGCACCTCGGCCATCCGCTCGGCGGTGCGGGCCCCGATCAGGGGGTGCAGGATCCCGTTCAGCCGACGGCGCGAGTCCTCGTCCGCGAACGCCTTCGCCGCCAGCGCGGGGCGGTTCAGCCGGCCGTCCGCGCCCAGGACGTCCGCGCCGAAGGCCTCCACGACCTTCGCCAGCCCCTCGGTGCCCGGTTCCACGACCTCGCGGGCGATCGCGTCGGCGTCCACGTGCACGGCGCCGTGCTCCACGAGTCGCGCCGCGACAGTCGACTTCCCCGCACCGATCCCACCGGACAACCCCACCCGCAGCATGGTTCGCATTAGACCAGACGCCACGATCGGGTGTTCTTTACTCCCTGATCGGTCTGTGACCGGAACGAGATCGGTGACACGCCGCCGCGCTACTACGCTTCGGGCCTCTCGTTGCGTACGGTGCGCGGCGGGAAAGGTCGCCCGCACGGAGGAACGATGACGCAGAGCAAGCACACCGGAAGGCACCGGCTCGGCACGCCGGGTCTGGTGCACTGCGTCATGCACCGCCCCGTGGCGCTGGCGCTGGAGGAGTACCGGCGCACCTGGCTGACCGCGCTGCTGATCCCCGCCAAGCACAGCCTCGCCGGCCTGAAGCGCCGGGCACGCGCCGCCGCGCTCGAGCGTGCCTGGGCGCCGGCCACCACCTGAGCACGGACACCACACAGCCCCCGCCCGGCCGGACGGGGGCTGCGGGTCGTGCCGGTCAGCCGGTGACGAGCGTGAGCCCGTAGGCGGACAGGATCTCGTTGACGGGCTGGAAGTAGGTCGTCCCGCCGCTGCTGCAGTTGCCGGACCCGCCGGAGGTCACGCCCTGCGCCTGGCTGCCGCTGACCCACGAACCGCCCGAGTCGCCCGGCTCCGCGCACGCGGTGGTCCTGGTCAGGCCGGAGACGGAACCCTCGGCGTAGTTGACGGTCTGGTTGGTGGCCTGGATGGTGCCGCAGTGCCAGCCGGTGGTGGAACCGGAGCGGCACACCGACGAGCCGACCGGGGCCGCGGTGTGCCCGGTGACCGTCACGTTCCCGTTGCCGTAACCGTCCACGACGGGCGTGGGCGTCCAGGACGAGGTGGTGCGGACGTAGCTGTAGTCGTTGCCGGGGAACGAAGAACCCTGGAACGTGCCCATCGCCGAGCCGTCCGGCGCGCTCACCGAGTCGCCCGCGCTGCCGCAGTGGCCTGCCGACACGAACCCGCCCCGCACCGAGAAACCGATGGAGCAGCGGGCGGATCCGTTGATGTAGTAGGCGTCGCCGCCGACGATGTTCCCGGCGAACAGCCGCGGCACGTCGGTGGTCTCCTCGACCTGGACGGGACCGGCGGCGCGGGCCCGGTCGAGGAAGCCCTGCACCTCGGCGCCCTGCGCGCCGCGCACGACGGTCACCACCACGCGGTTGGCCCGCTCGTCGACGTACCAGCCGGTGACCTCGCGCGGGGCGGTGAGGGTGTCGAGGCTCGCCTTGGCCGCGTCCAGCGCCGACTCGGTGTGGGCGACCAGCGCGGTGTCGGCGCCGGTGGCCTCGACGGCCTCGGCGCGGGCGGCATCGGTGATGCCGACGACCAGCTTGCCGGACGCGGCGTCGTACCAGGCGCCGCCGAACGCCGGACCGGCCGCGGCCTCCGCGGCGGGGGCGACGTTCGCGGCCGCGGCCTCCTGGGCGAGGCGCGCGCCGGCCTGCTCGGCGGTGAGCCCGAGGTCCCGCTGCACCGCGCCGAGGAGCGGCGAGGCGGGCGCGGCTCCGGCGGAGTTCACCGTGGCGGCGAGAACCGAGCCGACGGCCAGCGCGGTGAGGCCGATCGTCCGGACGAGGGGTGGTCGCTTCATGGGTGCCTTCCTTCGCTGCCGATGGGGACACGCGCAGTCTGCTGCGGGTCACGACAACTTCACACCCGCCGGAAGTAGGGTTGGAGAATGTCTCACCCGGCCGGCCCCGTCCGTCCGGACTATTCGGAGTAGCGCTCCGCGAGGTCGCGCAGCCCGCGCGCGGCGCGTTCCGCGTCCGCCGTGGACACCGGCGCGCCCGGTGCCCGGCCGAGGAGTTCGACCTGGTCGGCGAGCCGCAGGTGCTCCCGCCGGGCGTGCTCGCGGCAGGCCAGGCAGGTGACGCTTTCCGGGCGCGTGGAGGTCATCGCGTAGGACACGCGGGCGCCGCACCCGGTGGTGACTTCCACCGGCGCGTCGGCGACGAGGCCGAACGTCGACGCGACCAGGCCGCGGACCGCGGAACCGGCGTGCGCGACGCCCCGCTCGACGTGAATGTGCGGGTCGCCCGTCACCTCAGTTCACGCAGCCCGACAGATCCGTGCTGGCGGTTTCCGGCGCGACCGTGGACGGGGTGGTCGTGGTGGCGCCTGCCGTTTCCGCGGCCTGCTTCGCCGCGGTCGTCGGCGTCGTGGAGGTGCTGCCGTCCCGCGTGACGGACGCCGGGCCGCCCAGCAGGGCGGTGATGAAGTCGCGCACCTGCACCGGGTCGACCTTCACCGCGTCGCCGTCGTAGGGGGTCTGCAGGCTCAGGCTCTGCACCGGGATGGTGGCGAACGTGATCGACCCCGAGGTCAGGTTGTGCATCTGCTCGGCGAAGGTCAGCACGTCCCAGCCCTGGTCGATGACCACCGACTGCTGCACCGCGCCGATCAGCCCGGACAGCTTGACCGGGTTGGTGAGCGTCCCGGCGCCGAGCACCACCTGGGCCATCCCGGACAGGAACGCCTGCTGACGCGCGATGCGGTCCAGGTCGCCGCTGGGGAGCCCGTGCCGCTGCCGGACGAACGCCAGCGCCTGCGCCCCGGACAGGGTCTGCTCCCCCGCCGGGAAGTTCGCCCCCGAGTAGCTGTCGTGCACCGCCTGCTTCAGGCACACCGGCACGCCGCCGACGGCGTTGCTCAGCGTGTAGAACCCGGCCAGGTTGACCGCCGCGTAGTGGTTGATCGTCAGTCCGGTGAAGTCCTCGACCGTTTCGATCGCGGTCCTGGCGCCGGCCGCCGACGCCGCGCGCTCCAGCGCCGCTCCGGTCAGGCCCTGCTCGCGCAACGTGTCCAGCGCCGCCTGCTTGCCGTAGGTGTACGCGGAGTTGATCTTGTGCTTGCCGTAGCCGCCCGCGATCTGGACGTAGGAGTCGCGCGGGATCGAGATCGCCGACGCGGAACCGCCGCCCGCCGGGATGTGCACCACGATCATCGTGTCGGTGGTGTCGCCGCCGTCCGATGCGTCCCCGGCGTGCAGCTGGTCGAGCACCTCCTGCGGCAGCGGGTTGCCCTGCACGTCGGTGCGCGAGTCGAGGCCGACCAGCAGGATGTTCTGGTCCACCGACAGGCTCGCCCGCCCGGACGGGACCTGCGCGGACGGCGCGATCACGTCGGCGGTGGCCAGCCCGGTGTCCAGGCGGGACAGCTGGGTCCAGGCGAACCCGGTGCCGCCGAGCACGAGCAGCGACGCCAGCCCGACGGCCGTGTACGCGACCGGGCGCCAGCGGTGACCGCGCGCGGGCGCGGCAGTCACTCCCCGTTTGCGCAGCACCCCGGTTCCCCCTCGAAGATCACTCGATCCAGCTAACACCAGGATCCACGAGAAATCTGACAGTTTGCTGTGAAATCCGGGCCGCGGCCGGTGAACTTCTTGTCACGCGAAGAACCGCCCCGGGGAGCGGGGCGGTTCTCCGTGTTCGGTTGGAGTGAGCGCGGCGGGGTGCCGGAGTTCGCGGGCAGGCTGGGCACGACCCGCCGCGCTCGACCGGCCGGCACGCGAGGGGGAGGGCGGCGCCGGACGGCTGGACTTGTGGACCGGACCGGGGTCAGGAAGCCGTCGAGGTGGTCCCGGCCGAACGGGCGAGCGCCCAGGACGGTGGACCGCACTGCGGCCGCCACGTGCCCAGGTGCACCCACTGCCGTCCCCAGCTGTACCCGGCGAGCACCACTTGGCGGTGGCACCGCGAGCAGGGCTGCGGCGGCGAATCGACCTTCATGACCACCCCTCCGGTGTTCTCGGCTCCGGTCGCGAATACCCGAGTGCCTGGGCAGCGGGGCCGGGGAACCGGGAGTCCTACGCATCTGGGTACGTAGAACGGGCTACGTATCGTCCTCCGGTGCGGCGCGCTGCTCGGCCAGCCACGCGGCGATCTGCGCGCGCGAGGTGAAGCCGAGCTTGGTCAGGATGTTCTCCACGTGGGTCTCCGCGGTGCGCTGCGCGATGACCAGCCTGCCCGCGATCTGCTTGTTGCTCAAGCCGTCGGCGACCAGCTCGGCGATCTCGCGCTCGCGCCGGGTCAGCCCGCCCGGGCTGCTCTGCCTGCTCCGGCGCGGCGCGCGCGGCCCGCCCGGCTTCTCCGCCAGCGCGTACGCGATCGCCTCGTCGACGTCGAACCCCCTGGTCGCGGCGAACGCGCGGGTGTAGCCGTCGTCGCCGAGCGCCTCGCGGGCCTGTGCTTCGCACTCCTCGTCGAACTGCCGGTACGGACCGGTCTCGGCGACGCCGGCGCCGCTGATCCGCCACACCGCGCTGGACGCGCCGAGCAGCCCGGCCGCGCGCTCGTGCTCCCCCGCCGCGCCCGCGCACCAGGCCAGCGCGGTCAGCGTGAAGGCCAGCTGGGTGCGGTCGGGCTGCCGCATCGCGATGGCCTCGAGCAGCAGGGCCGAGGCGCGGCGGTGGTCGCCCCGCCGCCAGGTGTTGATCGCCACCGCCCACAGCGCGTACGCCCGGGACCAGTCGGCCTGGTGTTCCTCGCACTGCGCGAGCGCCGCCTCGGCCACCGCGAGGCCCTCGGGGTCGTCGAGGAAGAACAGCGCCGCGGCCAGCAGGATCCGCGTGTTGCACGCCTGCATCTCGTCGCCGGTGCGCAGGAACCCGTCAAGTGCTTGCTCCATCAGCTCGCGGCCGCGGTCGAGCCTGCCGAGGAACATGGAGCCCATGCCGGCGCACTGGGCCCAGCCCGCACGCAGGTAGTCGTCGTCCAGCGCCTCGGCCAGCTCACGCAGCTCGGCGAGCATCGCGCGGGCCGGTTCCTCGTCGCCGATCTGCGCCGCCACGAACGCGGCGCCCTGCAGGGCACGGGCGTGGGCCGGGGTGTCGCGGGCGACCTCCTGGGCCAGCGACGCCCGCAGCCAGCGGTAGCCCTCACGGACGTAGCCGCCGGCGAACCAGTAGTCCCACAGCGGCCCGGTGATCTCGGCCGCGCGGCAGGCGCCTTCCGGGCCGCCGGCGAGGCAGTGCTCCAGGGCGACGCGGATGTTGGGCTGCTCGCGCCGCATCCGGCCGACCCAGTCCAGCTGGTGCGGGCCGAAGCTCTCCGCGCGGTAGCGGCGGGCCAGGCGGGCGCAGTGCTCGACCTGGCGGCCCCGCACGGCGTTCGAGCGGCCGGAGCGCACGAGCTGGACGTGCCCGTACTCGCGGACGGTCTCCAGCATCCCGTACCACGCCGCCCGCCCGAAGGTGCCGTCCCGGCGGACCAGGATGGACTTGTCCACCATGGCGGCGATCAGGTCGAGCACCTCGTCCTGGCCGATCCCGACCGCGGCGCACACCGCCTCGGCGGCCTCCAGGTCGAACCCGCCGGCGAACACCGACACCGCCGACCACACGGCCTGCTCGGCGCGGCTGCACAGGTCGTAGCTCCACGCGATCGCCGCCTCCAGCGTCTGCTGGCGGTCCGGCGCGGTGCGGCTGCCGTCGGTGAGCAGCCGGAACCGGTCGTCCAGGCGCTGCAGCAGCTGGTCGACCGAGAGCACGCGCAGCCGGACCGCGGCCAGTTCCAGCGCGAGCGGGATGCCGTCCAGGCGGCGGCAGATGCGGACGACGGTGTCGCGGTTGGACGCGTCGACGGTGAACCCGGGCACCACCGCGGCGGCCCGCTCGGCGAACAACGTCACCGCCTCGACCGCGGGCTCCCCTTCCGAGGGCACCGGCAGCGGTGGCACGACGAGGACCTGTTCGCCGTCGGCGCGCAGCAGCTGGCGGCTGGTGGCCAGGACCCGCACCGACGAGGTGGCCGACAGCAGCTTGGCGACCAGCACCGCGCACGCGTCCAGCACGTGCTCGCAGTTGTCCAGCACCAGCAGCACGCGCTGGTCCTCGAGGTACTCGGCGAGCCCGCCCACCTGGGCGCCGGCCTCGTCGGTCAGGCCGAGCGTGGTGGCGATCGTGTGGGCCAGCAAGGCGGGATCACGCAGCTCGGCCAGCGGCACGAACCACACGCCGTCGGGGAAGGCCCGGCGCACGTCGGCGGCCGCGCGCAGGGCCAGCCGGGTCTTGCCGACGCCGCCGACCCCGGTCAGCGTGACCAGCCTGGCCGAGGCCAGGAGGCGGCGGGTTTCGGCGAGCTCGCGGCGCCGCCCGACGAAGCTGGTGAGCTCGCTGGGCAGGTTGCCGGCGCCGCGCGAAGCGTCGGGCATGCCACGATTCTAGGCCGGGTCCGCTGCTGATCAGGCGGTTCGACGACGGCTCTGCCGCCGCAGCAGGGCCACCAGGTGCGCGTTGACCAGCTCCGGGTGCTCCAGCGGGAAGGCGTGCCCGGCGTCGGGCAGGACCACCAGGTCCGCGCCGGGCACCGCGCGCGCGATCGCCTCGCTGTTCTCCGGCGGCGTGACCACGTCGTGCGAGCCGGCCAGGACGAGGCAGTCGACCCGGTTCAGCGCGGCCAGCGCGGCGGTCTTGTCGTGCACCCGGAACTGCGGGAAGAAGTCGGCCAGCACGTCCAGCGGCGTCTGCCCGATCTGCTCGACCAGGAACTCGGCGACGTGCGGCGGGACGTCGGAGGCGAACGCGTGCCGGGGCACGACCGCGCCGGTCAGCTCGCGCACCGGGCCGGCCAGGACGCTGGCCCGCTGCAGCAGCGCCAGCGCCCACGGGGTGACCCAGTGCAGCGCGCGCATGCCGTGGCGGGGCAGGCCGAGATCGCCGAACACCGGCTCCGCGCTGGTGGCGAGCAGCGCGGCGGCGGCGACGCGGGTGCCGAACAGGTCCGGCTCCTGCTCGGCCAGCGCCATGATCGTCATGCCGCCCATCGAGTGCCCGGCGAGGACCACCGGCCCGGAGGGCGTGGTCTGGTCGAGCACCGCGCGCAGGTCGCGGCCGAGCTGGTCGACGGTCGCGTGCGCGGCCGCGCCGCGCTGGGAGCGGCCGTGCCCGCGCTGGTCCCAGGTCACGACGCGGGCGTGGCGAGCGAGCTCGGGGATCTGGAAGCACCAGCTGGCGCCGGACAGGGCGTAGCCGTGGCACAGCACGACGGTCACCGGCGCGTTCGGGTCGCCGAAGACCTCGGCGTGCAGTTCGACGCCGTCGTCGGCGGTGACGGTCCGGGACCGGCCGCGGCCGCTGGTGACCGGGGTGGCCGGCCCGGTGCGGGACGTCGGGCCGATCAGGCCGCCGGTCGCGGCGCGCAGCGCGGTCCTGGTCAGCACGAGCCCGGCCGCCAGGCCCAGCTCCACCGCCTTGACCGCTCGCATCGTCACTCCTCCGGGTGCGCAAACCACGACAGAGTGACCCTCCCTGGTCGCGCCCAAACCCGGGCACCGGGAAAGTACGTATTCCGGTACGGAGTCCTCAGCAGCCGGAATAGCGGTGGGCGGGCAGGCCGCGGACGCCGGGCCGGAGGCGGAACAGGGCCCCGGCTTCGGGCTGCGTGCCCTCCTCGACGCCCTGTCGCGACGTGGTGACGTACAGCTCGGCCAGGTCCGGCCCGCCGAACGCGCACGCGGTGACCTGCGTGACCGGGAACTCGGCGCGCGCGACCTGCTCGCCGGCCGGGGTGTAGCAGTGCACGGCGCCGCCGCCCCACAGCGCGACCCAGATGTTGCCCTCCGCGTCGACGGTGAGGCCGTCCGGCGAGCCGATCCCGTCCGGGATCGTCACCACGGGGCGGCGGTGGGTGAGCCCGGCCGCGGCGGTGTAGTCGAAGGCGTCGATCCGGCCGGTGGGCGTGTCGACGTAGTAGGCCGTGCCGCCGTCCGGGCTCCAGGCGAGGCCGTTGGAGATCGTGACGCCGGTGAGCACCGTGGTGACGGCGCCGTCCGGGTCGAGCCGGTACAGGGCGCCCGCGCCCGGGGTCTCGTCGTAGGCCATCGAGCCGCAGTAGAACCGGCCGTCCGGATCGCACCCGCCGTCGTTCATCCGCACCCCGGCACCGGTCCACACCTCCCCCAGCGGCCGCACCTCGGTGAGCGCGGCGTCGGCGAGGGCGAACCCGCGCTCCAGCGCCAGCACGACCCCGCCGGCGGCGCCCGGCCGCAGCGCCGCCGCGACCGAGCCGACGTGGTGGCGGCGGACCTCGTCGCCGTCGAGTTCGAGCACGTCCCCGGCGAGCATGTCCACCCAGCGCACGCCCGGCCACTCCGGCGCCCACACCGGGCCTTCACCGTGCGCGGCAACCGGTTCCGTCACCTGGTCCACTGTGGACACCACGTCAGTCCCCCTCGGTCGTCATCCGCCGCACCGCGTCGGTGGTGGTCTCGATCAGCTTCCGCATCGCCCGCGCGGCCGCGGCCGGGCGGCGGGCGCGGACCGCCACGAGCACCGCCTGGTGCAGCGGCAGCGTCGCGGCCACCCCGCCGGGCGCGTGCGAGCTGGCCGCCAGGCCGTGGTGCAGGCTCGCCTCCAGCAGCCGGCCCAGCTGCTCGACGAGCTGGTTGCCGCTCGCGCGCAGCAGGGTCAGGTGGAAGGCCAGATCGGCCTCGACGAACGCGGCCGAGTCGGCGTCGACCCGGCCCGCCTCCTCCGCCATCCGGGCGCAAGCACTTTCCAGCACGGCGAGCTGCTCGTCCGTCGCGCGCTCGGCGGCCAGCTGCGCGGCGCCGGGCTCGACCATCAGCCGCAGCTCGAGCAGGTCGCGCAGGAAGGCCGCGTCGGAGAGCTGGCCGTGCCAGCTGATCACCTCGCGGTCCATCAGGTTCCACTGCTCGCGCGGCAGCACCCGGGTGCCGAGGCGGGGCCGCGGCTCGACCAGCCCCTTGGCGGCCAGCGCCTTGACCGCCTCGCGCACGCCGCCGCGGCTGACGTTCAGCTGGGCCGCCAGGTCGGCCTCGTTGGGCAGCTGGCTACCGTGGGCGAGCTCGCCGGACACGATGCGCCGCCCCAGCCACTCCACGACCTGGCCGTGGAGGGTGCGGTGCCGCCCGAGCGGCCCGCTCTGACTCCTGCTCACGGAGTAATCCTCAAATCATTGATCCATAAAGTCAATGTGCCCAACACACGACAGGGGTTGACTGTATCGACGAATCATCTAATCATTCATGCAGGTTCTTGGTTCGATATCCCAGCTCCCCGACGACGTGGATGGGTGGTCCCCCATGACCGACGACCAGATCAGCCTCACCTCCCGGCGGAGCGCCCTGAAGTACCTGGGGGCTGGCGGCGGAGCCGTGGCCGCCTCGGCCCTGCTGGCCGCCTGCCAAGGCGTTCGCGACAGCCCGGAATCGGGCGGTGGCGGCGCGTTCCCGGACACCCCGGACTGGCGCTTCGTCTTCGTCAACCATGTCACGACCAACTCGTTCTTCGTGCCGACCCGGACCGGGATGGCCGACGCGGCCCGGCTGGTCGGCATTCCCGAGCCACAGTGGACCGGCTCCGCCGACGGCAACGTGTCCGAGATGGCCAACGCGTTCTCCACGGCGATCAACGGCGGGGTCGACGGCATCGCGATCGCGCTGACCGACGACAACGCGTTCGTCGAGCCCACCAAGCGCGCCTTCGAGCGCGGCATCCCGGTGATCGCCTACAACGCGACCGCCGCGGGCAACCACCCGCTGACCTACGTCGGGCAGGACCTCTACCAGTCCGGTTTCCTGATGGGACAACGGATCGCGCGGGACATCACGTCCGGGCTGATCCTGGTCGGCATCTCCCAGCCCGGCGGCAACAACGTGCAGCCGCGGCTGGACGGCATCACCGACGCGCTGCGGCAGGCCGCCCCGGGCGTGACCGTGCTGCCGATCAACACCGGCGCGGAGCAGGCCGCCGAGCTCAACGCCATCACCGCCGCCTACGACGGGCACCGGGACGCGAAGGGCGTGTACGCGGTCGACGCGGGCAGCACGGCTTCGATCGCGCAGCTGTTCACCAGCCGCGGCCTGCAGGGGCAGGTGCGGGCCGGCGGGTACGACACGCTGACCGACACCCTGCGGGGCGTCCAGTCCGGCGCGCTGGACTTCACCATCGACCAGTCGGCGTACCTGCAGGGCTTCCTGTCCGTGCTCTACCTCTACCTCTACCGCGTGTCGGGCACGCTGGTCACGCCACCGTTCACCGACACCGGGCTCACGTTCGTCACCAGGGACAACGTCGGGCCGTACCTGACCGCGGACAGCAAGTTCGAGGGCGGCGCCAAGGCCGATCTGGTGCCGATGCCGTCCTCCATCCCGCTGCCGCCCGCGACCGGGCAGGCGCGATGACGAAAGCGCTTCCCGACCAGCGCCCGGCCGCGGCCCGCGCGCGTGGCGGCGCCGGGTTCCTGCCCGGCCTGATCCGGGTCAAGGAGCTGAGCATCCTGCTGGTGACGATCGCCGCGGCGATCTACTTCGCCCTCACCAGCGGGCCCGGGTTCACCACGACGGACAACTACCACACCATCGCCCAGTACGTGGCGCCGTGGGCGATCGTCGCCGCGGGCGAGGTGATGGTGCTGATCTGCGGGCAGATCGACCTCTCCGCCGGGTTCGTGTTCACGCTGTCGCCGTTCGTCCTGGTGCTGTTCCACAACAACGGTTTCCCGCTGCTGCTCGCCGTCATCGGGGCGATCGTGGTCAGCGGAGCCATCGGGATGGTGAACGGGCTGATCCACACGGTGTTCGGCCTGTCCTCGTTCATCACCACCCTCGGCATGGCGTTCCTGTTGTGGGGCCTGTCGCTGGTCATCTCCGGCGGCTCCCCGGTGAGCGCGCCCGCGGACGGCTGGGTGATGGACGTCTTCGGCGCGTGGGGCTGGTCGGAGTTCGTGTGGGCGGTCGTGGTCGTGGTGGTCATGCAGGTGGTGCTGTCCACGACCCGGTTCGGCATCGCCACGCAGGCCACCGGCGGCAACCCGGTCGGGGCGGCCGAGGCCGGCATCCGCACGAACCGGATCAAGGTGGTCAACTTCGCGATCGTCGGCGCGCTGGCCGGGCTGGCCGGGATCCTGCAGGGCACCCGGGTGGGCTCCTACGACCCGACCAACGGCGGGTTCAACGTGATGTTCTACGCCGTGGCGGCGGCGGTGATCGGCGGGACCGCGCTGCTCGGCGGGTCCGGCACGGTGGTCGGGGCGTTCCTCGGCGCGCTGCTGCTCGGGCTCGTCTACGACGGGTTCAACCTGACCGGCATCAGCGCCAACGCGTTCTACCTGGTGCTCGGGGTCGCGATCCTGGTCGCGGCGCTGCTCAACGTGTACGTGTCGGTGATGCGCAAACGGCTCGGATCGAGGGGGCGGCCGTGACCGAGGTGATTCGCGCCGAGCACATCGGCAAGCGGTTCGGGCCGGTGCGGGCACTGTCGGACGTCAGCCTGCACGTGTCGGCGGGCGAGGTCCTGGGCCTGATCGGCGACAACGGCGCGGGCAAGTCCACGTTGATCAAGATCCTGACCGGCTTCCACCAGCCGGACAGCGGGCGGCTGCTGTTCGAGGGGCAGCCGGTGCAGCTGAAGTCGGTGACGCACGCCCGGTCGCTGGGGATCGAGACGGTCTTCCAGGACCTGGCGATGGTGAACGACCTGCCGGTGTACCTGAACCTGCACCTCAACAAGGAACTGGTGCACCGGCCGCTGCCGTTCCTGAAGCGGCGGGAGATGAAACGGCGCGCGCGGGAGGCGCTCGACGAGATCGGCATCAGCATCCCGTCGGTGACCGCCGAGGTCGGTCAGCTCTCCGGCGGGCAGCGGCAGGCGATCGCGGTCGCCCGCTCGGTGTTCACCCGCAACACCAAGCTGCTGCTGCTCGACGAGCCGCTCGCCGCGATGGGCGCCAAGGAGGGCGGGCTGATCCTGCGGCTGCTCGCCCAGCTCAAACAACGCGGCGACCTCGCGATCATCCTGATCGCGCACAACTACAGCCAGGTCGTGGACGTGTGCGACCGGGTCAACCTGCTCCAGCACGGCGAGATCACGTTCGACAAACCGTCCCGGGACACCTCGGTGGCCGAGCTGCTCGAGCTCGTGCACGCCGAGTACCGGCTCCAGCAGTGACCGAGGAGTGCCCTCATGCGAAGACTCGTTCCGATCGCGTGCGCCACCATCCTTTCCGCGGCGGTAGGGTTGCCCGCCGTGACCTCCTCCGCCGCCCCGCGGCCCACGGCTCCGGCGATCTCGAAGGAAGCGTTCGGCAGCGTCGGCGGCCAGTCCGTCGAGCGGTACACGCTGACCAGCGGCAACGGGATGCGGGTGCGGATCCTGACCTACGGCGGCACCATCCAGACGCTGGAGGCGCCGGACAAGCGCGGGCGCACCGCGAACATCGTGCTCGGGTTCCCCACCCTGGCCGACTACGTGGCGAAGAACAGCCCGGCCGAAGGCGGCGGACCGTACTTCGGCTCGCTGATCGGCCGCTACGCCAACCGGATCGCCGGCGGCCGGTTCACCCTGGACGGGGTCGAGTACCAGGTGCCGGTCAACAACAACGGCAACAGCCTGCACGGCGGCACCGCCGGGTTCGACGACAAGGTGTGGTCCGCCACCGAGGTGCGTGAGCCGGGCAAGGCCGGGCTGCGGCTGAGCCTGGTCAGCCCCGACGGCGACCAGGGCTACCCCGGCACGCTGACCACGACCGTGACGTACACAGTGGACAGCCGCAACCGGCTCACCGTCGACTACCGCGCCACCACCGACAAGCCGACCGTGGTGAACCTGACCAACCACACGTACTGGAACCTGGCGGGCGAGTCCTCCGGCGACATCTACGACCAGACCCTGCGCATCGACGCCGACCGCTACACCCCCACCGACGCGACCCAGATCCCGACCGGTGAGCTGGCCCCGGTGGCAGGCACCCCGTTCGACTTCCGCCGCCCGGTGCCGATCGGCGCGCGCATCGCCGAGAACGACCCGCAGTTGCTGATCGGCCAGGGCTACGACCACAACTGGGCGCTGAACTCCTCCGGCCGTCTGGCGCCGGCGGCCCGTGCCGCGGACCCGGCGAGCGGCCGCGTCCTCACCGTCTACACCACCGAGCCGGGAATCCAGTTCTACTCGGGCAACTTCCTGACCGGCACGCTCGTCGGCACCGGCGGGAAGGCCTACCGGCAGAGCTACGGCTTCGCGCTGGAGACGCAGCACTTCCCGGATTCGCCCAACCAGCCCGGGTTCCCCAGCACCGTGCTGCGGCCCGGAGAGGTGTACCACACCACGACCGTCTTCGCCCTGAGCACCGAGTGAGCCGGATAGGCTCCGGGGCATGGACGCCCGCGAATTCGCCGAAAACTGGGTCAAGGCCTGGAACGCACACGACCTCGACGCGCTGCTGGCGCACTTCACCGAGGACGTGGTGTTCACCTCACCGGTCGCGGCGCAGCTCACCGGAACCGCGGTGATCCGCGGCAAGGACGCCCTGCGCGCCTACTGGAGCGAAGGCCTGCGCCGCATCCCGGACCTGCGCTTCGAGGTGGTCGGCGTGTACTCCGGTGTGGACACCGTGGTCATCAACTACCGCAACCAGAAGGGCGGGCTCGTCAGCGAGGTGCTGCACTTCGACGGCCCCCTCGTCCGCGAGGGCCACGGCACCTACCTCGGCGACGACACCAACCCCGCCGGCGCGAAGGACTGAAGAAAGTGTTCGTCGACGGCCTGCGTGGCGGTGCGGGTAGCGGAACCTGAGGCGGTGCAAGCTGCTCAGGTGGCGAGGCGGCTCCGCCGCTCAAGACGACCTATGCGCGCACGGCGACCACCGCGAGCGTGGTGAACGTCTTCGTGAAGGCGCCGCCCAGGTCGTCGATCGTCGCGCCGACCGCGGTCAGGATCTCCCGCTGCGCCGCGGCGGGCAGGCGGGTCAGGCCGCCGGTCGTGGGGAGCAGGTCCAGCCACTCCGCGCGGGTGTAGGTGCGTTCCCAGTCGAACCGCAGGTGCTCCGGTTCGGCGAACGCCCCGGTCTTCCGGAACGTCTCGGCGAACCGCTCGAACCCGGCGCGGTACGCCGCCACCGCGTCGCCGGCAGGTTGCCCGGCGAACGGCGAGTCGGGCACCACCCGCCGGAACACCTCGGCGAACGCCTCCGCCACCGCGGGCGGCGGTTCGAAGACGTGCGCGAACACCGCCAGCGGCCCGCCCGGCCGCAGCACCGCCGCCGCCTTCGCCGCGCCCGCCTCCGGCGCCACCCAGTGCCACGCCTGCCCCGCCACCACGGCGTCGAACTCGCGGCCCGCCGGGTCCCAGTCCTCGAAGGTAGCGACCTCGACCTCGATTCCGCCGCGGCGCGCGAACTCCGCCATCCGCGGATCCGGGTCGACCCCGAGCACGCGGCAGCCCGCCGCCCGGAACTGCCGGGCCTCGATGCCGGTGCCGCAGCCGACATCCAGGACCACCGGCCCTGGGCTCGCCGCGACGACGCGCTCGATCAGCGCGTCCGGGTAGGGCGGCCGGGCGCGGTCGTAGCGGCCGGCGTCGATCCCGAACGATTCGGCCATCTCCCTGGCCTGATATGAAGTGGGCATGCGCCCACCTTAGTGGGCAAGCGCCCACAAGGGCAAGGAGGACAATGGCCGCATGCCAACCGGGGTGCACATCCGCGACGCGCGCCAGCAGTTGTTCGACGCCGCCGAGCGCGTTCTGCTCCGCGACGGCGCGGCCGCGCTGACCAGCCGCGCCGTCACCGCCGAAGCGGGCGTCGCCAAGGGCGTGCTGCACCGGCACTTCGCCGACTTCGACGCCTTCCTCGCCGAGCTCGTCCAGGACCGCGTCCGGCGCATCGGCGACCAGAGCGCCATGCTGCGCGCGTCCGCGGGCACCGGCACCGTCACGGGCAACCTCACCGCGGCCCTGACCGAGCTGTTCGACCCGGTCGCCGTCGGCATCGTCGGCCTGGTGGTCTTCCGCGACGAGCTGCGGGCCCGGCTCGGGCGCGGCATCCCGGTCCTCACCGACGCGGCGGCCATGCTCGCCGGTTACCTGACCGAGGAACGCGCCCAGGGCCGCGTCGCCGCCGACGCCGACGTGGACTCGCTCGCGCTCGCCCTGATCGGCGCCGGCCACCTGCTCTTCGCCGACCGCGCGAACCGCCCCGCGGCCGGCGAGGTCGGCCGGGTCGTGGAGACCGTCGTCGCGGACGTCGTGCAGCGCCGCCTGCTCTGATTCACCGGCTCAGCCGCCGCACGGCGATGCTCGCGCCGAGGACGAGCACCAGCACGGTGAAGGACCACCCGCGCTTCGCCTCGGTCCGCTCCTGTGT
>NZ_AFWY03000090.1:0-14657 GCF_000231075.2 Amycolatopsis sp. ATCC 39116 | reverse complement strand
TGCCACCGCCCGGCCATGCCCTCCGCCACCAGCCTCCGGGCACGCCTCCGCCACCAACAACGGCCATGCCCCTCCGCTCCACCGCCAACACCCGGCCACGTGTCGTGATCGGACGGTCACTAGTCGGGCAGCAGGGGCACCGTCGGGCCGTCGTCGCGGCCGAGGAGCATCGCCCGGGTCACCGCCTTGGACCCGTAGCGGTCGCGGACCTGGTCGAGCGCGGCGTCGAGCGCGTCGGGCTGGTGTTCGCCGAAGGGCAGCTCCAGTTGCAGCGGCGTGTCGTTGTCCAGGTTGGACAGTGCGAGGCCGATCAGGGTGATCCCCCGCTCGCGGATCATCGGCATCGCCGCGGCCAGCAAGCCCCGCGCGGTGGCCAGCACGTCCTCGGTGTGCGCCGTCGGGTGCGGCACCGTCTGCGACCGCGTCGCGCGGGTGTAGTCGGCGAACCGCATCCGCAGCACCACCGTCCGGCACACCCGGTGCGCGGCCCGCAACCGCCGCGCCAGCCGGTCCGTCAGCGCGGCCAGAATCTCGTCCAGCTCGTCCGGCGACCGCGCCCGCCGCCCCAGCGCCCGCTGCGCCCCGATCGACCGCCGCCGCCGTCCGACGACCACGGGGCGCGGGTCCCGGTTGTGCGCCAGCGCGAACAGGTGCCGCCCGCCGGCCCGCCCGAGCAGCGCCACCAGTTCCGCCTCACCCCGCTCGGCGACCTGACCCACCGTCCGGATGCCGCGCGCGTGCAGCTTCTCCGCCGTCACCTTCCCCACGCCCCACAACCGCTCGACCGGCAGCGGGTGCAGGAACTCCAGCTCACGGTCGTGCGGCACGACCAGCAGCCCGTCCGGCTTCGCCACCCCGCTGGCGACCTTCGCGAGGAACTTCGTGCGCGCCACCCCGACCGTGATCGGCAGCCCGACCCGCTCCGCCACGGCCCGGCGCAGATCCGCCGCGATCCGGCTGGGTGAGCCGGAAATCCTGGCCAGCCCGCCGACGTCGAGGAACGCCTCGTCGATCGAGAGCCCTTCCACCAGCGGCGTGGTGTCCTCGAACACCGCGAACACCGCCTTGCTGGCCGCGCTGTAGGCCGCCATCCGCGGCGGCACCACCACCGCCGCCGGGCACAGCCGCAGCGCCTGCGCGCACCCCATCGCCGTGCGCACCCCGCGCGCCTTGGCCTCGTAACTCGCCGCCAGCACCACCCCGCCACCGACGATCACCGGCCGCCCGCGCAGCGACGGGTCGTCACGCTGCTCGACCGACGCGTAGAACGCGTCCAGGTCGGCGTGCAGGATCGGGCCCTCGTTCGTCACGAACACATGTTCGCACCCGCCACCGACATTTTCCGGTCTCCGGTGGGAGGCTGTCCGCATGACCGAGAACGATCCGAAGGACGATCTGCACCGGTACCTCCAGCAGGCGCGCGAGGTGATGCTCTGGAAGCTCGACGGCCTCTCCGAGTACGACCTGCGCCGCCCGATGACGCCGACAGGCACCAACCTGCTCGGCCTGGTCAAGCACCTGATCGGCTGCGAGCTCGGGTACTTCGGGGCCACCTTCGGACGCCCGTTCGGCCGCGAGCTGCCCTGGCTCGCCGACGACGAACCCAACGCCGACATGTGGGCACGCGCGGACGAGTCCACCGCCGAGATCGTCGCGCTCTACCGCCAGGCCTGGGCGCACGCCGACGCCACGATCCGCGCGCTCGCGCTGGACGCCGTCGGGCACATCCCCGGCCGGGAGCCGGTCACGCTGCACCGGGTCCTCGTGCACATGATCGCCGAGACCTCCCGCCACGCCGGGCACGCGGACATCGTCCGCGAGCTCGTCGACGGCGCCGCCGGGATGCGCCGCGACACCGGCAACCTGCCGGACGCCGACGCGCAGTGGTGGGCGGACTACCGGGAGCGCCTGGAACGGGTCGCGCGCGAATCCTTGCCTTGACGTCAGCGGCAACCTTTACGCTCGATCACATGCGAATCGGGGAGCTGGCGCAGCGGGCCGGGACGACCACGCGCGCGCTGCGGTTCTACGAGTCACAGGGGCTGCTGTCCGCGCGGCGCGCGGCCAACGGCTACCGCGAGTACGGCGAGGACGACTTCCGGCTCGTCCGCGAGATCCAGACGCTCCAGGCGGTCGGGTTCAGCCTCGACGACACCCGGCCGTTCGTGGAGTGCCTGCGGGCAGGCCACGAGACCGGGGACTCGTGCGCCGACTCGATCGAGGTGTACGAGCGCAAGCTCGCCGAGGTCGAGGCCTGCCTGGACCGGCTGCAGGCCGTGCGCGACGACCTGCGCGCCAAGCTCACCGAAGCGCTCGACCGAGAGCCCGGCCCGTGCCGGGTCACCACGTCCTTCGAGGAGTCCCGATGACCACCACCACCGGCGCCGTGCTCGCCGTGACCGACGAGACCTTCGAGGCGGAGGTGCTGCGCCACGACGGGCCCGTGCTGGTCGACTTCTGGGCGCAGTGGTGCCCGCCGTGCCACATGATCGCGCCGGTGCTCGCCGAGATCGCCGCCGAGCGCGCGGGTGAGCTGACCATCCGCAAGATCAACTCCGACGAGAACCCGCGCACCGCGCGCGACCTGCAGGTGATGTCGCTGCCCACGCTGGTGCTGTTCCGTGACGGCGAGCGGGTGGCGCAGTGGGTGGGCGCCCGGCCGAAGGCCCGGTTGCTCGCCGAACTCGACGCGGCACTGAACGCATAACCCGCGCACCTCAGGGTAGCCGCTACCCCGGAGGTGCGACGGTATGGCGGCACGGGAGCGTCCGGCCCGGGCGCGTTCGGCCTGGGCGGGCGCCGCGATCGGCGTCGGGATCGCGGCGTTCGTCGACGAGACGGTGTTCCACCAGTTGCTGCACTGGCACCACTTCTACGACAAGTCCACTTCGGACGCCGGGCTGGTGTCCGACGGGCTGTTCCACGCGTTCGGCTGGTTCGCCACCGTGCTCGGCCTGGTGCTGGTGGCCGACCTGCGGCGGCGCGCGGCGCTGTCCGGCCGCGCGCTGCTGGGCGGGATCCTCACCGGGGCAGGCGCGTTCCAGCTCTACGACGGGACGATCCAGCACAAGCTGCTGACCCTGCACCAGATCCGCTACCACGTCGACCTCGTGCCCTACGACTGGGCGTGGAACGTGATCGCGGTGCTGTTGCTGGCCGCGGGCGTGGTGCTGCTGGCGCGGGAGCGCCAGCGTGCCTGACCACGCCACCGGCACCTGGCCGATCGCACTGGCAGTGGCCGTCGCGCTGGTGGGTTACCTGTGCGCGGCGCGCCGCCCGTGGCCGCGGTGGCGCACCATCTCGTTCACGGCGGGCGCGCTCGCGGTCGTCGTGGCGCTGCCGTTCCCGGCGCACACGTTCACCGCCCACATGGCGCAGCACCTCGTGGTCGGCATGGCCGGCCCGCTGCTGCTGGTGCTGGGCAGGCCGGTCACGCTCGCGCTCCGGGTGTGCCGGGGCCGCCGCGCGCTGGTGCGGGTGCTGCGCTCGTGGCCGGTCGCGGTGCTGGTGTTCCCGCCGGTCGCGGCGGTGCTCGACGTCGGCGGGCTGTGGCTGCTGTACCGGACACCGCTGATCGCGCAGGCGCACCAGCCGTGGGTGCAGGCGCACGTGTTCGCCGCGGGACTGCTGTTCACCGCCGCGATCTGCCAGGTGGAGCCGGTGCGCCGCCGCCACGGCCTGGCGCTGCGCGGCTCGACGCTCGTGCTGGCCGGCGCGGCGCACGGCATCCTCGCCAAGACCCTGTACGCGGACGGCTTCCGCGCCGGGGCGCAGGTCCTGTACTACGGCGGGGACGCCGTCGAAATCGCGCTCGCGCTGGTGATCTGCCTGCAGTGGTACCGGCGTCAGTCCCGCAGGCGCGCGCGGGCGACCAGCGTCGACACCCCGGTGACGGCGGCCCTCCCGGCGCCGCGCACGCTCGAGGCGAACACGGTCGCCCAGTCGAAGTAGTCCCGCCACAGCACGATCCGGCCGTCGCGCACCTCGAACGTGCCGCACACCCAGAACCGCGTGTCCCACGACCCCACGCGCAGCACGTCGGTCCGCTCGGTCAGCACGATCGGGCCGTCGGCGGCGATGTGGTGCACGCGCGCCTCGAAACCGATGCGGTAGCGGCTGAGCAGGCGCAGCTGCTTCTCCACGGCCGCGACGCCACGCGCCGGGGGCAGCGGGACGTTCTGGTACACCATCTCCGGGGCGGCGAAGGTCAGCGCGCCTTCGACGTCGTCGCGTTCGAGGGCCGTCAGGAACGAGGTGACCGTGCTCTTCGGGTCCGCCATGGCCCCAGGCTAACGGTCAGAACGGACGATCACCGGCGATCGCGACGCGCTCCGCGATCCGCGCGTGCGGGTGGTAGTCGTTGACCGCGTAGTGCTGCGTCGCGCGGTTGTCCCAGAACGCGACCGTGTCCGGGCGCCACGAGAACCGCACCTGGTACTCCGGCACGTGCGCCTGCGCGAACAGCAGCCGCAGCAGGCGGTCGCTCTCCGCGCGGTCCATGCCGACGATGTGCGTGGTGAAGGCCTGGTTGACGAACAGCGTCTTCCGGCCGGTCTCCGGGTGCACGCGCACGACCGGGTGCTCGACCGGCGGGAAGCGGTTCTGCCATCGGGCCAGCAGGTCGTGGTCGGCGAAGCGGGCGAAGCCGGGCACGAAGTCGTGCACCGCGCGCAGGCCGTCGATCCGGTCACGGACGTCGGCGGGCAGGTTGTCGTAGGCCGCCGCCATGTCGGCCCACAGGGTGTCCCCGCCCAGCGGCGGCACCTCGACCAGCCGCAGGACCGAGCCGAGCGCCGGCTCCGGGCGCCAGGTCGTGTCGGCGTGCCAGATGTTCTCGAAACCCGGCATCCCCGCGCCGCGTGCGAACCGGGTGACCTCGTCGGAGTCCCCGGCAGGCAGGAACGGGTTGGTCTCCAGCGGGCCCCAGTTGCGCGCGAACGCCCGCTGCTGCTCCGGGGTGATGCGCTGGTCGCGGAAGAACAGCACCTTCCACTCCAGCAGCGCGCGGTTCAGCTCGTCGCGCAGCCGCGGGGTGAGGGGCCTGCTGAGGTCCACACCGGTGATCTCGGCGCCGATCACGCGCCCCAGCGGGCGCGAGGTGAACATCTCGTACTCGCGCGACTGTGCATCTTCGTGAAGTCGCGAGAGGTGCCGCGGCCCCTCCAGGATGCCGTCCGGCGGAACCTCGGCGGAGCGCAGGGCGCGGACGCGTTCGGGCAGCTCGACGGACATTTTCGCGGACCTCCCGCAGCGGTCGTGGACGGGTTCCGATGATCACCGCGAAGGGCCGCGGGCGGCAAGGTGCGTCCAGTATGTGGTCTCCTCGTGCGGGAAAGTTCTGACCCTGGAACGCTGCCAGGCCGTAGGGTTTGCGTCGTGAGCCTGCCCATCCTCATGACCGTCGACGACGACCCGGCCGTGTCCCGGTCGGTCGCCCGTGACCTCCGCCGTCGTTACGGCCAGGACTACCGCGTCGTGCGCGCCGCCTCCGGGGCGGACGCGCTCGAAGCCCTGCGCGAGATCAAGCTGCGCGGCGACGCCGTCGCGGCCATCCTCGCCGACTACCGCATGCCGCAGATGGACGGCATCACCTTCCTGGAGCAGGCGATGGACCTGTTCCCGTACGCTCGGCGCGCCCTGCTGACCGCGTACGCCGACACCGACGCGGCGATCCAGGCGATCAACGTCGTCGACGTCGACCACTACCTCCTCAAGCCGTGGGACCCGCCGGAGGAGAAGCTGTACCCGGTGGTCGACGCGCTCGTCGACGCGTGGCGCGCGGCCGGGGACCGGCCGGTCGAGGAGACGAAGGTGATCGGGCACCGCTGGTCCTCGCCGTCGTACAAGGTGCGGGACTTCCTGGCCCGCAACTCGGTGCCGTACCGGTGGTACTCCGTCGAGGAGCCGGAGGCCTGCCGTCTGCTCGAAGCCGCCGGCTGCGTTTCGGCGGACATCCCGGTGCTGATCACCCCCGACGGGACGGTGCTGCGCAAGCCGGACGGCGAGCAGATCGCCGACGCCGTCGGGCTGTCGACCCGACCGGCTTCGGAGTTCTACGACCTGGTCGTGATCGGCGGCGGTCCCGCCGGGCTCGGCGCGGCCGTCTACGGCGCCTCCGAAGGGCTGCGCACGGTCCTGGTCGAGCGCCGGGCCACCGGCGGTCAGGCCGGACAGAGCTCCCGGATCGAGAACTACCTCGGCTTCCCGGACGGGGTGTCCGGGGCGCAGCTGACCGACCGGGCCCGCCGCCAGGCCCAGAAGTTCGGCGCGGAGGTGCTGACCGCGCGGGACGTGACCGGCCTGGAGGCCCGCGGCTCGGCGCGGGTGGTGCGGTTCGGCGACGGCAGCGAGATCGCGGCGCACGCCGTCGTCCTCGCCACCGGCGTGTCCTACCGGGCGCTGGAGGCCGAGGGCGTGGCCGAACTGACCGGCCGCGGCGTGTTCTACGGCTCGGCAGCCACCGAGGCGCCCGAGTGCGAGGGCGAGCACGTCTACATCGTCGGCGGCGCCAACTCCGCCGGGCAGGCCGCGGTGTTCTTCTCCCGCTACGCCAAGGAAGTCTCGATCCTGGTGCGCGGGCCGTCGCTGCAGGCGTCCATGTCGCACTACCTCATCGAGCAGATCGAGGCGATCGGCAACATCCACGTCCGCACCCGCACCACGGTGGTGCGCGCGCACGGCACCGACCACCTCGAAGAGCTGACCCTGTGCGACGAGGAGCAGGGCATCACCGAGACGGTGCAGACCGGGCACCTGTTCGTGTTCATCGGCGCGGCGCCGCGCACCGAGTGGCTGGGTGACGACGTGCTGCGCGACGAGCACGGTTTCGTGTGCACGGGCGCCGACCTGATGGTCGACGGCAAACGACCGCCGGGGTGGACCCCCGACCGGGACCCGCACCACCTGGAGTCGTCCATCCCGGGTGTGTTCGTGGCCGGGGACGTCCGCTCGCAGTCGGTCAAGCGCGTCGCCTCGGCCGTCGGCGAGGGCGCGATGGCCGTCTCGCTCGTGCACCGCTACCTGGAGGCACGATGAGCGAGCCGCAGCTGACCCGCGAGTTCCTGCGGGAGTTGTTCCTGTTCACCGATCTGTCGGACGCCCAGCTCGACTGGATCCTCGACCACGCCAAGCTCGAGCAGTACGCCGCGGACACCGCGATCATCAACGAGGGCGATCCGGCGACGTGCTTCTACGTGCTGCTGTCCGGCGCGCTGCGGATGACGCGGCTGGTGGGCGGCAGCGAGGTGGAGACCGTCCGCTCCGACCAGCGCGGCGCCTACTGCGGGGCGACGCAGTTCTTCTACGGGCAACAGCAGCAGCGCTACGGCGCCTCGGTGTACGCGGTCACCGACCTGATGTTCCTGACGTTGCCCGCCAAGGAGTTCGCCGACCAGTTCCGCAGCTGGTTCCCGATGGCCACGCACCTGCTGGAGGGTTCGTACCTGGGCTGGCGCAACACCGACGCGCTGATCGGGCAGCGGCGGCGGCTGCTCGCGCTCGGCGAGATGTCGGCGGGGCTGACCCACGAGCTGAACAACCCGGCGGCCGCCGCGGTGCGCGCCACCGCGGCGCTGCGCGAGCGGGTCGCCGGGATGCGGCACAAGCTGGCGATACTGGCGAAGCGGGACATCGAGCCCGATCTGCTGGAGCTGCTGCTCGACGTGCAGGAGCGGCTGGTCAAACAGGTGGCCGACGCGCCGCCGCTGACGGCGATGCAGCAGGCCGACCGCGAGGACGAGATCGGCGACTGGCTCGAGGAGCGCGACATCGAGCAGGGCTGGGACCTGGCCCCGATCTTCGTCGCGGCCGGCCTGTCCGCCGAGAGCCTCGACCACGTCCTGGAGTCCGTCGGCGACGGCCTGCTGGACGGCGCCCTGCGGTGGCTGGCGTACGCGCTGGAGACCGAGATGCTGATGGGGGAGATCGAGGACTCGACGACGCGGATTTCGGCGCTGGTCGGGGCGGCGAAGCAGTATTCGCAGATGGACCGGGCGCCGCACCAGTGGATCGACGTGCACGACGGCCTGGATTCGACGCTGGTGATGCTGGCGGGCAAGATCGGCACCGGGGTCAAGGTCGTCAAGGAGTACGACCGGTCGCTGCCGACGGTGCCCGCGTACGCGGGCGAGCTGAACCAGGTGTGGACGAACATCATCGACAACGCGGTCAGCGCCATGGAGGGCACGGGCACGCTGACGCTGCGCACCAGCCGCGACGGTGACCGGGTGGTGGTCGAGATCGGCGACACCGGCCCCGGCATCTCGGCGGAGACCAAGCAGCGGATCTTCGAGCCGTTCTTCACGACGAAGCCGGTGGGGGAGGGCACGGGCCTCGGGCTGGACATCTCGTGGCGCATCGTGGTGGACCGCCACCGAGGAGACCTGCGAGTCGAGTCCGAACCCGGCGACACCCGTTTCCGCGTCTACCTCCCGACGACGGAACAAGCCTCCGAGTGACGGGGTGCCGCTCCGCCCTCAGCGGCGGAGCGGCACACCGTCCGGGGGACAGGTCGGCGCATCGGCGGCCACCACATCTGAACGAGAGGGTGCCGCGCGGGCGGCACCACTGACGCGCCTGCCCGACTTCGATCGCGCAAGCGAACCGGGGTGGTCAGCGCATGTGCCCTGTCGTGCTGCCGGGGCCCGATCGGCGCCGTGTGTCAGGTGCCGTTTCCACCGGCTGCCGCGGCTAGGGTGCGTCTGACAAAGATCGCGGTTGGTGACTGGGATGCTGCTGGTCGTGTCGCGGTTTCCGATGCTCTCGGATGAGCAGTGGGCGTTGATCGAGGACTTGTTGCCGACGCGGACGGGGAGGCCGGGGCGTCCGTTTTCGGATGCGCGGGCGATGGTGGAGGGGATCATCTACCACACGGGGGGCTGGATCGAACTACACGAAACCCGGGATCGAGCCGGCTGACCACGCCATCGGCCGCTCGCGCGGCGGCTGGACCACCAAGATCCACCGTGTCGTCGACGGGAACGGGCGGGGACTGGTCACCCTGCTGACACCAGGCCAGGCCGGGGACTCACCGATGTTCGAGCCGCTGATGGCCCACCTTCGGGTGCCTCGCCTGCGCGGCGGGCGAGCACGGACCCGCCCCGACCGGGTGCGCGCAGACAAGGCCTACTCCTCCCGCGCCATCCGCACACACCCACGCAGGCGGAAGATCCAGGCGGTCATCCCCGAACCGGCTGACCAAGCCCGACACCGCAAACGCCGCGGTTCCCGCGGCGGACGACCACCCGCCTTCCACTCGCTGGAATACCGCGGACGCAACGTCATCGAACGCGGCTTCAACCAGCTCAAACAATGGCGCGGCATCGCCACCCGCTACGACTTGGCCACCCTCTACCGCGCCGCCATCTTCATCCACGACGCCATCACCTGGACAAGACATTGTCCGACGTGGCCTAGCGGGCCTGCGCGACGTCCATCCGCAGCCGCGTCGGGGTGGTCGGGACCGGCCAGCGCATCCGCACCGTCGTGCCCTCCGGGGTCGGCGCGATCTCCGCCCGGTCGGACAGCGCGTGGATCAGCGGCAGCCCGCGACCGTGCAGGGGGCCGGGGTCCGCGGCGGGCTGCTGCCACCGCCCCTGGTCGCTCACCGTGACGTCCACCGCGTTGCCACGCAGCTCCGCGGACAGCTCCAGCGGGCCCTCCGCCTGGGCGGGGTATGCGTGGGTCACCACGTTGATCATGGCCTCGTACGCCGCGAGCGCCATCGCGTCCGTGGTGGCGTCGGGCAGTTCCACCTCGTTCGCCCACTGGGTGAGGACGTGCCTCAAAGTCGTCGCGTTGCGCGAACGCGCCGTCACCAGTCGGTGGAGGCGTTGGTCTCCGGCGTGCATCGAAGTCCCCTCGGCGTGTTCCTCGTCGGCCGGGGGTTACCCACTGTGCACGGTTTACACACCTGTTGTTCCCCGGATCCGGGGTCACCTCGTCGTGAGCTCCGCCCACACGACCTTGCCGTTGGGCGTGGTGCGCGTGCCCCACCGCGCCGCGGCCGCGTCGATCATCCGCAGGCCGTCGTGCTCGATTCCGCCGGACGCGAGGATGTGCGGCAGCGCCCCGGTGCGATCGGCGACGTCCACCGTCAGCCGGGCGCCGTCGTGGAACAGCCGCAGCGTCAGCGGCGCCGAAGCGTGCCGCATCGCGTTCGACACCAGCTCGGAGGCGACTTTCACCGCGCGGTCGGCCACGTCCGCGAGCCCCCACCGCGCCATGCGCCCGGCCACGAACTCCTGCACGGCGTCCAGCGGCACCTCCGGCAGCAGCGCCATCGACGCGACCCGCCGGTTCGCGCCCTGGTGTTCGACGTACAGCAGGGCGACGTCGTCGTCGTGGCGGCCGCCGGTCAGCCGCCCGATCAGCTCGTCGCACGCCGCGCCCACGTCACCCGCACCGGGCAGCGCCGTCAGCTCCGCCAGCAGCGCGTCGATGCCCACGCCGAGCTCCCGCTCCCGGCTCTCCACCAGCCCGTCGGTGTACAGCACGAGCCGCATCCCGGGCGGGAACGGCGTCTGCTCCTGCGGGTACTGCTCGCCGACGCCCAGCGGCATGCCCAGCGCCTCCGCGATCTGCCGGGTCGACCCGTCGGCCGCGATCAGCACCGCGGGCAGGTGGCCGGCGTTGGCGTAGGTGAGGGTGTCGTCGATCGGGTCGTGCACCGCGTACAGGCACGTGATGAACTTGGCGCCAGGGGTGGAACGCGCCAGCTGGGACACGTTGTGCAGCACGTCCGACGGCGGCAGGTCCAGCAGCGCGTACGACCGGATCGCGGTGCGCATCTGGCCCATCACCGCCGCCGCGGGCACGCCGCGCCCCACCACGTCGCCGATCACGAACGCCGTCCGCCCGCCGGGCAGCTCGATCACGTCGAACCAGTCCCCGCCGACCTCGGCCCCGGCCGACGCGGGCAGGTACCGCGACACGATCCGCAGGCCGGGGATGTCCGGCACCACGGGCAGCATGCTGCGCGCCAGCTCGGTCGCCATCGACCGGTGCCGCGCGAACATCCGCGCGTTGTCCAGCGCGATCGCGGTGTAGCTCGCGATCCCGGCCGCCACCTGCTCGTGCCGCGCGGTGAACCGCCCCGGCTCGGGGTGGGCGAAGAAGAACCCGCCGAGCACCTCGCGCGTGATCGGCGTGATCACCGGGACGGCCAGGTAGCTGCGCACCGGCAGGTGACCCTCCGGCATGCCGTGGTGCGGCTCGTTGCGCCCGTAGCGCGGGTCCTGGGTAATGTCGTCGCTGCGGACGATCCCGCTGCCGTTGAACGTGGGCGCGAAGACCGCCGTGTTGCGTGGCATCGGGAACCCGTCGAAGGCCTCCTTCGGGACCCCGGACAGCGTGTAGAGCGTGTAGGACTCGCCGAACTCGTCGATCAGGTTGTAGAAGAACGCCCCGAACCCGGCGCCGGTGCCGCGCGTGGCGGCGTCGGTGGCGTCCTGGACGAGGGTGTCGATGTCGAGCTGCGCGGTGAGCCGCTGCCCGATCGCCTGCAGCGAGTCGCCGAGTTCGAGCTCGGCGCCTGCCCGGCCGGCCGCGTCCTCCAGCGCCGCGCCTTCCACGCGCGAGGTGTGCTCCAGCAGCTCGGCGTAGTCCTGGAGCGCCTCCGCGCGGTCCTCGGCCGGACCGTGCGCCAGCAGCCCGGCGCGGACGCTCACGGCTATCGAGCGGGCCGTCTCCGCGGGCAGCGCGGCCGAGGACGGCAGCACGATCCAGAACGCGCGGCCCCCGGCCAGCGGCCCGCCGAATGCCAGCGCGCCGGGCGACGGGACCACCGGAAAGCGTTCGCCCGGCGGCGCCGTGGCCGGCGCGCCACCGGTTCGCGGATCACCGGCCGCCGCGACGAGCACCGGGGACCCACCTTCGTCCACTGTGTACAGTTCGGCCGACATCGGCCGTCCCCCGGCGGCGAATCCGTCCCGCAGCCGCCGGACGACGGCCCGCGCGGCGGCCGCGAAATCGGGCGCGTTCTCGGCTTCGGCGCGCAGTACCGCGGCGACCCGGACGGTGTCCGACAGGCCGAAGGCCGCGGGGCTGGTCGGCCCCGCGGCCGCGTTCTCGGCTCGCGGTCCGGCCATCGGACGCGTCCCCTTCCCGTCGGCGGTTGCCAGCCTAACCCCGCGGGAGCGACCGTGACACGGTTTGCGCGCGATTCGCGCGGTTCAGTTCACGCAGGAATCCGGTGCTGACGTGCCCGAGTGCGGCAGGTTCGCCACGAACGTGCGTACTTCCCCGGGGGCTAGACCGATCGCCGCGCCGTTCGGCGTGTCGAGGTGCGGGCTGGTGATCGGCACGGTCCCGATCCGCAGGTCGGCCGGGCGGATGTCCCGCATCAGCGCGGCGAAGGACAGCAGGTCCCAGCCGGGGTCGATGCGCACGTTGTTCTGTACGGTGCTGATCAGCGCGGACACGAAGGCCGGGTTGCCGAGCGCGCCGGTCACCTTGTCCGCGGCGGAACGCAGGTAGGCATGGAGCCGGGCGATGCGGTCGAGGTCGCCGTTGGCCAGCCCGGCGCGCTGCCGGAGGAAGGCCAGCGCCTGCGTTTCGTCCAGGACCTGCTCGCCGGCGGGGAACGACGCTCCGGTCCGCGGGTCGTGCGTGGCCGCGCGCAGGCAGACCGGGACGCCCTGCAGGGCGTAGGCGAGCCGGCCGAACGCGGCCATGCCGACCAGGGCGTAGTGGTCGACGTGCGCCCCGGTGAGCTGCTGCACGGTGTCGACGAGCGTGCGCGCGCCGGCCTCGGCCGCGGCGTTCTCGTCGCGGCCCTGCTGCTGGGCGGCTTCCTTGCCGCGGCTGTACGCGCTGCTCAGCTTGCCCTGGCCGAAGCCGGGGATGTCGACCAGCGAGTCGCGGGGGATCGAGGCGAGCGCGGCGACGCCGTCCCGTCCGAAGCGGCCGAGCACGATCGAGTCGGCGGTGTCGTAGTCGTCCATGCCGGCCAGCAGGACGGTCTGGTCGGTGGCCGGCGCCGTGCCGACGACGGGTGCGCTGCGCTGGAGCATCCGCGGCACCAGGACCGCCGCGACGGCCACCGCGACGACCGCCGCGGCCGCGACGACCAGCAGCGGTGTCCGGTTGCGGCGCGGCTGCGCCTGCCGTAGCCCGGCGAGGACCACGCGCGGGTCGGGGCGGCGGTCGGCCTCGGCGTGCAGGGCCGAGCGGATCAGCTGTTCGGTGGGGTCGGTGGTCATGACAGCGCCTCCGTGACGGGCAGGCCCCGGCGGCGGCCGCCGTCGGCGGCGCGCAGCGTGCTCAGGGCGCGGGAGATGTGGCTGCGGACGGTGCCTGCCGAGCAGCCGAGCGCCTCGGCGATCTCGGCGTCGGTGCAGTCCTCGTAGAACCGGAGCACGATCGCGGCGCGCTGCTTGCGCGGCAGCGCGGCGATGCGGGCGCGCATGGCGTCCCGTTCGGCGTAGTGCTCGGCGTGGTCGGCGGTGGGCGTCCCGATGGCGTCGAGCGTGCTGTGGGCGGCGGTGACGTTGCGCGAGGCCTTCCGGCGCCGCCACGACAGGAACTCGTTGGTGATCATCTTGCGCACGTAGCTCTCGGGCGCCTGCAGCCCGGCGATGCGTTCCCAGCGGTGCTGGGCGCGCAGCAGGGTCTCCTGCACGACGTCCTGCGCGAGGTGGGGATCGCAGGTCAGGGCCGTGGCGTAGCGGAGGAGGCGGTCGAGGCGCTGCGCCACGAAATCGTCGAAGCGGTCCCGCACCGGTGTTCCTTTCGATCTTCGGTTGACGGGCCTTCAACGCGCCGGGGCCCCCAGGTTGTTGAATCCGGCCGAAAAGAATTTTCGCAGCCGGTAGGGTCGGTCCATGACGGTCCTCGCGCACCTGTCCGATCTGCACCTCGACGGCGGTTCGCGGAACGCGGACCGGGCCGAGCGGGTGGTGGGGCACCTGCGGGAGTTGTCACGGCCGGTGGACGCGGTGCTGGTGACCGGCGACCTGGCCGATCACGGCGATCCGGCCGAGTACGCCGAGGTCGCGAAGCTGCTGGACACGTTGCCGTACCCGGTGTTCCACTGCCCCGGCAACCACGACTCGCGGCCTGCCTACCGTTCGGTGCTGCTCGGCGAGGAGCCGTCGGACGGGCCGGTCAACCAGGTCGGCGAGGCGGCCGGCGCGGTGTTCGCGCTGTGCGACACGAGCATCCCGGGCCGCGGCTCGGGACGGATGGACGACGCGACGATCGCCTGGCTGGACGAGGTGCTGGCGGAGGCGGCGGGGCGGCCGGCGTTCGTGGCGTTCCACCACCCGCCCGCGGTGCTGCACCACCCGCTGCTGGACGA
The DNA here is from genome assembly GCF_000231075.2 of Amycolatopsis sp. ATCC 39116. Taxonomy (NCBI): domain Bacteria; kingdom Bacillati; phylum Actinomycetota; class Actinomycetes; order Pseudonocardiales; family Pseudonocardiaceae; genus Amycolatopsis; species Amycolatopsis sp. ATCC 39116. Next base: position 361 of record NZ_AFWY03000090.1, on the reverse strand, counting down.
AATCCGGCAGCACGAAGCGGCCCGGCTGGCGGAGGTGGTGGAGCGGCACCCGGACGTGGTGGGGCTGTTCTGCGGGCACGCGCACACGCCCGCGGTGACGACCTTCGCCGGGCGGCCGCTGGTGGTGGCGCCCGGGGTGGTGTCGGTGCTGGCCCTGCCGTGGGAACGGGGCGGGGAGGCCGGCTGGGCGGAGGGCGGCCCGCTCGACTACGACCGGCCGCCCGGACTGGCGTTCCACGTGGTGGACGACGACCGTCGGGTGACCACGCACTTCCGGTTCTGCCCGTAGCGGCCGTCGCCGGCCGCACGTCGGGGCGCGGCTGCGCGGCACGACAGCGGGCTGCCGCGTGATTCCGCGCCG
>NZ_AFWY03000091.1:0-14310 GCF_000231075.2 Amycolatopsis sp. ATCC 39116 | reverse complement strand
ACCGCCCGCACCGCCGCCGGCCGCCCGGCGCCACGCGGTCCGCACCACCTCGGCTGGTCCACCGCGGCCGGCCACCTGAACTCCGGGGGAACGCTGTGACCACCCTGACCGGCCGCCCGCCGCGGCCCGATCAGCAGCCCGACGCACCCCCGCCGGGGCGGCCGGAGCTGCACCGGCCCACGCAGCGCGTCGCCGAGCCGCCGCCGCAGTGGCGGGGCTCGATCCTGGCGCCGATCGCCGCCGGGGTGGCCACCCTGTGCGCCTCCACCTCGCTGACCGGCGTCGTCGGCGGGGTGGGCTGGCTCGGGTACGTCACGGTCGCCGTCGTGCTCGTCGCCGCCACCGGGCTCGCGCTGCGGGCCATCCGCACGCCCACCGCGGTCGTCGGGCTGGCCCAGCTCGTCGTGCTGTTGCTGCTGATCACCGGCGTGTTCACCAGCACCGGCATCCTCGGCGTCATCCCGGGCCCCGCCGCGTTCGGCGAGATCAACAGCGTGCTCACCGCGGCGTTCGAGCAGATCCGCACGGGCCTGCCGCCGGTCGAATCGACCCCGCCGATCCTGTGCCTGGTGACCATCGCGATCGGCCTGGTCGCGGTGCTCGTCGACACCCTCGCGGTGGCCGCGTCCGCGCCCGCCGCCACCGGCCTGGTGCTGCTGTGCGTCTACGCGGTGCCCGCCTCGCTGGCCGACGACATGCTCCCGTGGTGGACGTTCCTGCTCGGCGCGGCGGCCTTCGCGGGCCTGCTCGCCGTCGACGGCAATCACCGCCACCGCCGCTGGCGCAACCGCGACGCCCCCGGCCTCGGCAACGCGCCCGCCGCCGCGTCCGCACCGGTCGCCGTCGTCGCGGTCGCCCTCGTGCTGGGCCTGGTCGCGGGCACCGCGCTGACCGCCGTCGGCACCGTCGGGCGCCTGCCCGGCAGCGGCCGCAGCGGCGCGGGCGCCGGCTCCGGCGGGCTGGGCGTCAACCCGTTCACCTCGCTGCGCGGCATGCTGGACCAGGGCAGCACGGTGGACCTGTTCCGCGTCCGCGGCCTCGGCAACGACAAGCGCCTGCTGCGCGCGTTCACGCTCGACACCTACCGCCCCAACCGCGGCTGGAGCCTGCCGGACGGCCCGATGCCTGCCGGTTTCCCGGCGAACCAGCCGCTGCCCGCCGCGCCCGGCGACGACGGCTCGGGCGAGGCCCGCCAGATCCAGATCGAGCCGCTGAACTGGGTCGACGTGTGGATGCCGGTGTACGGGCAGCTGCGCGGCCTGCAGGGCGTCGGCCAGGGCTGGTACTACGACCCGACCAGCGGCGCGGTGTTCAGCGAGCGCAAGCAGCGGATCCCGGCCTACGTGGAGACCGCGTCGCTCGCCGAGCCGACGAAGGACCAGCTGGAGTCGGCCACCACCCGCGGCGGCGACATCCCGGCCAGCTACAGCCAGATCACCGGGGTCGACCCGCGCGTGGTCAGCCTCGCGCAGAACCTCGCGGCGGGCGCCACCACCGACTTCGACCGGGCGAGCGCGATCTGGCGGTACTTCAGCGGCGAGAACGGGTTCACCTACGACACCGAGACGGCCGCCGCGACCGACAGCGACGCGCTGGCCGACTTCCTGCTCAACGGCAAGCGCGGCTTCTGCGAGCAGTTCGCCTCCGCGATGGCCGTGATGCTGCGGGTGCTGAACATCCCGTCCCGGGTCGCGGTCGGGTTCACCTCCGGCTACGCCGACGGCGACACGCGCATGATCACCTCGCAGGACGCGCACGCCTGGGTCGAGGTGTACTTCGGCGACCTGGGCTGGGTCAGCTTCGACCCGACGCCGCGCTCCGACGGCCGCGGCTACGTCCCGCCGTACCTGCAGTCCGGCACCACCTCCAGCGGGTCCTCGGACTCGGAGGAGCAGGACGTGCCGAGCGTGTCCACCACGCGCGTCGCGCCGACCGGGGCGCCGGAGACCCAGGGCAGCGCCGCGAACCCGGGCGGCACGCAGGCCGCGCCGGCCGGTTCGGCGCCGGGCTGGACCGGGTGGATCGCGCTGGTGCTGGTGCTGGTCGCGCTGGCACTGACGGTGGGCGCGTTCGTCGCGATCCGCAGGCTCCGCGGGCGGACGGCGTCCTGGCTGCCACTGGCCGCGGCCGCGGCGTGGCTGGTCGCCGTGGTGCTCACCGCGTGGCTGGTGCACTGGGTGCTGGCGCTGGTGCTGTTGCTGCTCGCGGCGGCCGGGCTGGCCCCCGCGGTGCTGCGGGAGATTCACCGGCGCCGCCGCCTGACGGCGATCACGTCCCACCAGCCGGGCGCGGCGGACGCCGCCTGGGCCGAGCTGATGGACGAGTGCGCCGACCGCGGCGTCCCGATCCCGCCGAGCGACACGGTGCGGGCGGCGGCGCAGAAGGTGGCCGTGCAGCACAACCTGGACGACGCCGGGAAGAACGACCTGCGCACGGTGGTCGGCGCGGTGGAGCGCTCGTGGTACTCCCCCAGCCAGTCCACCGGCGAGGACTTCGCCACGGCGTTCGAAGGCCTGCGCCGCAGCCTGGAGCGCAACGCGCCGATGTCCTGGCGCGGGCGGCTCTTCCCGCGGTCGGTCTTCCGCAAGCGCTGACCGCTCGTCACGGTCCCCGGAACGCGGCGGACCGGCGGACGACCAGCGTGGCGGCCAGCCCGCACCCCGCGGCCAGTGCCGTCGCGGCGGGCAGGGCGCCGTGGTCGAGGGCGGCGCCGCCCACCGCGGCGCCCCCGGCGATGCCGGCCTGGAAGGCGACGATGTAGACCGCGGACGCCAGGTCGGGCCGGTCCGCCACGCGCAGGACGGCGGCCTGCAGCACCACGCCCATGCCGCCGGCGGGCACGGCCCACAGCACGACCGCGGCGGCCGCGACCACGCCGGATCCAGCGAACAGCAGCACGAGCATGGTCGCCGCGAGACCGGCCGTGACGAGCAGCGCGGTGCCGCGCGGGTGGCTGTCCACCCGCCTGCCGATCAGGACCAGGCCGAGCAGGCCCGCCACGCCGTGCGCGAACAGCAGGCCGGAGGTCGCCGGACCGGTGAGGTGGACGGATTCCGCGATGATCGCGGTGATGTAGGTGAACACGGCGAAGTGCCCGGTCACCACCACCAGCGTGGCCAGGTTGACCGGCAGGAGGGCGCGGTTCAGCGACCCGCGCGGCGTAGCCCGCGGCCCGGCAGGCGTCGGTTCGACGCTCGCGCGGATCACCACCGCCGACAGTGCCGCCGAGGCGGCCACCGCGAGGACAGTGGCCCGCCAGCCGATCGTCCCCGCCAGCCACGAAGTGAGCGGCAGCCCGAAGAGGAACGCCAGCGAGTTCCCGGCGAACACCACCGCGGTGGCGCGGCCTGCCCGGTCCGGCCCGAGCAGCCGGGCGGCCATCGGCGCGACCACCGACCAGAACACCCCGTGCCCGGCCGCCGCGACCACCCGGGCGAGCACCGCGACGGCGTACCCGGGCGCGAGCGCCAGCAGCAGGTTCGACACCGCGATCGCCCCGACCGTGACCAGCACGGCCGTGCGCCGGTCCCAGCGCGCGGTCAGCGCGACCAGCGGCACGACCGACACCGCGACCACGACCGCGTAGCCGGTCATGAGCAGCCCGATGGCAGAGCCGGGCACACCGAACCCCGCCGCCAGCTGCGGCAGCAGGGCGACCGGCAGGTTTTCCGAGGTCACGGACACGAAACACGCGGCGCTGAGCGCTCCCAGCGCCACGCTCGTCCTTCCGGCTCGCATTGTGTAACGATACACAGTTAGGCTGGGGCCATGTCCAGCCCGGGAACGTCCCGAGTCACCATGGCCGAGGTGGCGCGCCGCAGCGGCGTCTCGCCGATGACGGTGTCCTACTGCTACAACCAGCCGGATCGCGTCGCGCCGGAGACGCTGCGCCGGGTGCGCGCGGTCGCCGCCGAGCTGGGCTATCGCGGTCCCGACCCGACGGCACGGTCACTGCGTCGTCGGCGCACCGGCACGATCGGCGTGGTGCTGGGCGAGCACCTCGCCTACGCCTTCGAAGACCCGCAGGCGCGCAGCTTCCTGACCGGGGTCGCCGAGGTCTGCCGGGAGCGTGGGACGGGCCTGAACCTGATCCCGACCACGGGCGAGGACACCGACGTCGAGCGCGTGACGTCGGCGTCGGTGGACGGCTACATCCTCTGGACGACCGCCGACAGCGATCCGGTGCTCCCCGTGGTGACCGGGCTGGGCAAGCCCGTGGCGGTGCACGGCGGCCCGGCCGCGGACGGCGCGCGGGTGGTCACGATCGACAACAGGGCCTCGGCGCGGGAACTGGCCGCGCACGTCTTCGCCGGAGCGGCGCGGCCCGCGGTGCTGAGTTTTCCCTTCGGCCGCGAGCGCACGGCCCGGATGGAGACCGGGCCGGACCCGGACGGCGTGGAGTTCCCGGTGACGCGCGACCGGCTCCGCGGCGTCCTCGACCACTGCCGGGACGCGGGCCTGGACATCCGTGCGCTGCCGGTGGCCGTGGTGGCCCGCAACGACCGGGCGGAAGCGGCCGCGCAGGCCGACGCGCTGCTGGACACCGGCGCCGACGCGGTGGTGGCGATGAGCGACCAGCTCGCGTTCGCCGTCCTCGACGCGGCGCGCCGCCGGGGGCTGCGCGTGCCGGCGGACGTGGCGCTCGCCGGGTGGGACGACGGCCCGGAAGCCGAGCGGGAAGGCCTCACGACGATCACCCAGTCCCTGCACGACCAGGGCCGGGCCTGCGCGCTGATCGCCCTCGGCGCCGACGCGCCGGAGAGCGGGGCTTGGCGGCTCACGGTCCGGGCCAGCACCCGCAAGGGGTCTTGAGCGCTGCTCCCGCCACGCCCCGGAAGACCCGCCAGCGCTCAGAGCCACCTCGACGCCGACGCGCCGGAGAACGGGGCTTGGCGGCTCACGGTCCGGGCCAGCACCCGCAAGGGGCCTGAGCGGGGCCTGAAAGGGTCACCGTTCGGACCAGCACCAGCGCGAAGTCCGGAGCGGGCCCGCTTCGGCGCTGCCACGCCGCTGGGGCCGGCCTCGACGCGCCCGGAGCCACCTCTGCTCCGCCGAGGGCGACCATGCGAAAGTGCCTACGCCCGGACGGGCGTAGGCACCTCGCGGAGAAGAACTACTGCTCTTCGAAGCGCTGGCGGAACCGCTCTTCCATCCGCTGCGTGAAGGAGCTCTTGGCCTTGGCGGCCTTGGCGCCGCCCTGTTTGCCGTCGCCCCCACCACGTCCGGACATGACCGCGAGCAGAACGCCCGCGAACATCACGACGAAACCGAACACGCTCATCAACGGCACGTCGGCGACCCACAGAGCCCGCACCATCACACCCAGTACGAGCAGAGCGACCCCGACGACGAACAGCGCGATCCCCTGGATTCGGCGGCGGCGGGCGGGCCGGCGGAACCGGGCACCGCGCACCGTAGACGCGAACTTGGGGTCCTCGGCATAGAGCTCGCGCTCGATCTGGTCGAGCAGCCGCTGCTCATGCTCGGAGAGTGGCATCTTTCCTCCTCCGGCACAGCTGTCGCGGGCGCCGGGCCGCGCAACGTCCTGGACCCAACAGACACCCCTAGTGGTGTCACTCTCCAGGATACGAGTCCTTCGCGATCAGGACTACCCGATCCCGCTCCAACCTGTGCCCCGTTTGGCTCAAATCTCCCCGCCGGCCTGGGCGCTGGTGGTCTTGCTGGGCTGTCGTCGTCCCTCTGCTCAACGTTTCACACGGCTCAGGGTTCCCCCCGAGGCGGGTCGGGGTCCGGCACGAGCAGTGACGCCGGACGCACAGCGGCGGAACCGAACTTCGACCGCGCCACGTCCGCCGCCACCTCCGCGTCCCGCCACCGCGGCGCAGGCTGGTCGAAGGTCAGCTGCTCCGGCTCGGCCTCCCCGGTCAGCCCCTCCACCCGCACCCCGAGCAGGCGGACATCGGCCCCGGCGACCGCTTCCGCCAGCAGCGCCACCGCCGTCGAGTGGATCACCCGCGCCACGTCGGTGGCCGCGGGCAGGGTCCGCGCCCGCGTGATCGTGCGGAAGTCGGCGAACCGCACCTTGATCGACACGGTGCGACCGCGCAGCCCGCGCCGCCGCAGGCTCTCCGCGACGCGCTCGGACAGCCGCAGCAGCTCGCGCTCCAGCACCCGCGGGTCGCGCTGGTCGGTGTCGAAGGTGTGCTCGGCGCCCAGCGACTTCTCCGGCGAGTCGACCACCACGCCGCGCTCGTCGCGGCCGTGCGCCAGCGCGTGCAGGTGCTCGGCCGCGGCGTTGCCGACCGCCTTGCGCAGCCGCGGCAGCGGGGCCGCCGCGATGTCGGCGATCGTGGCCAGCCCGAGCCGCCGCAGGTTCTCCTCGGTCTTCTTCCCCACGCCCCACAGCGCGGAGATCGGCAGCGGGTGCAGGAACGACAGGGTCTGCCCGGCTGGCACCACCACCACGCCGTCCGGCTTCGCCATGCCCGAAGCCAGTTTCGCCACGAACTTCACCGACGCCACCCCGACCGAGCAGGTGATGCCGTGCTCGGCCTGGACGCGGCGGCGGATCAGCGCGGCGATGCCCGCCGGCGTCTCCCCCAGCCGCCGCAGCGCGCCGCTGACGTCCAGGAACGCCTCGTCCAGGCTCAGCGGCTCCACGAGCGGCGTCAGCTCGCGGAAGATCGCCATCACGCCCTTGGACACCTCGCCGTAGAGCCCGTGCGTGGGCGGCAGGAACACCCCGTGCGGGCACAGCCGGCGCGCCACCGCGACCGGCATGGCCGCCCGCACGCCGTACTCGCGCGCCGGGTAGTTCGCCGACGTCACCACCGACCGCGGGCCGGCGCCCGCCACGATCACCGGCTTGTCCACCAGCTCCGGCCGCGTGCGCAGCTCCACGGCCGCGAAGAACGCGTCCATGTCGACGTGCAGCAGCCCGCAGCCCGTGTCGTCCGGCGTGTGCCCCGCGCTCACCCGGAACCGCTCGTATCCGGCCGGCAGGGCCGCGTTCCTACCCATCGCGGACGAGCCTACGCAGGGGGTCCGACAATTCCGGTCAGAGCCGGGCGAGCAGGTGCAGGCGGCTGGCGAGGTCGCGCAGCGGCGGGATCGCGCCCGCGGCGGCCTCGAAGTCGGCGAGGTCGTCGGCGGTGTACTGCTCCGACTCGACCTCGCCCAGCACGTCCGACACCACGCCGTCGCCCTGGATCAGCTCGACGCGCAGGCCCGCGCCCGCCAGCAGGCCGCGCAGGCCGTCGGCGTCGAAGCGGCGCAGCAGCGTCTCCCCGTCGTCCGCGAGCACGCCGTCGGAACTGGTCAGCAGCACGTGCGCCTCGCGCACCCGGCCGCCCAGGGCGCGGTGCAGCGCCGCGGCGTGCCGGTTGGCGGCCAGCACGGACACCGCGCCGCCCGGCGCGACGATCCCGGCCAGCGCGCCGGCCACCGCGGCGGGGTCGTCGACGACCTCGAGCAGCCCGTGCGCCAGCACCAGGTCGGCGGAGCCGGCCGGGATCCGCGCGGCGAGCGCGTCGGTGTCGTCGGCGACGACGGTGATCGCCCCGCCGACGCCGGCCTCCTCGGCGCGCCGCCGCAGGGTCGCCAGCGCGTTCGGGCTCGGCTCGACCACCGTCACCCGGCAGCCCTCGGCGGCCAGCGGCACCGCCCAGACCCCGCTGCCGCCGCCGACGTCGACGACGGCCGGTTCGCTGGTGCCTCGTTCCCGCGCCCGGTCGAGCTCGGCCCGCAGTGCCCGCCAGACCGTGCCGGAGCCGCGTGCTGTCCCGGTATCCGTTCGCATGGCGGACAGCGTAGTGAGCCCGGTCCGGGCGCTCGCCGTGGCACTCCGGCTACGCTCGACCCCGTGCACACGGTCGCCGTACTCAGCCTCAAGGGTGGTGTCGGCAAAACCACGGTCGCGCTGGGCATCGCCTCGGCTGCGCTCCGTAGGGGAGCGCGCACGCTGGTGGCCGATCTCGACCCGCAGGGCAACGCCACCGCCACCCTCGACCCGCCCTACACCGAGGCCACGCTGGCCGACGTGCTCGCCACCCCGGTCCGCGACGTGCTGCGGCAGGCCGTGGCGCCGAGCGCGTGGAGCCCCGAGGTGGACGTGCTGGTCGGGGCGGAGGAACTCGAACTGCTCAACGAGCCGGGGCCGGACGACGACAAGGTCGGCAACCTCTCCCTGGCGCTGGACGAGCTGCACGAGCGCCCCTTGCGCGGGCGCCCGTACGAGCTGGCGATCCTGGACTGCCCGCCCTCGCTGGGGCGGCTGACGAAGTCGGCCCTGGTCGCCGCCGACAGCGCGATCCTGGTCACCGAGCCGACGATGTACGCGGTGAGCGGCGCGCAGCGCGCGCTGGAGGCGATCGAGCGGATCCGCGACGAGCACAACCCGGACCTCAAGGCGGCCGGGGTGCTGGTGAACCGGCTGCGGCCGCGCTCGCACGAGCACCAGTTCCGCATCGCCGAACTGCGGGAGTCCTTCGGCGGCCTGGTGATGCCCACGGCGATCCCGGACCGGCTCGCGGTGCAGCAGGCGCAGGGCGCGTGCAGCCCCATCCACGAGTGGCACTCCCCCGGCGCCCAGGAGGTCGCGCTGACCTTCAACATGGTGCTGGCCAAGATCCTGCGCTCGAACCGCGCTGGACGGCACCGCATCGACCGGGAGCCGCCCCCCGAGAGCACCGGCCCGATCCCCCGGACCGCGCGGACCGCGGACGATGCCCGAAGGTGACACGGTCTTCCTGGCCGGCAAGAAGGTCGAGAAGGCCCTCGCCGGCCGCGTGCTGACGCGCACCGACTTCCGGCACCCGGCGCTGGCCACCACCGACCTGGCCGGCACGACGGTGCTCGGTGTGCGGACGGTGGGCAAGCACCTGTTCTTCCGCTTCTCGCCGGACCTGAGCCTGCACAGCCACCTGAAGATGGACGGCTCGTGGGAGATCACCCGGCCCGGTTCCCGCTGGCGGCACCCGGCGCACCACGCGCGGGTGGTGCTGGAGGCCGAGGGCGTGCAGGTCGTCGGGTTCCGCGTGCACGACCTGGAACTGCTGCCCACCGCGGAGGAGTCCCGCCTGGTCGGCCACCTCGGGCCGGACTTGCTCGATCCACAGTGGAGCGACGAGCACGAGGCCCGCGCGGTGGCGGCGCTGACGCGTGAACCGGGCCGGGAGCTCGGGCTCGCGTTGCTCGACCAGCGCGTGATGGCGGGTGTGGGCAACCTCTACAAGTGCGAGATCTGCTTCCTGCTCGGCGTGACGCCGTGGACACCGGTGTCCGAATTGGACGCGGCGAAGGTGGTCCGGCTGGCGCGGAAGCTGTTGCTGGCCAACGCCTGGCGGCACGAGCAGAGCACCACCGGCGACCTCGCCCGCGGCCGCCGGAACTGGGTGTACGAGCGAACCAGGCAGGGCTGCTTCCGGTGCGGGGGCCGGCTCCGGGTCGAAGACCAGGGCCGGGACCCCCACGACGTCCAGGCGCGCCCCACCTGGTTCTGCCCGCGCTGCCAGCGCGGGCCCTCGCCTCAGCTGCGCAGCAGCTCGTTGAAGAACGTGCGGTAGCGCCGCAACGCCAGCCGCAGGTCCTCGGTGGCGGCCTCACCGCGCTGCCACTGGGCCTCCAGCCCGTGCTTGTGGTCGGCGAAGGTCTGCGCGAGCGCCTGCATGACCTCGGCCACCAGCTGGTCGGCGTCCCGCAGCGTCCGCTGTGGATCGTCGACGAACGAGGTCTGCACCTCGCGCCAGCGGTCGCGGAACTCGCTGACCTGCTCGGGGCGGAACAGCTCGACGCGCTCCTCGCCGTCGGCCTGCCTGCCGGCCGGTTCCTCGGTCACGCCCTGGCTCGCCGCGGCCTCGGCCGGCATGGTGCGCCCGGCCGGCTGTTCGGCCATCGGCTGCGCGGGTGATCCCTGAGGCGCCGGATCCTGCTGTGCGCCTGGGGTTTCCCGCCGCGGCTCCTGCTGACGAGGCGCCACCAGGTCGTCGGTGCTCAGGCCGTCGGCGGTGCGGTCCTCAGCGCGCATGGTGGCGGTCCCCCTCCTGCCCGGGGCGGACGTCGGCGTCGCCGAGCAGGTCCTCGAACACCTGCCGGTAGTGGACCATCGCCTTGCGCAGGTCCTCGGTGGACGCCTCGGTCCGCTGGTGCCCCTGCGTGATGTCGTGGGCGCGGCGGTAGTGCTCGATCGTGTCGGCGTGCTCGACGGAGAGGTCCCGGTGCTGCTGCTCGTAGCCCTCGGTCGGGTAGCCGCGCTCGGCCATCAGCGAGGTGAGCAGGCGGTCGGCCTCCAGGATGGCCGCGCCGGGCCGGTCGACGAACTGCTGCTGCACCAGCGACCACTGCTGGCGGTAGCGCTGGCGGGCGGTGTCCGGCAGCGGCCGGATGTCCAGCTCGCTGTGCCGCTTCTCCCGCTCGGCCAGGTCGCGCTCGGCGGCCCGCTTGCTCTTGCCGCCCTCGACGGCCCGCTCGTACTCGGGCCCGAACCTCTCCTGCAGGCGCCTGCGCCGCATCTGGGCGCGGGCCAGCAGGGCGATCCCGAGGATCACCACGATCGCGACGACGACGATCAGAACGACCACGGACGTGGACATCGCATTCTCTCCCGTTGGTGCGAACCAGCCCCCCGGTCACCCGATCGGGTACACCTGCCGGGGAGGCCCGAAACCCGGCATTCCGGCATGGATCGATCCAGTGCGCGGCGCGGGGGCGGGCGGAAAATTCCCCTCCGCGCGGGTGAGAACGGCCACGCCCGCCGGCCCGGAAATGCAGTTGCCGCAGGGGCACCGGCACGCCTAGCGTTGCTGGTACACGGGAAAGGAGGTGGTCCAAAGTTGTGTAGCAACGGGACTCGTGAGGTGGCTGTCCGCTAGCGGATGCCACACCCTGGACTGCTGGTGAATACCAGACAGCCACCGCCCCCCGGCGTTTCCGAGCACTGGTCCGGCTCGGGCCCGAACGGCTGACGACGGTCGGGAGTCGCGCCGGGGGTTCCCCCCAATCCCCTAATTCTCCGGGAAACGCCCCCGAAGATCGTCCGGGGCGCGCTATCCTTCGCCGGTGCTGCAGCCCGCGTACCCGCTGAAGACCGCACGGCTGATCCTCCGCCCGTTCACCAAGGCGGATCTGAACGCGCTGCACTCCTTCCAGTCCCGCCCGGACGTCACGCGGTACCTCTACTGGGAACCGCGCACCCGCGCCGAGACCGCGGCCGTCCTCGAGGACAAGATCGCCCGCTCGACGCTGACCGAGCCCGGCGAGTACCTGGCCATCGCCGTCGAGCTGATCGACACCGGTGAGCTGATCGGCGACCTCACCCTGTGGTGGACCAGCCGCGAGCACGCCAGCGGCGAGATCGGGGTCGTGTTCCACCCCCAGCACCACGGCAAGGGCTACGCCGCCGAGGCGGCCACCGAGCTGTTCCGGCTCGGGTTCGACGAATTGGGCCTGCACCGCATCCACGGCCGCTGCGACAGCCGCAACGTGGCCTCGGCGTCCCTGATGGAGGGACTGGGCATGCGGCGCGAGGCGCACCTGCGGGAGAACGAGCTCGTCAAGGGTGAGTGGACCGACGAGCTCGTCTACGCCATGCTGTCGTCGGAGTGGAAACGGCGCTGAGCGAAGATGGGGACGTGCTCTTCGACAGGCTGATCCGTCCCGCGCTCTACCGGCTCAACGACAACGACCCCGAGAAGGTGCACGAACGCACCCTCCGCGTGCTGTCCCGGCTCGCCGACGTCCCGCCCGCGCTGGCCGCGGCGCGGCGCCGGTTCGCCGTCTCGGACCCGGTGACGTTGTTCGGGCTGCGGTTCGCCAACCGGGTCGGCCTGGCCGCCGGGATGGACAAGGACGGGCGCGCCCTGGCGGCGTGGCCCGCGCTCGGGTTCGGGTTCGTCGAAGTGGGCACCGTCACGCGGCTCGCGCAGCCGGGCAACCCGAAGCCGCGGCTGTTCACGCTGCCGCACAGCGACGCGGTGATCAACCGCATGGGGTTCAACAACTCCGGCGCGGCCGCGCTGGCGCAGCGGCTGGCCGCCAAGGGGAAGCCGGACATCCCGCTGGGCGTGTCGATCGGCAAGTCCAAAGTGACCCCGCTGGAGGAGGCGGTAGCCGACTACCAGGAGTCGTTGCGGGCGCTGTACCCGTGGGCGGACTACTTCGCGATCAACGTCAGCTCCCCCAACACGCCCGGGTTGCGGGCGCTGCAGGACCGGGAGGCGCTGGCCGAGCTGCTCGCGGAGCTGGGCCGCACCGGTGAGGAGCTGGCCGCGGCGGCCGGGAAGCCGGCGACGCCGCTGCTGGTCAAGGTCGCGCCCGACCTGACCGACGACGCGCTCGCCGAGCTGCTCGAGGTGTGCGACGAGCACGGCGTGTCGGGGATCATCGCGACCAACACCACACTGGGCCGGGACGGGCTGGCCGCGGACGAAGCCGCGGTGGGCGCGGAGACCGGCGGGCTGTCCGGCAGGCCGCTCACCGAGCGGGCGCGGGAGGTCGTGGAGTTCGTGCACCGGCACACCGAGGGCACGGTGCCGATCATCGGCGTGGGCGGGATCTCGACCGGCGACGACGCGCGGCGGATGCTGGACGCCGGGGCGAGCCTGATCCAGCTCTACACCGGGTTCGCCCTGCACGGGCCCGGGCTGGTGCGTGGCATCAACCGAGCCCTGGCCGGTTCGCGGTCCGATGACGCAGGTAGGCCCGCCAGTCCCCGAACTCCGTGATGTCGGGGCCCGGTGCCGGGTGGCTGAGCAGGGCGGTGGCGGTCTCGCCGTCGTCCAGTTCGACCGGGCCGAGCGTCATCGGCGGCGGCAGCGCGGCCCGGAACCGCGCGAGGCTGCCCGGGGCGAGCAGCCACCGTTCGCCTCGCAGTGCCGCGCCGTCGTCGCGCGGGTGCACGCCGGCTTGGCCGTCGAGGGCGAGCATCCGGTAGCGGGGCGCGGTGCGGACCTCGCCGGTGAAGCGGGCGCCGAGGTCGCGCAGCTCGGCGTTGCGTGGTTGCCCACGCAGGTGCGCGCCGAACACGACGAGCGCGGTTCCCGTTGCGGGATAAGGGTTCTTCAGCTGTTCGCCGATGAGCAGGGCGGCGAGGTCGATGAGCACCTGGTCGTCGAAGGGGCGGCCGCGGAAGCGCACGCCGTGTGCGCTGACCTCCGGGCCGTCGGACGTCTCGGTGCGCTGCCCGAGGGGGACCATCGAGGTGGCGGTGTCCATTGTGGTCACTTCGGCCCCGGCGACGAGCAGCTCCCCCACGGCGTGGCGCAGCGCGGTCCGGTGCTTGGTCGAGACGGTGAGCCGGGGCCGTTCTCCGGCGGCGAGGCGGACGTCGGCGGGCCAGGCGCCGGGATCGGTGAGGGCGGTCAAGGCGCGGCAGCCGTCGGCGAGGGTGCCGGCGACGACGGCGCCTGCCGCGGGGAGCAGCCCGGCGGTCGGGGTGAGGCAGACGACGTCCGGTCGCCGGGGCGACTGCGTGGTGAGGGCGAAGTCGATCAGCCCGAGGGCCACCAGCTCGGCAGCGTCCGCTCCGCCGCGGGCCGTGCCGAGGACGACGGCGCCGGCCTCGGCCAGCCGCCGGACCGGGTCCGCGGTGGGCGAGATGCCGTCCTCGACGGCGGCGAGCAGCCCGGCGAGCGGGAGGCCCCCGTGGTCGTCGACGGCCTTGGCGTCGACGAGGACGTCCTCGTCCGCGCGGAGGGTGGCCCACAGCTCCGGCCGGTCGGCGATCGCGATGAGGTCGAGGGCGGCGGCCACGGCACGCCGCGCACTGGCCGGCGCCGGCGGGGGCGGAGGAGGCTCGGGCGGAAGCGGCGGGTTGTCCATCCTCCGACGGTAGGGAGACGATGTTCCGCCGCGGTTACGCCGCGAGGGGCATGGTCAATTTGTCGTTAATCCGATGCGCGGCCGAGGCAGCACAGCCCCGAACGGCGGCTTGACTCCTGGCTCGCGGGTGGCTCGGGTCGCCGGTGCCGGTGGCACCGTGCCCGCCGAGCACGACATGGCGTGCGCCGGGCCGGAGTGCGCACCGAGGAAGGTGCCGCCCGCGCCGATCGAATGAGACTCGCCACGGTGAGTGTGCGACTCGCGCGGACCAGCACGGGACTCGCCGCGCCGAGCGTGCGACTCGCGCCCACCACCGCGGAACTCGCCGCGCCGCACACGGGACTCGCGGACGATCGTGGAACCCGCCGCGTCGCACGCGCCACTCCCGGCCACCACCGCGGAACTCGCCACGCCGCACGCGCCACTCCCGCCCACCAACGCGGGACTCGCCGCGTCACGCGCGGGACTCGCGGACGATCGTGGAACCCGCCGCGCCGAACGCGCCACTCCCGTCCACCACCGCGGAACTCGCCG
>NZ_AFWY03000092.1:0-13983 GCF_000231075.2 Amycolatopsis sp. ATCC 39116 | reverse complement strand
CGCTTCGGCAGCTCGCGCCACGTCCGCCGCGCCAGCAGCGCCGCCGGGACCAGCAGCAACGCGAACACCAGCCACGCGCCGAGCAGCGCCGCGCCGACGCCTTCCGCGGTCGCGTCCGATCCGGTGGGGACGGCGCCGCGCACCCCGACCGCGACGAGCAGCGCCACCGCCACCCACAGCAGCCCGCCGCGCGCCCACCGCGGCAGGTCCCGCACTCCGGAGGCCGACGTGACGAGCGCGACCCCGGTGAGGACCAGCGACGCGGCCCACAGCAGCCGCCCGAAGACGTCGCCGGGCACGTGCAGCGGCCCGCCGACGGCGAGCAGCGCGACGGTGCTCAGCGCCGCGAGGGTGTGCACGGAGCGCAGCACGGGCGAATCGGTGTCGCCGCGCAGCACGTCACCGGGCAGCGTGTCGCCGGGCGGCGGCGGGGTGTGCGCCCGGACGGTCCAGTTCGTGCCGGACACCCGGTACAGCACGAGCACCACCAGCGCGGCCGGCAGCAGCCCCGCCGTCAGGCGGACCTGCTCGACGTCGCGCAGCCAGTCCGGCAGCCAGGTCAGGCAGCGGCGGCCGGGCGCAAGGCACTGCGCGGCGAACAGATCCAGCGTGATGACCGCGACCTGCGCGACGAGCAGCATCGTCAGCAGCAGCGCGGCGATCCGCAGCACGCCCCGGCACAGCCCGCCGAGCACGGCCGCCGCGCGGCTGCCGTCCGGCACCGGCGGCAGCATCCAGTGCGCCACGTTGGCCAGCGAGAACGGGAACAGCAGCGCCCACGCCGCTTTCGTGGCGCCCCCGGAGGTCATGCCGCTCCACAGGTAGCCCTCGAGCGTGCGGGGGACCGAGCGGCCGAGAGCCTGCAGCACCGGGCCGGGCGCGGGGCGCCGCAGCCGGTCCGACGGGCGGATCACCCGGCCCATACCGTCCCCGGCGACTTCCACCGTGCCGGCCGCGTCCAGCAGCTCTTCGCCGCTGGTGCCGGACAGGCCCGGCACGCGTAGTTCGACCACTCGGGTGTCGGGACCAGGAAGCGGCACGTCGGCTGTCTCCTTTTCCGGGTGTTCCGCGATGAACGGACAACGGTACTGTTCAGGTGGAGTCGATCGTTGGAGGAAATGCCGCTATGACCCCCGAAAGCGTTGCGAAGTGGCACGACACCCGCAACGGGGTGGAATTCGCCGTCGCGGATCTGGAGCTGGCCGAGTTCGGCCGCAAGGAGATCCGGCTGGCCGAG
This sequence comes from Amycolatopsis sp. ATCC 39116, assembly GCF_000231075.2. NCBI lineage: Bacteria > Bacillati > Actinomycetota > Actinomycetes > Pseudonocardiales > Pseudonocardiaceae > Amycolatopsis > Amycolatopsis sp. ATCC 39116. The sequence goes on along the minus strand of NZ_AFWY03000092.1, from coordinate 12,746 downwards.
CACGAGATGCCGGGGCTGATGGCGCTGCGCCGTGAGTACGCGGAGGTGAACCCTCTGCGTGGTGCGCGGGTGTCGGGTTCGCTGCACATGACGGTGCAGACGGCGGTGCTGATCGAGACGCTGGTCTCGCTCGGCGCCGAAGTGCGCTGGGCGTCCTGCAACATCTTCTCCACGCAGGACCACGCGGCGGCCGCGGTCGTGGTGGGCCCGCACGGCACTCCGGAGGCGCCGCAGGGTGTGCCGGTGTTCGCCTGGAAGGGCGAGTCGCTGGAGGAGTACTGGTGGTGCACCGAGCGGATGCTGACCTGGGACGGCGAGGGTCCGAACATGATCCTCGACGACGGTGGCGACGCGACGCTGCTGGTGCACAAGGGCACCCAGTACGAGGCGGCCGGGGTGGTGCCGCAGCCCGACGACAACGACTCCGACGAGTGGAAGGTCGTGCTGGAGCTGCTGCGGGCGTCGCTGGCCGCGGACGGCCAGAAGTGGACCCGGATCGGCCAGGGCGTGCGCGGGGTGACCGAGGAGACCACCACCGGTGTGCTGCGGCTGTACCAGCTGGCGGCGGCGGGTGAGCTGCTGTTCCCGGCGATCAACGTCAACGACTCGGTGACCAAGTCGAAGTTCGACAACCGCTATGGCATCCGGCACTCGCTGATCGACGGCATCAACCGCGGCACGGACGTGCTGATCGGCGGCAAGGTCGCGGTGGTCTGCGGTTACGGCGACGTCGGCAAGGGCGCGGCGGAGTCGCTGTCCGGCCAGGGCGCGCGGGTGATCGTCACCGAGATCGACCCGATCTGCGCGCTGCAGGCGGCGATGGACGGCTACCAGGTCAAGACGCTGGAGTCGGCGCTGCCCGAGGCCGACATCGTGATCACCACGACCGGCAACAAGGACGTGGTGATGGCCGAGCACATGGCCCGGATGAAGCACCAGACGATCGTGGGCAACATCGGCCACTTCGACAACGAGATCGACATGGCCGGGCTCGCCCGCTACCCCGGTATTCGCCGCATCAACATCAAGCCGCAGGTCGACGAGTGGGTCTTCCCGGACGGCCACAGCGTGCTGGTGCTGTCCGAGGGCCGGCTGCTGAACCTGGGCAACGCGACCGGGCACCCCAGCTTCGTGATGTCGAACTCCTTCTCCAACCAGGTCATCGCGCAGATCGAGCTGTTCACCAAGCACGAGGAGTACGACAAGGAGGTGTACCGCCTGCCGAAGAAGCTGGACGAAAAGGTGGCGCGCATCCACCTCCAGGCCCTCGGTGGCGAGCTGACCAAGCTGACGAAGGAGCAGGCCGAGTACATCGACGTCGACGTCGAGGGCCCGTTCAAGTCGGAGCACTACCGCTACTGACCGCGCTCTGCCGCACTGGGGTGCTATCATGGGTTGCCGCCTGTGATAGCATCTCAGTATGCGGCAGATGATCACGCGTCTTGACGACGACTTGCACGCCAGGGTGAAGGCGAAAGCCGAGGCCGAGGGGCGCAGCGTCAACGAGTTCGTGACCGAAATCCTGAAGGCCGCGGTCGACCGGCCGGAGTCCCGCCGGGAACGCAAGCAGCGCCTGCTCGCCGACGGCAAGCTCGTCGCGTTCGCGCCCGACGGCCCGGTGCCCACCCGCGCGCAACTGGACGAGGCTCTCAGGGGTAGCGGGACCTCCGTCAGCGAGGCTCTCGACTGGACGCGGGGCGAGTGGTGACGGTCCTCTACGCCGACACGAGCGCGGTGGTCCGGGCGTTCCTCCCCGACGAGCCGGAGCACGAGCAGATGATCGAGTTGCTCCTCGACAACGAAGACCTGGTGCTCACGAGCGAGCTGACCAGGGTCGAGTTCGCCAGTGCGATGGCGACCGCGTGGAACAACGGCCGGATCCGCGACGCCAAGCTCGCGCTCGCGCGCTTCGACGCCGAAGCCGGTGGTGACGGCGCGTTGAGCCTCGTGCCGCTCGTGCCCCAGGTGATCATGCCGGCGGCGTACCGGCTGGTGTCCGACCACCACTCGCTCCGCACGCTCGACGCGATCCACCTGGCCGTCGCGCTGCACGACACGGCTGGCCTGGCCGATGGGGAACCGGTCGTGATGGTCACCCGCGACCAGCGGCAGGCCGACGCCGCCAAGGCGCACGGCCTCGAAGTGCGCTGACCGCCGCCGGATAGCCTGGGCCCGTGGGCAAGCTGGTGGTCATCGAGGGGCTCGACGGTGCGGGCAAGCGCACCCTGACCGACGGTCTCACCAAGGCGCTGCACGACCAGGGCCGCACGGTCACCACGCTCGCCTTCCCCCGCTACGGCCGCAGCGTGCACGCCGATCTCATCCACGAGGGCCTGCACCGCCGCCACGGCGACCTCACCGACTCCGTCTACGGCATGGGCCTGCTCTACGCCCTCGACCGCCGCGAGGCCGCTCCCGAGATCCGCGCCGGCCTCGACACCCACGACGTCGTGCTGCTCGACCGGTACGTCGCCTCCAACGCCGCCTACGGTGCGGCCCGCCTGCGGCAGCACGCCGACGGCGAGTTCGTCCGCTGGGTCCGCGAGATCGAGATCGACCGCTTCGGCCTGCCGCTGCCGGACGCGCAGATCCTGCTGCGCGTCCCGCCCGCCGTCGCCGCCGAGCGGGCCGAGCAGCGGGCCTCGACCGATGCCGGCCGGGCCAAGGACGCGTTCGAGTCCGACGACGACCTCCAGTCCCGCTGCGCGGCCGTCTACGACGAGCTCGCCGCCGCGTCCTGGTTGTCCGGATGGCACGTCGTCGACGGCGCGGCGGGGGTCGACCACGCCGCCCTCGTCACCCGGCTGGTCCATCCGGGCTAATCGGTGTGCTCAGTTCGTGACGTGTTCGCAGGGTCGGACGTCACGAACGGTCTCCGTAGTGCGAATATGTGGTCATGAAGGCACGTGTGTTGGTCGTCGACGACGACCCCGCTCTCGCGGAGATGCTCACCATCGTGCTGCGCGGCGAGGGGTTCGACACCGCGGTGGTGGCGGACGGCTCCCGGGCGCTGCCCGCCCTGCGGGAGCTGAAGCCCGATCTCGTGCTGCTCGACCTGATGCTCCCCGGCATGAACGGCATCGACGTCTGCAAGGCGATCCGGGCCGAGTCGGGCGTGCCGATCGTCATGCTCACCGCGAAGAGCGACACGGTCGACATCGTGCTGGGCCTGGAGTCCGGCGCCGACGACTACGTGGTCAAGCCGTTCAAGCCGAAGGAGCTGGTCGCGCGTGTGCGCGCCCGCCTGCGGCGCACCGAGGCCGAGCCTGCCGAGACGCTCACGATCGGTGACCTGACCATCGACGTGCCCGGTCACGAGGTGACCCGGGAGGGCAAGGCCATCCCGCTCACCCCGCTGGAGTTCGACCTGCTGGTCGCGCTGGCCCGCAAGCCCCGCCAGGTGTTCACCCGCGAGGTCCTGCTCGAGCAGGTCTGGGGCTACCGGCACGCGGCCGACACCCGCCTGGTCAACGTGCACGTGCAGCGGCTGCGCTCGAAGGTCGAGAAGGACCCCGAGCACCCCGAGGTCGTCCTGACCGTGCGCGGCGTCGGCTACAAGGCGGGCCCGCCGTAACAGACACATGAAGCGAAGAGTCCTGGCCTTCGTCCGCGCGGTGCTGCGACTGGCCCCCCGCGCGGGCGCCTACGCCCGTGGCCGCGCGGTCGCGTTCGGCGTGCTGTGGCGGCGGTCGCTGCAGTTCAAGGTGACCGTGTCGACGCTCGCCCTGTCGTCGGCGGTCGGTCTTGTGCTGGGCATGGTGCTGCAGAACCAGATCACGCAGCGCCTCACCGACACCAAGCGGCAGGCCGCCGTCGCGCAGACCCTGCAGGTCGTGCGCACGGCGGAGAACGAGCTGGTCGGCATCAGCGACCAGGACGCGCTGGCCGACCGGCTGCAGAACGCGCTGAAGAAGATCACCAGCAGCTCGTCGGAGGACCAGGGCACGGCGGCGTCGGCGGCGGGCGCGTTCGAGCCGGTGCTGACCGCGGGCGGGGAGGACTCGACCGACTCGGCCGGGCCGATCACGAAGGTGCCGGACGGCCTGCAGCGGTTCGTCGAGAACAACCAGGTCGCCTGGCAGATCAACACCGACACCGACGCGGACGGCACCCGAACCACGCACCTGATCGTCGGCGCGCCGGTCACCAGCACCGGCCGCCCGATCCAGCTGTACCTGCTGTTCCCGATGACCGCGGAGCAGAACACGGTCCAGACCGTGCAGAACACGCTGCTGGTCGGTGGTCTCGTGTTGCTCGTGCTGCTGGCCGGCATCGCGAACCTGGTCACCCGGCAGGTCGTGCGCCCGGTCCGGCAGGCCGCGGCGGCCGCCGCCCGGTTCGCGGGCGGTGAGCTGGACGAACGCCTGCCGGTCACGGGCGAGGACGACCTGTCGAAGCTCGCCGTGTCCTACAACGAGATGGCCGCGAGCATCCAGCACCAGATCCGGCAGCTGGAGGAGTTCGGCACGCTGCAGCGCCGGTTCACCTCGGACGTGTCGCACGAGCTGCGGACCCCGTTGACGACGGTGCGGATGGCGGCGGACGTGCTGCACGCCTCGCGCGAGCAGTTCCCCGCCGGGCTGGCCCGCTCCACCGAGTTGCTGGTCGACGAGCTGGACCGGTTTGAGGCCCTGCTCGGCGACCTGCTGGAGATCAGCAGGCTGGACGCCGGTGTCGAGGAGCTGGCCGCGGAGTTCATCGACGTGTCTTCGATCGCGCGGCGCGCGGTGGAGCAGGTGCGGGTGATCGCGGGCAACGCGGAGACCGAGATCGAGCTGGAGCTGCCCGAGGAGGAGACGCTCGCCGAGATCGACGCCCGCCGCGTCGAGCGGATCCTGCGCAACCTGCTGGCCAACGCGGTCGACCACAGCGAGGGCAACCCGGTGCGGCTCACGCTGGCGGCGAACGAGCACGCGGTCGCGATCACGGTGCGGGACCACGGCGTCGGCCTGCGGCCCGGGGAGGCCGACCTGGTGTTCAACCGGTTCTGGCGCGCGGACCCGTCCCGCAACCGCCGCACCGGCGGCACCGGCCTGGGGCTGGCGATCAGCCACGAGGACGCCCGCCTGCACGGCGGCCAGCTGGAGGCGTGGGGCGCGCCTGGGCAGGGCGCGTGCTTCCGGCTGACGCTGCCGCGCAAGCAGGACGAGCCCTTCGAGGAGAGCCCGCTACCGCTGGTCCCGGACGACGCCCCGGCGACCAACGGGCACCTGCAGATCGGCCTGCCGACCGAGTACACGATCACGATCGGCGAGATGCGCAAGGAGGACGCATGAGTGAGCCGCACGCGACGCCGCTCAAGCGCCCCAGCCCGCGATGCCAGGTGGTGCACGGCGTTGGCCCCGCGAGTGCTGCTGGTCCGCTGCGTTCCGGCCGGCCGCGTGGCGGTGGCTCCGTGAGTGCTGCGGTTCGGCTGTGTGCCGGCCAGGGGCGTGGCGTTGGCTCCGTGAGCGCTGCTGTTCGGCTGCGTTCCGATCGGGCGCGTGGCGTCGGTGCCGTGAGCGCTGCTGTTCGGCTGCGGGCCGGCCGGGCGCGCGGCGGCCGCTCTTTGGGCGCGGCCCTGCCCGGTGTGGGGCGGTCTTTGGGCGTGGCCCTGCCCGGGGCGCGTCGCTCCCTGAGCGCAGCTCTGTCCGGGCAGGGGCGCTCCTTGAGCGCATCCGTTCCCGGGGTGTGTCCCTCCTTCGGTGGAGCTGTTCTCGGTGCCGGTCGCTCGTTGAGCGCGGTTCTGCCCGAATCGCGGCTCCCGCTGGCGGGATGGGCGCGGCTGTCCGTACGGGAGGGCGTGTGAGGGTCCTGTCGCGGCTGTTCGCCTTGTTCGCCTGCCTCGTGCTCGCCGCGGGGTGTGCGAACGTGCCCGAGGAATCGCAGCCCGTCGCCGTGCCGCAGCAGGAGCTGGGGCAGCCGGTCAACCCGGACGTGCCGCAGCCGGCGAAGGACCTGGACGCGCTGACCGTCGTCCGCGACTTCGTCCGCGCGAGCGCCCAGCCGATCAGCAACAACGCCGCCGCGCGCATGTACCTCGACGAGGGCGCGGCCAAGGCGTGGGCGCCCGGCAAGGTCATCACGATCATCGACGACGTGTTCGCGACCGTCCCGGCCACCGGCGCGGACACGACGGCGAACCCGAACGAGGTCAACGTCGTGCTGCGCGGCACCGGCCTCGGCACGCTGCGTGAGGACGGCGCGTTCATCTCGCTGCGCACGCCGGTCGAGCTGAAGCTGCTGGTGCGGCGCCAGTCCGACGGGCAGTGGCGGATCACGAACCCGCCGCCGAACCTCGTGATGCCCTACAGCGACTTCACCGCGAACTACGTGCGGGTGCAGGCGTTCTTCTTCGCGCAGGACTCCAACACCGTGGTGCCCGACCTGCGGTACGTGGCGGGCAAACCGCAGACCGGCCTCGCCGGGCGCGTGGTCGGGCTGCTGCTGGCCGGGCCGTCGACGAGCCTGGTCGGCGCGGTGCGGAACCTCCTTCCCGAGGATGCGAACACCGAGGGCAACGTGACCACCGCGCCGGACGGTGCGCTCGTCGTCCCGCTGACCGGCGTGGCCGATCAGACCGCGGACGTGCGGCGGCTGATCGCCGCGCAGATCGTGCTGTCGCTGCAGTCGGTGACCACGAACCGAGTGCGGCTGTTGTCCGACGGCGCCCCGCTGGTGGACGGGCACGAGGACTGGGTGCCGAGCGATCTGCCGTCCTACACGGCGCTGGCTTCGCCGAGCGCGGACCAGCCCGGGCTGGTGACCGTGAACGGGCGGGTGCGCTCGCTCGGTGACGGTTCGCTGATCTCCGGCCCGGCCGGCCAGGGCAGCGGCTACCAGGTGGCGAGCGCGGCCCAGTCGATCGACGGGCGTCAGCTGGCGATCGTCGAGTACGCCGACGGACGGCAGCGGCTGCGGGTCGGTCAGTTCGGCAAGGACGCGGCCGCCGTCGACCTCGCGGGCGCGACGATGACCCGGCCGACCTGGCGGCCCACGGCCACCGCGGACGGTTCCGGTGAGGTGTGGACCGTGGTGGACGGGCAGACGGTGGTCCGCGCGCTGCGGACGCCGGACGGCAGCTGGGTGCCGCAGGTGGTGAACGCCGATGAGATCCTCCAGGTCGGTCCGATCAGTGTGCTGCGGTTGTCCCGCGACGGCGCGCGGGCCGCGGTGGTCGCGGGCGGGCAGTTGCTCGTGGCGTCGGTGGTGCGCACCCAGGACTCGGTGACGCTGCGGGCGCCGCGGATCCTGCAGGGCGGCACCCTGGGCGGGGTCGTGGACGTCGACTGGCTCAGCCAGGACGCGCTGGTCGCCGCCACGACCATGCCGTCGCAGCCGGTGGTCAAGATCCCGATCGACGGGCTCCGGCTGGACCCGTTCAACATCTCGAACCTGACGCTGCCGGTCCACGCCATCACCGCCGCACCCGGCCGGTCGATCGTCGTCGCGGACGACGGCGGCCTGTGGACGGCCTCCGACGTCGGCGAAGTGTGGCGCCCGCACCCGCACAGCTTCGGCGGCAATGCGTCGCCGTTCTACCCGGGCTGACCTCCGGGCGCGACAGCGACCTCCGGCGGTGGGGGGTGCCGGGGCGTCCGGTGGTGGTGAGGGTGGCCGGGCGGCGAGGGCTGGCCGTTTACTCCGGGGGTCTGTGGGCGTGCGGCAGCGAGCCGCGGTGGCGGAAGGGCCCGGGGCACCCGGCGGCCGTGAGGACGACCGGGTGGCGGCGCCTCGCCGTTGTACCTCGGCGGTTCTGCAGGCGCGAGGTAGCGAGCCGCGGCGGCGGATGGTTCCGGGTCACCCGGCGGCCGTGAGGACGACTGGGCGGCGGCGCCTCGCCGTTGTACCCCGGGGGACCTGCGGGCGCGCGGTAGCGAGCTCCGGCGGCGGAGGGCCGCGGGGCACCCGGTAGCTGTCAGGGCGACCGGGTGGTGACGGCTCGCCGTCCTACTCCGGCGGATCCTTGGGTGTGCGACAGCGAGCCCCGGGGGCGCCGGGTCAGCCGGCGGCGGTCAGCACCAGTGCTGTGCTCACCTCCCAGCCTCCGGCGGCGAGTGTGCGAGTGCAGGCGGCGATCGTCGCGCCCGTGGTGGTCACGTCGTCCAGCAGGACGACCGGCACGCCGGGCGGTGGGTGGCCCCGCGGGTCGAGCCGGAGGCGGCCGGCGAGGTTCTCCGCGCGCTGGTCGCGGTCGAGCCCCACCGCGTCGCGGGCCCGGGACGACAACCACAGCGCCGGGGCGACGGCGGCCGCGTGCCCGGCACGGGCCAGGTGCACGGCGCACCGCCGGGCCAGGCGGAGCAGGTGCGCGCCACCCCGCCGCCGCGATGCCGACCGGCGCGACGGGGCTGGGACCAGCCACCACGTCCCGTCCGGCGCCGCCCTGGCCTCGGGGAGGTGGGGCACCGCCGCGGCCAGCGCCCGCCCCAGCGGATCGGCCAGGTCCCGGCGGCCGCGTTCCTTGTAGGCCAGCACGAGACGCCGTGCGGTGCCCTCGTAGGCCGCCAGCGCGTAGACCGGCACCCCGGCCGAGCCGCGCGGAGCCGGGTGCGGGCGCGCGAGTTCGAGCAGGCAGGCCGCGCAGCAGGCGGCGCCGGCGACCCCGCATGCGGCGCACAGGGCGGGTAGGAGCAGATCCAATGCGATGTTCATGCGGAGAGTGTGCGGACGGGCACCGACAGTTTCGGACGCCGCAGCCCCGGACGGCCGGTGATTAGATCAAATGGACCAACCGGAGCCCGTCGACGAGGCGGCTTCCGGCAGCGCGCAGACCCGGCGCTCCGTCCAACCGCAACTGATCGGCGTTCAAGTTTCTTCTTTGTGTGGCAAGGAATCCTGCCTCTGTCACCCACTCGGGCGCACCTCGCCGGGAACGCGAGGCGGTCCCCGGCCGTTGTCGGGACATGAGGCCCTGGAACGGCGGAGCGGCTCACCCGCAAGCGTCCAGGGGAGTGCTGCGGCCGGAGCGTGGTTCCGTCACCCACGGGGCTGGACGCCGGAAAACGGCGCAATGTCAAGGTGAAAACCGGTCTCGCGTCCTGCTCCGAACGGAGCAGCAGGTCAGCGCGCCCGGACGGGTTCGGACGCGCACCGTCACCGGTTCCCGATCCGTGACATCCCCCGGCTCGGGGGGTTTTGTGATCCGCGTTACCGCGCTAGCGTGCTGCGCTATAGCAAGTCCCGCCGGCAGGGAGGTGAACAGCCGATGACCCTGGCGCCGACGGAAGATTGACCCCCGGTTCTGCCATCAGACCGGTCGGGCGGGAGCGGCGTCGGCGCCGATCCATCAGGAGAGCTCTCGAACTCATTCCGCAATGAGGGAGGTCGTGTATGGAAATCGTCGTCAAAGGCCGTAACGTCGAGGTGCCGGATCACTACCGCACACACGTCGGTGACAAGCTCGAGCGCCTGGAGCGCTACGACAAGAAGGTCTTCCGCTACGAGGTCGAGCTCTTCCACGAGCCCAACCGCAGGCAGCTGAAGAACTGCCAGCGGGTGGAGATCACCGGCCGGGGCAAGGGCCCGGTCGTCCGGGCCGAGGCCACCGCGGGGGACTTCTACGCCGCCCTCGACACCGCTCTCAACAAGCTCGAGAACCGCCTTCGCAAGATGCACGACCGCCGGCGCGTCCACTACGGGCGCCGCTGTCCGGAATCCGTCGCCGAAGCGACGTCGAGCGCCGTCGCCGCGGGAGCGACGCCGGCCACCGGCCGCGCGTCGACCGCAGTGCTCGAGGCGCCGGCGCCCGTGGCCGAAGAGGTCGGCACGGCACTCCCGGAGGACATCGAGCTGCCCACCCAGCAGCGATGGGACGACGAAGCCGCCGAACACCTCCCCGGCCGGATCGTCCGGGAGAAGCACCACTCCGCCAAACCCATGACCATCGACCAGGCCCTCTCCGAGATGGAGCTGGTCGGACACGACTTCTACCTCTTCAACGACGTCGAGGCCGGCGTCCCCAGCGTCGTCTACCGGCGCAAGGGCTTCGCCTACGGCGTGATCCGCCTCGACCACTAGCGGCGTCTGCGAACGGCCCGCGCGCGAGGAGCGCGCGGGCCGTTTCGCGCATGTTCGCACGTTGCGTGCGCCGACGCGCGCTCCTTCCCTACGATGGAGGGTGCGCACGACCCGCACCACGGGTCGGAGAGGTGTCGGACACGGCGCGGTCCAGGGACTGAGCCTGGGTGCGTCCCAACAGCTAGTGAGGTCGACCGGATGGTTCTCAACCGCCTGCTGCGTGCGGGCGAGGGCAAGATGATCAAGCGGCTGCGCAACATCGCCGAACACATCAACACCCTCGAAGACGAGGTGAAGGACCTCACCGACGACGAGCTGCGCGGCAAGACCGCCGAGTTCCGCGAGCGGCACGACGGCGGGGACGGCGAGTCGCTGGACGACCTGCTGCCCGAGGCGTTCGCGGTGGCCCGCGAGGCCGCCCTGCGGGTGCTCGGCCAGCGCCCCTACGACGTCCAGCTGATGGGTGGCGCGGCGCTGCACCTCGGCCAGGTCGCCGAGATGAAGACCGGTGAGGGCAAGACCCTGACCTCGGTCCTGCCGGTGTACCTGAACGCGATCTCCGGCAAGGGCGTCCACGTCGTCACCACCAACGACTACCTCGCCAAGCGCGACTCGGAGTGGATGGGCCGCGTGCACCGCTTCCTCGGTCTCGAGGTCGGCGCGATCCTGTCCGAGATGACGCCGACGGAGCGCCGCAAGGCCTACCACGCCGACATCACCTACGGCACGAACAACGAGTTCGGCTTCGACTACCTGCGCGACAACATGGCGTGGAGCCTGGACGACTGCGTCCAGCGCGGCCACAACTTCGCCATCGTCGACGAGGTCGACTCGATCCTGATCGACGAGGCCAGGACGCCGCTGATCATCTCCGGCCCGGCCGAGCAGTCGGCCCGCTGGTACGTCGAGTTCGCCCGCATGGCGCCGCTGATGAAGCGCGACACCCACTACGAGGTCGACGAGCGCAAGCGGACCGTCGGTGTCACCGAAAAGGGTGTCGCCTTCATCGAGGACCAGCTCGGCATCGACAACCTGTACGAGTCGGCGAACACGCCGCTGGTCGGCTACCTGAACAACGCGCTCAAGGCCAAGGAGCTGTACAAGCGCGACAAGGACTACATCGTCCGCAACGGCGAGGTCCTGATCGTCGACGAGTTCACCGGCCGCATCCTGGCCGGCCGCCGCTACAACGAGGGCATGCACCAGGCGATCGAGGCCAAGGAAGGCGTCGAGATCAAGGCGGAGAACCAGACGCTCGCCACGATCACGCTGCAGAACTACTTCCGCCTCTACGACCGCCTCGCCGGCATGACCGGTACCGCCGAGACCGAGGCCGCGGAGTTCCACCAGACCTACAAGCTGGGTGTGGTGCCGATCCCGACCAACCGGCCGATGGTCCGGAAGGACCAGCCGGACCTGATCTACAAGACCGAGGAGGCGAAGTTCGAGGCGGTCGCCGAGGACATCGCCGAGCGGCACGCCAAGGGCCAGCCCGTGCTGGTCGGCACCACCAGCGTCGAGAAGTCCGAGTACCTGTCGAAGCTGCTGGTCAAGCTGAACGTGCCGCACGAGGTGCTGAACGCGAAGTACCACGACCGGGAAGCGCTGATCATCGCGCGTGCCGGCCGCAAGGGCGCCGTCACGGTCGCGACCAACATGGCCGGCCGCGGTACGGACATCGTGCTGGGCGGCAACCCGGACATCATCGCCGACGAGCGGCTGCGCGAGCGCGGCCTGGACCCGGTCGAGAACTCCGCCGAGTACGAGGCCCTGTGGCCGAAGGTGCTCGAAGAGGTCAAGGCCGAGGTCAAGGCGGAGGCCGAGGAGGTCCGCGAGGCCGGCGGCCTGTACGTGCTGGGCACCGAGCGGCACGAGTCCCGCCGCATCGACAACCAGCTGCGCGGCCGCTCCGGCCGTCAGGGCGACCCCGGCGAGTCGCGGTTCTACCTGTCGCTCGGTGACGAGCTGATGCGCCGGTTCAACGCGGTGATGGTCGAGCGGGTCATGACGACCATGCGGCTGCCCGACGACATGCCGATCGAGCACAAGATGGTCTCGCGGGCCATCAAGAGCGCTCAGACGCAGGTCGAGCAGCAGAACATGGAGATCCGCAAGAACGTCCTCAAGTACGACGAGGTCATGAACCAGCAGCGCAAGGTGATCTACGCCGAGCGCCGCCGCGTCCTCGAGGGCGAGGACCTCTCCGAGCAGATGCAGCACATGCTGGTCGACGTGCTCACCGCGTACGTCGATGGCGCCACGGCCGAGGGCTACGCCGAGGACTGGGACCACGAGAAGCTGTGGACCGCGCTCAAGCAGCTCTACCCGGTGTCGCTGAACTGGGAAGACCTGATGGAGGAGCACGAGGACCTCAGCGCCGAGGTGCTCCGGGACGCGCTGGTCGAGGACGCGAAGGCCGCCTACGCCCGGCGCGAGGCCGACATCGACGGGCGGGTCGGCGAGGGCGCGATGCGGCAGCTGGAGCGGCAGGTGCTGCTCTCGGTGCTGGACCGCAAGTGGCGTGAGCACCTCTACGAGATGGACTACCTCAAGGAGGGCATCGGCCTGCGGGCCATGGCGCAGCGCGACCCGCTGATCGAGTACCAGCGCGAGGGCTTCGACATGTTCAACGCCATGCTGGACTCGCTGAAGGAGGAGGCCGTCGGCTTCCTGTTCAACCTGCAGGTCGAGGCGGCGCAGCCGCAGGAGGCGGCGGCTCCGGCCGCGGCCGCGCCCGCGGCGGCGGG
>NZ_AFWY03000093.1:0-13105 GCF_000231075.2 Amycolatopsis sp. ATCC 39116 | reverse complement strand
GCCCCCGCGGCACCAGCGCGCGTCGCGACCGCACCCACGGCCACACCACCGAGGCGGGTCGCGGCCGTGCCCGCCGCACGGCGGGTTGCCGCCGAGCGTGGCATCGACCTGGCCACCATCACCCCCACCGGGCCCGCCGCCACCATCCGGCTCGCCGACCTCCCGCCGCCGGCACCGCGGCGCAGCCGGCGCGCGGTGATCGCGCGGCGGATGTCCGCCAGCGCGCAGGTCCCCCAGTTCGTCGTCTACCGCGACCTCGACATGCCGGCGCGCGGCGACTGGACCACGGTGTTCCTGCGCGCCCTCGCCGGAGCGTTGCGGCGGCACCCCGAGCTGAACGCCGAATGGGCCGACGGCGACGTGCGACGGCACGACCACGTGGGCGTCGCGCTCGCCGTGGACACCGGGCGCGGGCTGCTCGCCCCGGTGCTGCGGGACCCGGACCTCGACGACGGGCTGGCCGAGCGCGTCCGCGACCTGGTCCGGCGCGCCCGCGCCGGGAAGCTCACGCTCGCCGAGATGTCCGGCGGCACCACCACGTTGTCCAACCTCGGCGGGTTCGGGGTGGACGCCTTCCACGCGCTGCTCAGCCCGCCGCAGGCGACGGCGCTCGCCGTCGGCCGGGTGCAGGAGAAGGTGGTCCCGGTGCCCGGCGGCATCGGCCTGTCCCTGCGGTGCACGGTCGGTCTCACGGTCGACCACCGGGTCGGCGACGGCGCGGACGCCGCCCGGTTGCTGGCCTCGGTGCAGGAGCTGCTGACGTTATGATCGGCGGGATGGATCGACGTGCTCACGCCGCCGCCGTCGTGCTGGCCAGCGGGTCCGGGACCCGGGTCGGGGCCGACGTCAACAAGGTCTACCTGCCGCTCGCCGGGCGGCGGCTGGTGTCCTGGTCGCTCGGCGCGTTCGCGCGGGTGCCCGGCATCGGCGTGCTCGTCCTGGTCACCCGGCCGCAGGACCACGAGCTCGTCGAGTGGGTGCTGGAACGCGAGGTCGACGGCGCCGAGGTCGAGGTGGTGCACGGCGGCCGCAGCAGGCAGGAGTCCGAGCTGCGCGCGTTGCGGCACCTAGCCGAACGCATCGACAGCGGCGCGGTCGACACGGTGCTCCTGCACGACGGCGCCCGTCCGCTGGCCAGCCCGGCGCTGATCGCCGGCGTGCTGCAGGCGGCGCGGCGGCACGGGGGCGCGGTGCCCGGCCTCGCGGCCGACGACATCATGGCCGTCGCGGACGGCGGGCTGGCGAACCTGCCGCGTGGCACGGCGATCCGGGCGCAGACCCCGCAGGCGTTCCACGCCCGGCCGCTGCTGGACGCCTACGAAGAGGCCGCGCGGCAGCGGTTCGAGGGCACCGACACCTCGTCGGTCATGGAGCGCTTCTCCGGGCTGCCCATCCACTGGGTCGCCGGGGAGCAGGAGAACATCAAGGTCACCTACGCACACGACCTGGTGATCGCCGAGCAGGTCCTGGCCTCGGCGAACTACCGGAGATGAGGCAGCGATGGGCACTGTCCGGCACGCGGAACTGACCTGCTCCCGGTGCGGCACGGACACCGTGCACGAGGTCGTCTACGCCGGGCGGCTCCTCGCCGAGGTCACCTGCACCGCCTGCGGGCGGACCTACGGCCGCGACGTGCGCGCCGACTACCTGGCCGACCTGCGCCAGCGGCTGGTCACCAAGCCGAAGCGCATGCTGCGCCGCCTGCGCAAGGACCCGCTGCGGTTCGCGAGCTCACTGCCGAAGACCGTGCCGGCCAAGCCGCTGGAACTGCTCTCGGAAATCCGGGTGGTGTGGCACTCCGGGAAGAACCGGCGGACGCGGGGCGAGCACTGAACCTCGTCGCGCGGGCGGGGACTCACATGCCGAGCAGCGCCGCGAACGCCTTCCGCTCGGTCACGCCGAGCTTCGCGCCCGCCCGGTAGAGGTGGCCCTCCACGGTGCGGACCGAGACGACGAGCCGGTCGGCGATCTCGCGGTTGGACAGCCCGTGCGCGGCCAGCGTGACGATCTCGCGCTCCCGATCGGTGAGCGGCAAGGGTTGCTCCGCTGACGCCAGGGCGGGTGTTCGCGCGCCTTCGCAGGCCTGGGCCAGATGGTGCGCGCGTGTGGCGGCGGCACGGGCCGCCGCCGTGCGACCGCCCCGCGTGTGCGCGGCGGCGGCTTGGGCGGCGGCGTCGGCAGCCGCCGGCTGATCCCCCATGTCCTCCAGCGCCCGGGAGACGGCGAGCAGCGCGTCGGCGTCGTCGTGGGCGAGCGCGGCGGCGTGGGTGGCGGCGGCCGCCGCCCGGGGACCGTCCACCTGGTCCGCCAGCTCGGCGAGCCGCGGTGCGGCGCCCCGGTCGCCGAAGCACACGGCGACGTGGAGCGCGTAGACCTCGAACGCGGGCTGGCCGCGCTCGGCCGCGAGGCGGGCCGCTTCCCGGGCGCCCCGGATCGCGGCGCTGACCGCTCCTTCGGCCGCCCGCACCCACGCGCGGGCGAGCAGGAGTTCGGGGTCGAACAACGCGGTCGACGGGTGCCGCTCGACCTCCGCGGCGGCCAGCGCCACCGCCGCTTGACCGGCCTCCCCCGCCATGGCCAGCGCCTGCGTCAGCGCGAGGAGGTTGCCGAAACCCGGCCCTTGCTGCCGGACCGGCCCCAGACCGGCCTCCGCCTCCCGGAGTCTGCGGATGGCCGTGCGCAACCGGCCCCGGTAGAGCGCGGCGTATCCGAGCAGCGCCACGCCGAGCAGTTGCAGCGGCCCGGGGATCTCGGTGCCCTGCCGGTACCGGGTGCGCGCGAGGTCCTCCACGCCGCGGAGGTCCCCGGCGAGCCGCAATCCCAACAGGTGCGCTTCGCACAACCCGAACGACGGAACGACCGCGTCGAACGACCGCTCGGCGGCGGCGTAGCCGGGTGCGGCGGCGGACTCCAGCTCACCGGCCCGGCCGAGTGGCCCCAGCCCGCCGACCGCCGCCCACGCCGCGAGCAGGATCGCGTGCGGCGGCAGCGGTCCGGCCGCCCGCGCCGCGGCCGCGGTCTCGATCGCCTCCCGCGATCGTCCCGCGGCCGCGTGGAAGAGCGCGCGGATCGCCAGGATCGGCGCCAGTGCCTCGGGCCGGCGGACGGCGACCTCCGCCCGGTCCAGCACGGCCTCGGCGTCGGCCGGGCGACGGCAGGAGAAGAACAGGTTCCCCGCGCGGGCCACGGCGACCACGCTGCGCTGGGAGTCGTCGGCGGCGAGCGGGGCGAGCGCGGACAACCGGGCCTCCGCCTCGTCCCCGCGGGTCAGCCAGGACAGCGCGAACCCGAGCGTCAGCCGCGCCTCGAAACCACCTCCGGCCTCGACGGCCGTCTGGGCCAGCCGGGCGGCGAGCGGGACGTCGAGCAGCGCGATGGCCCGCTGCGCGGCGAGCGTGTGCAGCCGGGGGTCCGGATCGAGGTCGGAGTCCAGGACGAGCACCGCCCGCCGCATCGTGTCGTCGGCGCGCCGGGCTCCGGTGTCCTCGATCGCCTGGGCGATCCGGCCGCGCAGCCGCCGCGCCCGTAGCACGCCCAGCGCCTCGCGGCGCACCTCGCCGTAGAGCGGGTGCGCGAGCCTGGCCTCCAGCCGGCGCCCGTCCGGTTCGACGGCGACCAAGCCCTCCGCTTCGGCCTGCTCCACGCCCGCGGCGCTGGTCAAGGCGGTGAGCAGGGGGACGCCGAGTGGCTCGCCGAGCGCGAGGACGTCCACCACGTCGCGGACCGCGCCGGACAGCCGGCCCATGCGGGTGGTCACCAGGTCGGCCAGGCCCGGCGACAGGGCGGGGTGGCCCGACCAGCGCCACACCCCGCGAACGACACGCAGGCCACCACCGGCCACCTCGCCGTCGACGAGCTGGCGCAGGTAGAGCGCGTTGCCGCGGCACAGCGTCCACAGCCGGGCCGCGCCGGCGCTGTCCACCGGGCCGCCGAGCACCGCCTCCAGCAGGGCCACGGTCTCGGCCTCCGACAGCGGCTGGACCTCCAGCCGCTCCAGGTGACCGTCCTTCCACAGCGCGGTCACCGCGTCCGGCGCCGGTTCACCGCTGCGGACCGTGAGCACCACCGTGGCGACGCGGCGCAGCACGAACTGGTGCACCAGCGACGCGGACAGCGCGTCCAGGAGATGGGCGTCGTCCACGCCCAGCACGACACCGCCACGGCCGGTCCCGGTGAGCGCCTCCGTGGCCTGGCGGAGCAGCTGGGTCGCGTCGCCGCGCACCCCGGTCAGCACGGGGGCGAACGCCCCGAGCGGCACGGCACGGGCCGACGCGGTCGCCGCGATCCACACCGTTCCGGCGTGCCGCCTGCCGGCGGCGGCCAGCGCCTCCCGTGCCAGGCGGGTCTTGCCGACCCCGGCCGCACCGGCGAGCACCACGCCGTTCCCCGCGCCGCGCCGCACCACGGCGTCGACGAACCGCAGCTCCTCAGCCCGGCCGGTCAACGGCCAGTTCAGGCCCACGACACGGGACGGTAGACGCTCACCGTCCCCGGCGTCTTCCACCCGGCGGGCGATATCCGAGTAGCGCACTACTCGTGTGCTCCGCCGGCACGGGGATCAGGCTGGGCGCGGCATGGTTCCGCGTTCCCGAAAGGAGGGACGTCATGGTTGCGGTGAACACCGAGCCCCGGTCCGGCCTGTACCTGCCGCCGGTGGCGAGGTACCTGATGGGTGCGGCCGCGGTGCTGGCCCCGCTGCTGATCGCCGCCGGCCTGGCGCTGGACCTGGACATGACCGGCACCAGCAACACCGCCATCGCGCAGCGGATCGCCGCCGACCTCGACGGCTACCCCACGCAGGCCTGGCTGGGCGCGGTGTCGGCGTTGTTGTGGGCGCCTGCCGTGCTCACGGCAGGCCGCGTGGCCCGGCGCAACTCGCCCAGGCTGGGACTGGCGGGCACGGTGCTGGCGTTCGGCACGGCGATCCCGAGCGCTCTGGACACCGAGGCGCTGGCCTACGTCGCGCTCAAGAGTGGCGTGCCGGTGCCGACCGCGGTGACCATGATGGACACGGCCGACGACATCCCGTCGGGGATTCTCGGTTTCGTCTTCTTCGCCGGGCTCGTCGGGCTGATCCTGCTCGGCGTCGCCATCCTGCGCGGCCACTCGGCGCCGCCGTGGGCGGGTGTCGCGCTGATCCTGGCCGCGGTGGCCGTGCCGGTTTCGTGGTTCTCCGGCTCCGGGATCGCGGTGCTGGTCGCCTGGCTCGTTCTCGCCGCGGGGTTCGCCGGGTGCGCGCTGGCGCTGATCACCGGCCGGGAGGCGTGATGAACGGCAAGATCCACCTGTGCGGGCCCGGTGAGGGCCTCCCCCTCGCCATGAGCGACGGGATCCACACGGTCAAAGCCGGAGCCGAACACACCGGTAGTGTGTACGAGGTGTTCGAGGTCGACGCACCCCGGGCACCCGCGGCGCCGCCGCACCGGTCGCCGTGGGCGGGGACGATGTACGTCCTCGACGGCGCGGTCACGGTGCAGGCCGATGGCGAGACCCACGACCTCGGGCCGGGCGCGGCCATCACGATCCCCGCGCAGTGCGCCTTCACCTTCGAAGTGACCACCGAGAACGCGCGGCTGCTGGCGGTCACCACAGGCGACGGCGCGGGCCGGTTCTTCGCCGACTTCGCCGCGACCGTCCCGGCGGACCGGCCCCTCGAGGAGGTCCTGCCGCGGCTGCTGGAGGTGACCCGCCGGCACGGCGTGAGCATCGCCGAACCCGGCAGCTGAGCGAGCAGTGGACAACGCCGCGAACCGATCCCGTGCGGGCGGGCGACCGTCCACACGGAACGCGGCGATCGCGCGGCTGCCGGAGGTCTACGCCCAGGCGCTGCGGCTGCGCGACGCCGGCGTTCCGCGATCACGGATCGCTGCCCGGTTGCGCGTGGAACCCCAGTCGCTGGACGCTTTGTTCGTGATCGCGGAAGCGAAGCTCGGCACGTTGCTCGACGAGGACGCATGACTCGCCAACGGCGGCGCCTCACGTCCGGCCGGGCGTGACCGCCCGCAGCCGGTGCAGCCGCAGCCCGAGCTGCAGTTCCAGGTCGTCCTCCTGGCGCCAGTCGACGCCGAGCAGCTCGCCGGCCCGGTCCAGCCGCTTCAGCAGGGTGTTGACGTGCAGGTGCAGCGCCCGCGCGGTCGCCGCGACGTTGGCGCGGTTGGCGTAGTACGCGTCGAGCGTGCCGACGAGATCGGTGCCGCGCCGGTGGTCGTAGTCCAGCAGCGGGCCTATCGTGCCCGCGACGAACCGGTCGAGGTCGCGGGCCCGTTCGGTGTCGAAAACCATGGCGTAGAGGGCGTAGCGCGCCGTGGTGGCGCCCAGGTCCGTGTGCCCCAGCGCGCGCACCACGGCGCTGCAGCGGCCGGCCAGTGAGAAGGCGCGGGCCCAGTCCTGGTTGACCGCCCGCTCCCCCACGACCGTCACCGGTGCGCCCGCCGCGCGGCGCAGGCCCCGGTGGACCTCCTCGACGGTTCGGTCGTCGTCGGCGCTGGGCAGGATCATCGTGGCCCGGCCCAGGTGCTCACCGGCCAGTCCGGCGCGGTCCCTGGCGATGTCGTGCAGGTGCCGCGACAGCTCGGTGGACGACAGCGTGGCGGAGTCGGCGACGAGGACCAGGTCCAGCCGGTCGACGTCGATGTTGCGGGCCCGGGCGCGGGTGCGCTGGGCCGCGCTGGTCCCGGGGCTGCCGACCATCAGCTCGGTCAGCAGCTCCCCGCTCAGCCGCTCGCTCGCCTCGGCGACGGCCCGTTCCTTGAGGATGAGCAGCCCCAGGATGTGGGTGGCCCGCTCCAGGGTGCGCACGTCCATGTCGTCCCGGACACCGCGGTCGCCGCCTGCCGCCCGGCTCCACGCCAGCGCGCCGAGGAAACTGTCGCCCGCCTGGATCGACGCCACGCTGTGGGCGACGCCCGCATCGTCGACCGAGGTGGTGCACCGGCCAGAGCGCTGCGCGTTCCGGAAAGCCCCGGCGAGGTCGTCCCCGGCGGAAGCACGGCACGGATCCGCCGCCGAGTCCCCCCGGACGACCGCGACGCCGGCCCGGTCGAGGAGCGTGACACTGCCGCCCAGCTGATCGGCCAGCAGCTGCACGACGTCGCCGGGCGTCCCGCCCTCCAGCACCACACCGGTGAGGGCTTCGTGGCTCGCCTGCGCCCTTTCCATGACGGCCACGTGCTCCTCGATCTTCCGGTACGCGATCCGCAGCTCCTGCAGGGCGGTCCGGCTCGCGTCGTAGAGGCGGGCGTTGTCCAGCGCGACCGCGGCGTGATCGGCGAACGCGCTCAGCAGGGCGATCTCCTCGGCCTGGAAGGACCGCTCGGACCGGTCCGCGGCGAACAGGGCGCCCACCGCCTCGCCCCGGATCACCAGCGGCACGCCGAGCAGTGCGACGAGCCCCTCGGGGCCGACCACGCGGTCGAAGTCCGGGTCGTGGGCGATGCTGGTGGCCGCGGCGTAGTCGCGCACCCAGTGCGGGCTGCGGGACGCCAGCACCTTGCCGCCCAGCCCCACGTCCGCGGGAATGGACGCGGCCAGGAACGACGCGGAGATCGTCCCCTCCGACGCCCTGGCCGACAGTCTCCCGTCCGCGCCGACCAGCGACAGGTACGTGAAGTCCGTGCCGATCAGGTCGTGGGCGTGCCGGACGATCGAGCGCAGCACCTCGTCGAGCTCGCCCAGCGCGGTGAGCGACTTGGCGGTCGCGTACAGGGACGTCAGTTCGCGCTGACGGCGCATGAGCGGGTGCGATTCGCCCGCGGGGTCGCTGGCCACAGTGCCATACCTCCTCCGCGCCAGATGGAAGAAAGAACCACCAGAACGGCGTGAGGTGTGGATGATACACACCTCAACCACCCGGCGGCAGCGCACCTAACCTGACCGCCATCACCCGTGCTCCCAACGAAGGCGGCATGTATGGCAACCCCGCTCGCGCAACCCGACGGACAGCCCGGACAGCTCGGCTCCGGCACGCCCACGGCCCCGCGCCGGTCCTTCCGCAAACTGCTGGCGGTGGGGCTCATCGGCAGCTCGATCGAGTGGTACGACTTCTTCCTGTACGGCACCGCGGCGGCGCTGGTGTTCCCCAAGGTGTTCTTCCCGCACTCCTCGGCGCTGACCGGAACCCTCCTCGCCTTCAGCACCTTCTGGGCCGGCTTCGTGGCCCGCCCCATCGGCGGGGTGCTCGCCGGGCACCTCGGCGACAAGTACGGGCGCAAACCGGTGGTGGTCACCTGCCTCGCGCTGATGGGCGCGGCGACCTTCCTGATCGGGTGCCTGCCCAGCGCGGCCAGTATCGGCGCGCTGGCCCCGACGCTGCTGGTCGTGCTGCGGTTCGTGCAGGGCCTCGCGGCGGGCGGCCAGTGGGGCGGGATCGTGCTGCTGCTCACCGAATCCGCGGGCGCGAAGCGGCGCGGATTCGCCGGGACCTTCGGGCAGACCAGCGTGCCCGTCGCGGTGATCATCTCGAACCTGATCTTCGTCGCGGCCAGCAGCCTGATGCCGGATGACGCTTTCCTCAGCTGGGGCTGGCGCATCCCGTTCCTGGTGAGCGTCGTGATGTTCGTGGTCGTCCTCTACATCCAGACCAAAGTGGAGGACACCCCGGAGTTCCGCGAGTTGCAGCAGCGGGCGTCGCGGCCCGAAAAAGCGGTGGTCCGGGCGCCGCTGGCGCAGGTGGTGCGCACCAAGTGGGGGACGATCCTGCTCGGCTGCGGGATCCTCTCGGCCACCAACAGCCTGTTCTACGTCAGCATTTCCGGCCTGCTGAGCTACGGCACCGGCTCGCTCGGGCTGGAGCGCAACCCCCTGCTCGCGGTCGTGCTGGCGAGTTCGGTGGCGATGCTGGTGACCATCCCGTGGTCCGGTCACCTCTCGGACAAGGTGGGGCGGCGGCCGTTGATCCTGATCGGCGGGCTGGGCGTCGCGGTCTGGGCCTTCCCGTACTTCTGGCTCGTCGACAGCGCGTCGCTGCCGCTGATCTTCGTCGCGGTGGTGGTGGGTTTCGTGTTCCAGTGCCTCACCTACGGCCCGATCGCGAGCTTCCTCGGCGAGCTGTTCGCGCCCAACGTCCGCTACTCCGGCGCGTCGCTGGCCTACCAGCTTTCCGCGATCATCGTCAGCGGTGGCACGCCGTTCTTCATGACCGCGCTCATCGCGCGGACCGGGAGCACCCTGCCGGTCGCCGCTTACATCGCGCTCATGGGGCTGATCACCTTCGTCAGCGCGTGGTTCCTGCCCGAGACGAACCCCGCCCAGGTCCGCGCAGATCCGCACGCCGTGCCCGGCGCGCACCTCTACCGCTGAAACGAGGACGGCATGAGAACCTCGCGTTGGACAGCCGTGCCCGCGGCCCTCGTGTTGCTGGCGACCGGATCCCCCGCGGCGACCGCCGCCCCGCCGTCGACGCCGGTGTGCGCGCCGCTGGCAGGAATGGACATCCCGGCCTCGGCGATGAGCCTGCCGACCTCCGGCGGGCGCGTGACGGCCGCGACGGTCACGACCAGCGTGGTCAGCGGCGAGACGATCGAGTACTGCCGGGTCGAGGCCGACATCTTCCCCGTCGACCCCGCCGCGCCCGCCATCAAAATGCGCGTGGCCCTGCCGTCCGGCTGGAACCACAAGGCGATCATGTTCGGCGGTGGCGGCTACAACGGCACCATCCCGGACCTGACGGCGAACGTGCCGTTCGGCCCCGCCGACCAGCCCGCGCCACTGGCCCGGCGGTACGCCACGTTCGCCAGCGACTCCGGCCACCAGCAGGGCCC
The DNA here is from genome assembly GCF_000231075.2 of Amycolatopsis sp. ATCC 39116. Classification (NCBI taxonomy): domain Bacteria; kingdom Bacillati; phylum Actinomycetota; class Actinomycetes; order Pseudonocardiales; family Pseudonocardiaceae; genus Amycolatopsis; species Amycolatopsis sp. ATCC 39116. The sequence goes on along the minus strand of NZ_AFWY03000093.1, from coordinate 3,347 downwards.
GGCCGCGCTGCCGTCGCTGGACGGATCGTTCGGCGTCAACGACGAGGCGCTGCGCAACTTCGCCGCCGGTGACGCACTCAAGAAGACCCACGACGCCAGCCGGTACCTCATCCGGCAGGCCTACCGCGCGAAGCCCGCCGAGGTCTACTTCGCCGGAGGTTCCACCGGCGGCCGTGAAGCCCTCGTCGTCGCGCAACGGTGGCCGGAAGCGTTCGACGGCGTGATTTCCGCCTACCCCGCCTGGAACAACCTCGCCGAGGTCCTGTACCTGGGGCACCTGACGCAGATCCTGTCCCGGCCCGGCGCGTTTCCCGGGCCGGACAAGCAGACGCTCCTCTACACCAGCGTCATCGGCGCGTGCGACGGGCTGGACGGCGTCGCGGACGGGGTCGTGTCGAACCCGGGCGGCTGTCACTTCGACCCGCGCACGCTGCGCTGCCCGGACGGCGCGGACACCGGGCCGGGGTGCCTGTCGGATGCGCAGATCGCCGCCGTGACCGCCATGTCCACCCGGTTCGAGTGGCCGTACCGGATCGCCAGCGGCGAGACCGGCTACCCCGGCTTCCCGTTCCTCTCCGGCGCCGACATGCGCACCCCGTTCCTCGGGTTCGGCACCACCGCGCCGGCCAACCCGATGCCGCTGACCAGCGGCTACGGCATGCAGTACTGGGACCAGTGGGGCAAGTACTTCCTGACCCGCGACCCCGGCCACGACCCGCTCGCCGTGGACCCCCGCGACCCCGGGCCGTGGCTGGACCGGATCAGCAGGCTGTCGAAGATCCAGGACCGCAACGACGTGGACCTGCGCCCGTTCGCGGCGCGCGGCGGCAAGCTGATCCTGCTGCACGGCGCCGCCGACGAGCTGGTCTCGGACCGGTCGACGAGCGACTACTACCGGCGGGTGCGCGCGGAACTCGGCCCGCGGACCACGGACGGGTTCCTGCGGTACTACGTGGTGCCCGGAGCCAACCACGCGAACGCGGGCGCGCCGGCCTTCGCCGCGGGCTGGGACTCGCTGTCCGCGCTCGAACGCTGGGTCGAAAGAGGACAGTCGCCGGTGGACCCGGTCGTCACCGACACGCGCCACCAGCGCACCCGCCCCCTGTGCGAGTACCCGGAGTGGCCGGAGTACCGCGCCGGCGACCCGGACCGCGCGTCGAGCTTCGCCTGCACCCGCTGACCCCCGACACAGGAAGATCACCAATGCTCGGCTTGATGCAAGACCGTCCCCTGTCCCTGCCGCACGTGTTCCGGCGCGTCGAACGCCTCTTCGGGCACAAGACCGTCGTGTCCGGGCGGGTCGGCGGCGAGACCACGACGACCTGGGCGCAGGTGTGCGCGCGGACGCGGCGCCTGGCCGCCGCCCTCGACGCGCTCGGCGTCCCGGCCGGCGCACGGGTCGGCACGTTCGCATGGAACAGCCACCGGCACGTCGAGCTCTACCTGGCCGTGCCCTGCACCGGGCGGGTGCTGCACACGATCAACCACCGGCTGTTCGGCGAGCAGATCACCTACATCGTCAACGACGCCGCCGACGACGTGCTGTTCGTCGACCGCTCCATCCTGCCCGCCGTCTGGCCACTGGTGGGCACGTTCACCACCGTGCGGGCGGTGGTGGTGATGGACGACGGGAGCGACGCCGAAATCCCGGACGACGACCGCGTCCACGACTACGAGGAACTCCTGGCCCGGGCCGGCGACACCGCCCCCGAGTTCACTGTGGACGACGAGAACACCGCGGCCGCGTTGTGCTACACCTCGGGCACCACCGGCGATCCCAAGGGCGTGCTCTACAGCCACCGGTCGGTGGTGCTGCACGCCGCGCTGTTGCTGATGGTGGACACCTTCGGCATCAGCGAGCGGGACGTGGTGATGCCGATCGTGCCGATGTTCCACGTCAACGCGTGGGGACTGCCCTACGCGGCCATGCTGTGCGGGGCCGATCTCGTGCTGCCCGGGCCGGCGATGTCCCCGCCGGAACTGGCGGGGATGCTCGCCCGCCACCGGGTCACGTTCGGGGCCGCGGTCGCCACGATCTGGCGCGGCCTGGTGCCCCTGCTCGGCGAGCACGACTTCTCCGCGGTCCGCCAGATCGTGTCCGGCGGCGGCGCGGTCGACGAGGCGCTCACCCGCGCCTACCAGGACGCGATCGGGCTGCCGCTGACCAACGCCTGGGGGATGACCGAAACCAGCCCGGTGGTCACCACCTCCCGCATCGCCACCGTGCACGACGACTACCCGGACGAAGAACGGCGGGCGCTGCTCGCCACCCCGGGGCCCGCCGTGCCGCTGACGGAGGTCCGCATCATCGGCGAGGACGGGCGGGAGGCCCCGTGGGACGGGCAGACGCCGGGCGAACTGCAGGCCGCCGGCCCGACGATCGCCGCCGGCTACTTCGGGTCGCGCGACGGGGCGGACGCCTTCACCGCCGACGGGTGGCTGCGCACCGGGGACGTGGCGACGATCGACCGCCACGGCTACGTGCGGATCGTCGACCGCACCAAGGACCTCGTGAAGTCGGGGGGCGAGTGGATCTCCTCGGTGGAGCTGGAGAACGCGATCATGGCGCACCCCGGGGTCACCGAGGCCGCGGTGATCGGAGTGCCCGACGACAAGTGGGGCGAACGTCCGCTGGCCTGCGTGGTGCCGGCCGCCGGGGCCACGCTCACCGCCGAGGAGGTCCGGGACCACCTGCGGGGCCGCGTGGCGTCCTGGTGGCTGCCCGACGAGGTGTTCTTCTGCGACGAGATCCCCAAGACGGCGACCGGGAAGTTCGCCAAGCAACGGCTCCGGTCTCAGATCGAGACAGCTCGCGGGAGTTCCGGGTGCTACACCAACCGGGACACTGTGGCACGAAGGAGCAACGGATGATCTTCATCACGGCCAAGTTCCGCGTCAAGGACGAGCACGCCGACCGGTGGCCGGACATCGCGCGGGAGTTCACCGCGGCGACCCGCGCCGAGCCGGGGTGCCTGTGGTTCGAGTGGTCCCGCAGCCTCGACGACCCGGCCGAGTACGTTCTGGTGGAAGCGTTCCGGGACGCCGACGCCGGGGCCAGGCACGTGCGGTCCGCGCACTTCCGGGCCGCCCAGGAGACGCTTCCCCGGCACCTCGCCGCGACACCGCGGATCGTGAACACGGTCCTGGACCAGGACGACTGGTCCCCGCTCGGCGAGATGGCCGTGCGGGACTGACGTCGCCGGTGCGGCGGCGCTGAGCTCAGCATCGGCTCGACCCGGCAGCCACGCGGAACCGGCCTCACCGGCGGAAGCCGCCCCACCTCAGCATCGGCTCGACCCGGCAGCTGTGCGGAACCGGCCTCACCGGCGGAAGCCGCCCACCTCAGC
>NZ_AFWY03000094.1:0-12240 GCF_000231075.2 Amycolatopsis sp. ATCC 39116 | reverse complement strand
CTCCGCCGCGCCGCTCCGCTTCGCCCGCTCCGCCGCGCCGCTCCGCTCGCGCTGCCGCGCCCGCTCCGCTTCGCCCGCTTCGCGCCTCGCTTCGCCCCGCTCCGCCCCCGCCTTCCCACCCCACCCCCACCCCGCCCGATTTGTCCGCTCCGCCTCACCCGCCGCAACCGCTGGCGCGTCCCCTCGCCTTTCGGCTACTGTCCAGTAACCACACATACTCCCAGTACGGTCGGCCCAATGGAGGTGCTGTCCATGCGTATTCCGCCCCGCTTGTCCGTGCTCCCCGGCAAGGTGGCGGAGACCGCCCGCGGCCTGGAGGTCATGTGGCGCGCCGGGCTCGTCCCGTTTCCCCGGCTGGACGAGGGCCTGCGCAGCGTGATCGCCACCCGCAAGGTGGGCCCGTTCGCCGCCGCGGCGCAGACCTCCGCCCGGCGCGATCCGAACGCCATCGGGCTGGTCGACGAGCTGGGGCCGCTCACCTTCCGCGAGCTGGACCTGCGCTCCAACGCCCTCGCCCGCGCCTGGGAAGAGCGCGGCGTCCGCCCGGGCACCGTCATCGCGGCGCTGTGCCGGGACCACCGCGGCCTGGTCACGGTCATGATCGCGGCAGGCAAGGTCGGCGCGCGCCTCCTGTTGATGAACACAGGCTTCGCGAAACCGCAGCTCACCGACGTCGCGGCGCGGGAAAAGGTGCAGGTGCTCGTCTACGACCAGGAGTTCACCGACCTGCTCTCCGGCATCCCGGACACCGTCGACCGCTACCTGGCCTGGGTGGACGAACCCGACCCGGCGGACCGCATCCCCGTCCTCGACGAGCTCATCGCCAGCACCGACGACCGCCCACTGCCGCCGCCGCCCCAGCGCGGCGGGTTCGTGCTGCTCACCAGCGGGACCACCGGCACCCCGAAGGGCGCGCCGCGCGAGCGGACCTCCGTGCTGGCCACCGTCCAGTTCCTCGACCGCATCCCGCTGCGCGCCGGCGAGGCCACGTTCCTCGGCGCGCCCATCTTCCACGGCACCGGCATCTCGCAGTTCATCCTGTCGTTCGCGCTCGGCTGCAAGGTCGTGCTGCGCCGCCGGTTCGACCCCGAAGCCACGCTGAAGGGCGTCGCCGACCACGGGTGCACCGCGCTGGTCCTCGTCCCGACCATGCTGCAGCGCATCGTCGACCTCGGCCCGGACATCCTGGGCAAGTACGACACGTCGTCGCTGCGGATCATCTTCGTCGCGGGCTCCGCGTTGTCCCCCGACCTCGGCAACCGCGCCACCGAGGCGTTCGGCGACGTGATCTACAACCTGTACGGCTCCACCGAGGTCGCGGTCGCCACCGTCGCCACCCCGGAGGACTGGCGCAAGGCCCCCGGCACCGTCGGCCGCCCGCCGGTCACCTGCAAGGTGCAGCTGTACGACGAGCAGGGCAACCGCATCACCGAGCCGCACGTCACCGGGCGCGTCTTCGTCGGCAGCGGCCTGTCCTTCGAGGGCTACACCGACGGCCGGCACAAGGAGATCATCGACGGCCTGCTCTCCACCGGCGACGTCGGCCACTTCGACGAGGACGGGCTGCTGTTCATCGACGGCCGCGACGACGAGATGATCGTCTCCGGCGGCGAGAACGTGTTCCCGGTCGAGGTGGAGAACCTGCTCGTCGAGCACCCGGACGTGCTCGAAGCCGCCGTGATCGGCGTGCCGGACGCCGACTTCGGCCAGCGCCTCAAGGCGATCGTGGTGACGAAGAAGGACTCCAAGCTCGACGCCGACGCGATCCGCGACTACGTCAAGGGCAACCTCGCCCGCTACAAGGTGCCGCGCGACGTCGAGTTCGTGCCGGAGCTGCCACGCAACGCCACCGGGAAGGTCCTCCGCAACAAGCTGAGCTGAGGCGCGCCGTGGAGGAGATCCGCCTCCGCCGCGCCCTGATCGGGATGTGCGGGACCCAGGTCGTCAGCTGGGGCGCGTTGTACTACGCGCTCCCGGTCGCCACCGCGGAGATCGCGGGCACCACCGGGTGGACACCGGGCACGATCACGCTCGCCTTCTCGGCGGGCCTGCTGGTCGCGGCGGTCGCGGGGATCCCGGTCGGCCGCCTGCTCGACCGGTACGGCCCGCGGCCGGTGATGACCGCGGGCTCCGCGCTCGCCGCCGTGGCGCTCGTGCTGGTCGCGACGGCGCCGAGCAGGCCGCTGTTCTTCCTCGCCTGGGTGGTCGTCGGCGTCGCGCAGGCGATGCAGCTCTACCCGCCGGTGTTCGCGGCGATCACCTGCTGGTACGGCGACCGCCGCGCCCGTCCGCTGACCGTCGTGACGCTCGTCGGCGGCCTGGCGAGCACCGTGTTCGCGCCGCTCACCGCGTTGCTGGTCGACCAGGTCGGCTGGCGCGCGAGCTACCTCGTCTACGCCGCGGTCTTCCTGCTCGTCAACCTGCCCGTGCACTGGCTGCTGCTCACGCCGGCCTGGCCGGACCACCGCACGCGACCGGCCGCCACCCCGGTCCGGCAGGTGACCCGCTCCGCGCGGTTCCGGTTGCTGCAGACGGCGATGACCCTGGCCGCTCTCGGCTTGTACGCGTCGGCGATCGTGGTCGTGCCGCTGTTCGTCGAACGCGGCCTGAGCCATGCGATCGCGTCGGTCGCGCTGGGGCTCGTCGGGGCCGGGCAGGTCCTCGGGCGGCTCGTCTTCGCCGCCGTGCCGCGCACCAGCGCGCCCGCGTCCCGCACGGTCGGCGTCCTCGCCGCGAGTTGTGCCGCGCTGGTCCTGCTGGCTCTGCTGCCCGGGCCCGCGGGCGCGTTGCTGGCGGTCGCGGTGGTGATGGGGATGGCCCGCGGCGCCTACACGCTCGTGCAGGCCACGGCGGTCGCCGACCGGTGGACGACGACCCGGTTCGGGGCGCTCAACGGGATGTTCAACGCCCCGATCACCGCGGCGACGGCCATCGCCCCGGGTGGGGCGATCGTGCTCGCCGAGCGGGTCGGCGGGTACAGCACGGCCCTGATCCTGCTCGCCGTGCTCGCGGCGGTCGCCGCCGTCCTCGCGGCCTTCACCTGAACGAGTGCCGTCGGGCTACCGAGACGGGCCGTTCGGCGACGCTGACCGGCCGGTGAGCGCTCAAACCCGACGATCTCGTGACGGTGGCGACTCGTTTCTGCACGATGAGTGATGTCGCGCCCTACCGCGACGTGGAGCGCGGCCCCCTGCTGCCACAGGGAGCCGCGCGGTGTCGACCGTCCCTCCCGGAGAGGAAGGCATCAACGTGCCCACCGTACAACCGCGCCGCGAAGATCCGCGTCACGTGCCGTCGCCGGAACGGCTGAGGATCGTCCTCGACGGCTCGTTCCTCGCGGCCGTCCGGCCCGCCGCTCTGAAGAACCCGCCGCTCGCCCGCGCGGACGGCAGCCGGCTGGCCGAGCGCGGGGCGCGCGTGTGGCGAGCCGTCCTGCTCGCGCTGACCACCGTGACGTCCCTGGCGATGATCGTGTTCGCGTTGCTGAAGGCGATCCCGCTGACGGCGCTGTCGATGGTGGCGCTGGTCGCGGTCAAGGTCGCCGACCACTGGCACAGCCGCAGGCTGACCCGTTCGATGTCCACCTGAATCGCGACAGAATGACCCAGGGTTGGTTCCGGTCCCGCACTCCCGTCCGAAGCGGCGAACGACAAGCGGTCGCTGGTGCACGGTGAGTTGCCCCGGCGAGAAGTTCCCCTCGCGCTGCACGTGCAGCTGAACGTGACGGGGCACGGGCGAAGCGCGACGAATCGAACGACCGAGCGATACGCGGAGGTGAATTGTCACCCGAAAGAGTGGTGCGATTCTGGGAACTCGCGCACGGTGACGGCTGATCTTGGCTGCCATGCGGTTCGGTTCACCTGATCGACTGCACTGTCGCTGGGATGCAGCTCTGCCTAATCACGCTCGCCGTTCGGCGACCGGGACCAGCCGATCGTCGCGGAGTCGCCGAACTGACGCGCGAGTAACAGATCGATTTCTGCACTATGACTTCTATCGCGGTAGGCCGCGATATGAAGCGCGGCCCCCTGCTGCAACAGGGAGCCGCGCGATTCATCAGTCCAACCATGCAAAAGGAGGCACTGAAGTGCCCACGGTACAACCGGAGACTCCCGGAATGCCAGACGAGCCGTCGCCGGATCGGGGCGAGATCGTGCCGCCGGAGGTTCTCGGCGTGCGCAGTGCGCCGGGTGAGGATCCGGTCTGGGAGTTCGTGGAGCGCACGCTCGAAGGGCGCGCGCGGTTCTGGCGCGTCGTCGTCCTCGGGTTCCTGTGCGCGGCCGCGCTGGCGATGATCGCGTTCGCCCTGGCGAAGGCGATCCAGCCGGCCGTGCTGTGCATGCTCGCGCTCGTGGTGGTGAAGGTCGCCGACCAGGTCACCAGCCGCAGGCTCGAGTCCGCGTGAGGTCGGGGCCGGTCGCGGTGCGAGCCGCGGCCGGCCCGGTCACTCCCAGGAAATGCCGAACACCCCTGGCCCGTAGTCGAGCGCCACGGCGTGCACCCCGCCGGCCGTGTCCAGGTGCAGCTCTCGCCGCTCCTCGGTCTCCGCCGAGCCCCGGCGCGCGTACTGCCAGCACTTGCGCAGCGCCTCGGCCTCGTCGAAGCGGATCTCCAGCAGGTACTCGCGGATGGGGCGGCGGAACTCGCGGTAGTAGGTGTTCTCGCAGTCCGGGAACGGCGGCCCGCTGTTGGTGAGCGTGTACTCGATCAGGCAGGTCTCACCGCGGTGGATCGGGCGGTCGAACAGCAGCTCCGCGACGGTCAGGCCGTGCTCCGGGTCGATCTCGACCCGCCCGCTGCGGCAGTTGCGCAGCTGGTGCAGCGTGGGCGCGGGCGCGCCGCCGTGGTCGTACACCAGGATCCAGCGGTCCTGCCGGTCGGCGGTCGCCTGGAACACCGAACGCGTGGTCAGCGACCGCTGGCGGCCACCTGCCGCGATCTCGCACCGGTCGTGCAGGTTGAGCAGGTTCAGCCGGTGCTGCTGCTCCAGCGCGTGCGGAGCGCCGACCCGCTCCAGCAGGATCCGCAGCGCCTCCATCGGGAACTTGACGACGCCGTCCGCCTGCCGCCGGGACGGCAGCCCGCGCGGGCGCGGCGGCGGGAGCAGGGACAGCAGCTCACCGCGCTGCAGGCCGAGGACGTCCTCGAGCACCCGCACCGCCGAGATCGAGCTCTGCCGCTCGGGCTGCCGCTTGCCGGACTGCCAGTAGCTCAGGGCCGTGACGCTGATCGGCACGCCGCTGGCCTGCAAGCGGGCCTGGATGCGATCGAGACTCAGCCCACTGCGGGCGATCGCGGACCGGAGTCTGCTGGCGAACGGGCTCGGCACCGCGCGCTCGGACGTGGACACCTGCTACCACCTGGAAATCGACTTCGCCACCGCTGATGGTAGCAGTGTGTGACCTCTACTCGTCCGAGAATGATGATCAGGCCGTCATCCCATTGGGTGGTTAACGAGTAACCCTATCGGGTGAGTACTGGTAACTGTGATGTCGCGGTCCTCTTCCCGGACTACAAACCTTGCCCTGACCTGCGACTTTGTCCTGCGCAGGACCGCAAGTGGGAGGGCAGGCCGTTAGGCTGTACGGATATCGGCCGCCTCGATCGGGTGCAGCCGAGATCACCCCATTGGCGGAGGACTACGCCATGCTCACCACTGATCAGCTCCGCGACCTCGTGGACTCCTGGATGATCCACATGGAGGCGGAGAACCTGGCCCGCAACACCCTGCACTCCTACCGGGTGAGTGTTGATCAGTACCTGGACTGGTGCGCCTGCGACCCGGCCCGAGATCCCCTCGACCGGGTGACCCTGCGGACGTGGACTGTGGGGCTGCTGCGGCGGCACCAGCTCACCACGGCACGCATCCGGCAACAGGCCGTGAAGCGGTTCGGACATGTGATACCGGGATGTGGCAGATTGGCAGGAAGTTGAAATCCGGCGACCCGCTGTACGTGTGCGTGAACAAAGGCGGCCGCGCATGTTGGACATTCGCAGCCGGCCTACATCAACTTCATCGGCAGAACGGTCGGTGGCTCACCGGTGCAGCGATTCACGTGGCAGAGTATCGCGAACGCGTCCTGTACGAACTCTGAAATCCGGGCGGGGTGCCTTTTAAAAGTAACGGGTTTCCTCCCAACCGGGAACCTAATGCGCGGCCATGACTGGTTTCTGTCCACGGGTCGACGAGCCGTAGCAGTGTCACCCCGCCATTTCTTTCAAGCGGCTCCGTGTGCGTGGCAGGCAGGTCGGGATCCATTGCTGATCCATGCGAGAAGGCGAACGGATCAAGAATCGCCAATGGTCCGGGCTTGTCGGCTTACGGGGACATTAAAGAGGCTCCCCGGTCACCTCGCCAGGGAGCCTCCGCTCATCCCGTAGTGCAGGCCGTTGGTAGAGCGTTCGCTGTTGTCCGACGCTGTGAGTCGGGCGTCGCCGCCGCCGGGAAGCTACCTGTCGCCGCACAGAACCCCGCGCTGCCCCCTGGTGCCAAGGGTTTTCGATCTCGTCAGAGCGTGCTCAGACCCACGGGAGCTGGAGCCTTGGTCACTTCGTACCGACCATATGTGCGCGGCCTGCTACTCTATGTGCCGCAGCTTGTGAGCGCACCGGGGGGAGCAGTCGAAACCATGACAGACTGGACCGGCGCGGGCCTGACCGGCGCGTTTGGCGATCAGGAACAGCTCAAGGCAATGGGAGACCAAGCTCAACGCTTACTGGCCGACGCCAAGTCCGGTGGTTGGGCAGTGGACGAAGAAACCGGCAGGCATCTGCGTAACGCGATCACCCAAGCCGAAGACCGACTCTCCCGGATTTCCCTCAACATTGAGCGGCTTCGCCGCAAACCCAAATTTGGCAACGACGACTACGCCCAGAAGGCCGCGATACATTTTCAGGCAGCGATGGACTCCGATCAACAGTCGTTGATTCCGGTTTACGAGACTGTGTTGAGCAATCTGAAGACCATCAGAGAAGCGCTCGACATCGCTATGAGCAAGTACGATGCCTCTAATGATGCGGCAACGCGGTATCTTGGCAGATTTAAAGAGGACTGACCCGGTGAAAATCAGCACCCGAAGTGGCCTTGCGGCGGCCGCAATCACAATTCTCGGGGCGGTCTTGGTCGGATGCACGTCCACCGTGCACGGCACGCCTTCACCCGCGACAAGCGGGATACCAACGTCAGCCAACGCCAACGATCCATTTGCCGGACTCGTCGCTTGCCAGGTACTTGACCAACTCAACGCTGGACAAGGTTTCAACCCTGGCGACAACATCAGCCATCGCAACGAGTGCACGGCAACAAAGCCTGGTCTTGGTAGTAATGGGCTAGCACTCGATCCGGTGCAAGGGCTAGCCGAATTCCGCGAAACCGATCCGGATGCAACGGAAACAACCGTGAACGGTCGGAAGGCGTTGGAGGTGCAGAACGCCCTCGGATGCACGGTCGCGTTCGAGGTGAGCGAGCACGCCCGTGTCCTCGCTCAGATGGCAATGTCCCAGCCCGAGAACAATTCGCAAGCATGCCCGCTGGCGCGAGACTTGGCGGCTCGCGTGGAGGCGTTGCTGCCGAAGACACCGTGAACCCTCAATCGCGCGGGGGTGGCTTCGCCGGATGCGCGTTATTACCGGGTGGCGCACGGGCTCCTAACGGTGAGGGTCGGGATTATCATGATCAGAACTCCCATTGTGCCGGGTTCGCTATCCTTTTGATCATGTCGGCGTAACGGCGCGCATCCGCGATCGTCAAAACCGCGATGTGATGATGCTCGGGTTCCTGTTCGTCATCACGAAGTCGGTAGTAATCCAAGCTCGCATTATTGCGAGTGAGTCGTTCGACGACAAGCTTGGTAGGCTCGCCGTCGTTGTGAACCTTGATGCTTTCCATGGTTCAGTTTACGTTCTCTGTTGTCAGATTGCATCACAAAAATGGCACCGGTGTCACATGGTCATTACGAAGACTTGACGAGGGTCGCTGCAGCCGAGTATGACCCCGGAGGCGAAGTTGTCTACATGGGTGACGACTTGGCGGCCAGGGACCTGCGGGTGCTTCGGGGCTGAAGATCGCGGACGATGGCACGTATTCGCCTTCAATCGGCTCGGTTTCCCGTCTCGTTCTTGAAACAGAAGGTTTCGCCGCAAGGCAACTAGATCAAGTTGAGGTTCTGCTGACTAACGAAGCTGTTGGGTGGCTTCGCAACGTGTTCGACGAGCATGGTTCTGGACAGTGAACAGTGACCATCATGGACCGGTGCTGCACGCGGGAAGCTTGCCCCCACCGCGATCGCGCTGTGTTTGAGCTTACCGGTGATGTCCCTCGTGCGGGTGAATCGAGAACCCGTAGATCATCCGGGCGGAGTGCAGGATATCGGGGGCTAAGCCGCAGGCTGTACCGATCAGCATCGTCGCTGTTTGTGCAGGTCATCCTAGGTCTCAGGCAAGCCGCTCCCTAGTTGGTAACTGTGAATCATTGCCCCCGCTCTGGCCCCCGGGATTGCATGAGATCGCACCACCCGGTCGGGGAGAGGAGACGGCGGCTCATGCGGAAGCGCGCGATGTGGTCCGTACTCGCGGCGGCAGTCGTCGCCACGACGGTCTGGGCCGGGCCGGCCCAAGCCAGGGAAGGGCAGATCCTCGAAGCGGGCACTCCCGGCTCGGTCGCGGACAGCTACCTGGTCGTCCTCAAGCCGGGCGCCACCTCGCGGGCCGGCGACCTGACCAGCCGCTACGGCGGCTCGGCGACCCGCACGTTCAGCGCCGCGCTGAAGGGCTTCGCGGTCAGCGCGAATGAAACCGAGGCCAAGCGCCTCGCCGCCAACCCCGACGTCGCCTACGTCGTGCAGAACCACGTCCTGCACATCGCCGACGTGCAGCAGAACCCGCCGTCCTGGGGACTGGACCGCATCGACCAGGCGAACCTGCCGCTCGACTCGTCCTATCGCTACGACACCCCGGCGGACGACGTCACCGCCTACGTCATCGACACCGGCGTGCGCGCCAGCCACGAGACCTTCGGCGGCCGCGTCACCGGCGGCAAGGACTTCATCGACAACGACGACGACGCCACCGACGAGCACGGCCACGGCACCCACGTCGCGGGCACGATCGGCGGCGCCGAGTACGGCGTCGCCAAGGGTGTGCGGATCGTCCCGGTGCGCGTGCTCGACGCGCAGGGCAGCGGCACCACCGACCAGGTCGTCGCCGGGATCGACTGGGTCGCGCAGAACGCGAGCGGCCCGTCCGTGGCGAACATGAGCCTGGGCGGCAGCGCCGACACCGTCCTCGACGACGCCGTCCGCGGGGCGATCGCCAAGGGCGTCACCTTCGCCATCGCCGCGGGCAACGAGGGCGCCGACGCCGGCAACGACTCCCCGGCGCGCGTCACCGAGGCGATCACCGTCGCGGCCAGCGACCGGACCGACAGGCAGGCGAGCTTCTCCAACTACGGCAGCGTCGTCGACCTCTACGCGCCGGGCGTGAGCATCACGTCGTCGTGGGGAACCGGCGACACCGCGACCAACACGATCAGCGGCACCTCGATGGCCACCCCGCACGTGGCCGGCGCCGCCGCCCTCTACCTGGCCGGACACCCGGACGCCACACCCGCGCAGGTCGCCGACGCCCTGATCGCCTCGGCCACCCCGGGCAAGATCAGCGGCGCAACCCCGGGCACGCCCAACCGTCTCCTCAACACCGCTGGCTAGGCTGCGGGCGGGGACGGCGAGCGAAAGGACGGCCGATGGGCGCCATCCACCTGATCCGGCACGGTCAGGCCTCCTTCGGCGCGGCCGACTACGACCAGCTGTCCAGCACCGGGATCGAGCAGGGCGCCGTGGTCGGCGCCGAGCTGCTGCGCCGCAAGATCCGCTTCACCGAGGGCCGGACCGGGTCGATGGCCCGTCAGCGCGCCACCGCGGAGATCGTCCTGGACTGGCTCGGGGCGGGCGCCGCGGCCAAGGAGGACCCGCGCTGGAACGAGTACGACCACGTCGACATCGTCGCCCGGCACGGCGGCGGCGCGCTGCAGGACGCGAACGACCCGCGCGGGTACCAGGAGGTGCTGGACGCGTCGCTGGCCGCGTGGGTGCGCGCCGGTGACGACGGCCCGTGCGCGGAGACGTGGCCGCAGTTCGCCGAGCGGGTGCGTGGCGCGCTGGCCGACCTGGTCGCCGTGCTGCGCAAGGGCGAGAGCGCGGTGGTCTTCACCAGCGGCGGGGTGATCGGCACGCTCGCCGGGCACCTGCTCGGCGACCCCGCGATGGGGTTGCTGCAGCTCAACCGGGTCACCGTGAACTGCGGCATCACGAAGCTGGTGACCGGGCGCGGCGGGGTCACGCTGGTGTCGTTCAACGAGCACGCGCACTTCGAGGGCCGGGCCGCCCGCCTGCTCACTTATCGGTGACGGCCGGGAACACGTCCTCGATCAGGGTCACCAGCGAGCGGGACAGCAGGGTGTGCACCTGGTCGCGGTCGAGTTCGCCGCGCAGCAGCCACTCGCGGCCCGCGGCCTTGACCATGCCGCCGTAGGCGCGGATGAGGGCGTTGCAGACCTCGGCGTGCGCGGCGTCGACCTTCACGCCCAGCGCCTCCAGCACGCGGGCGGCCGAGCGGCGTTCGGCCTCGACGAGGATCGCCTCGACCTCCGGATCGCTGCCGAGGCCTTCGGGTGCGGTGGCGGCCAGCCAGGTCTTGCCCTGTTTGGTGACGAGGGTGAGGAACCAGTCGACCGCGACGCGTGCTTTTTCTTCGAGCGGCCCGTCGGTGACGATGTCCAGTGCCGTGGTCGGGATCGTCATCGTGCGGCGCAGCACCGCCAGGTAGAGCTCGCGTTTGGTGCCGAAGTAGTGGTTGATCAGCCCGCGGGCGACGCCCGCCGCCGCCGCGATGTCCGATGTGGACACGTCGGCGTACGGGCGCTCGCCGAACAGCCGGGCGGCGCAGGTGAAGATCTGCTCCCTGCGCGCGTCCGGTTCGAGTCTCCGCCACCGGGGCTGGGAGTCCGTCATGGGCGACATGCTGGCATGGGTCACCCGGGGGAGTTGTTCTTTTCCGACATGTCGGCGAATACGTCATTCGATCGGAGGCACGTGTTAAGAGCGTAACCCGGCGGAAGGGGCCGGAATGCGTGATCGGGATCCTGCCGGTATCGGAATTGCCGGTCTCGTGGTGCTGGCGCTGGCGTTCGTCGCGGCGCTGAACGCGGAATCGCTGCCGCTGATCGGCGCGGGCGTCTCGTACGAGGCGGAGTTCAGCGAAGCGGGCGGTCTCGCGGTGGACGACGAGGTGCGGGTGGCCGGGGTGAAGTTCGGCAAGGTGGTGGACGTCGGCCTGGACGGTGCGTCGGTGCGGGTCCGGTTCAAGGTGTCGGACACCTGGCTGGGTGACCGCACGACGGCGGCGATCAAGATCAAGACGTTGCTGGGGCAGAAGTACCTCGCGCTGGATCCACAGGGGTCGCGACCACTGGATGGGGTGATCCCACGCTCGCGGACGATCGCGCCGTATGACGTGCTGGACGCGTTCCGGGACCTGTCGAAGACCGTCGGCGGGCTGGACACGGACCGGCTGGCCCGGTCGTTCGACGCGCTGTCGGCGGCGCTGCCGGGCGGTTCTTCCGTGCGGGGCGCGCTGGACGGCCTGTCCCAGCTGTCGACGACGATCGCGTCCCGGGATGCGGAGCTGTCGCGGCTGCTGGGCAACACGGTGGAGCTGTCGCGGACCGTGGCGGACCGGGATGCGCAGCTGGTGCGGTTGATGGCGGACGGGAACCTGGTGCTGGCCGAGGTGGCGGCCAGGGCGTCGGCGATCTCGGCGCTGCTGACGGGGGCGCAGTCGTTGTCCCGGGAGGTGCAGGGCCTGGTCGAGGACAATGACGGGGCGTTGCGCCCGGTGCTGGCCTCGCTCGACCAGCTGACCGGGATGCTGCAGCGGAACCAGGAGGCACTGGCGGCGGGCGTCGCCCGGTTCGCGCCGCTGGTCCGCTACGCCACGAACATCACCGGACAGGGGCACTGGGGTGACACGTACGTGTGCCTGCCGGTGGTGTCGGCCTGCTACTGAGGGGCTTGGTGCGTGCACGAGAGCGCCAGGTGGCGCCCGCGACAGAGCCGGTGGTGACCGAACGAGAGGGCCAGCCGCGAAGGCGCGAGTGGACCAACCACCGACCACCCCGCGAGAGGGCCAGCCGCGACGGCGCGAGTGGACCAACCACCGACCACCCGCGAGAGGGCCGGTCGTGCC
>NZ_AFWY03000095.1:0-12076 GCF_000231075.2 Amycolatopsis sp. ATCC 39116 | reverse complement strand
GCCCGCGGTCGCGCCCGTGCCGATCCCGGCTCCCGGCCCGAACCCGGCGCCGAACCCGGAGGCGCCGACGCCACCGCCGCCCGCACCAGCGCCACCGCCGAGGCCGGCTCCGGCGCCGCCACCGGGACCGAACCCGCTGGTGGAGGACGGCGTGTAGCCCGCCGCCGTGGTCCCGTCGAAGGCCGGGTTGTACCCACCCGAACCGGTGCCCGGCGTGAAGCCGGCGGGGGTCGGGGTCTTCGGCACGGTGGCCGACGGGTTGGTCGAGTTGAACTGCGGCAGGTCACCGGTGCTGGCCGGCTTGAAGTCGCCGGGCATGCCCGACGCGCTGGGCATGTTGCCGGCGCCGCCGACCCCGCCGGGCACCCCGCCCGGGACGCCGCCGCCGGAGAAGACGTTGCCCTGCCACGCCGTGTACTGCGGCATCCCGCCCGCGTTGTTCATGCTGGCCTGGTAGTAGGCGTTGAACGCGTCGACGTTCGCCTTGCCGCGCTGGTTGTACTGCTCGATCTGCTCGTCGACGTCCGACATCGGGTTGATGCCGTCCAGGAAGTTGCCGTCCGGCGGCTGCGCCGGCACCTCCTGGACCTTGGACTTCACGGTGTCGAAGGCCGCGGCCTGGTCGTTGAGGTAGGTGTGGCTCTTGCCGAGGTTCGTGGCCGAGTCCTGCAGCCAGATGCCCAGCGGGTGCGCGCCGGCCTGCGCCTGACCGGAGGCCATGCCCTTCCAGGCGTTGTCCATCAGGTCGTTGATCTGCTGGATGAGCCGCCCGCGCTCCTCGTGCACGCTCTTCAGGCTGTTCGCCGCGTTGGCGCCCGTGACCAGCGAGGTCGCGTTGCCAGGGCTGATCTGCTCCCAGATCTGCCGCGCGTCGATGGTGCGGCCCGCGATGTTGGCCTCGTGGTGCTCCGCCTCGGGCGTGCTCATCAGGCCGACGAGACCGCCGACGACCGCGCCGACCCCGGCGCCGACCGCCGTGCCGACACCCGGGACGACCGATCCGACCGCCGCGCCGACGGCCGCGCCCGTGGCGACGCGCCCGACCGTGTAGTCGTCAACCATGGCTCCACCCCTCCTGCTGCCGAATCTGCATCACGCGTCCCCCTTCAGGTGCTGAACCATCGCGACGGCGACCTCTTCGACGATGGGACAAGGATTCGTGGCGTTGGGCCCGACGAGGATGCTCGACGTGACCCCGACCGCCAGCTGGTCGGTGACCCCGACCCACAGCGCGCACGAGCCGTTCGGCCGGAGGTCGGCGTTGTCCGCGTACACGGCCGGGTAGCCGGCGATGGTCGTCGGCTCGAAGTACTTCGACGCTCCCCTGGTGGCGTACACCCCGGTCAGGCCGTTCTCCTGCACCGCGAGCGGCGAAATGAAGATCTTGTTGGCGTCGTGCGCGGCCGACTGCCACTGGCACCGCGAACCGGTCTGGCCCGGGATGACCTCGCCCGGGGTGGCGAGCCCGATGGCGCTCGCCTGACCGTCCGACAGGCCCGCGCACGGGTTGCCGGTCAGCGCGTCGGCGGCCAGCGGGGCCGGCACCCGCAGCGACGGGTCGATCGACGGGGCCGTGCTCGGTGCGGCGGCGGTGCCACCGCTCGACGAGCAGGCGGTGAGGAGTGCGGCGGCAGCCACGGTGGCGGCCGCCAGGCACGTGCGGATCATGCTCAGACTTCCCGGTACCGGCCCACCGACTGGTGCGTCTCGGCCTCTTGCTCTTCGACGATGCCCGCGGCCTTCTCCAGCGCCGCGATGTAGTTCTGGACGTAGTCGACCATCCGCTGGTGCTGGAGCAGGAGGGTCTCGCCGGAGGCCTTGGCCGCCTTGTTGATGAAGTCGCCGCTGGCGAACTCCTTGCCGGGGGGCGCGACGCGCGCGACCGCCTGCGCGTTCGCCAGGTCCGTCTGAAGGTCGTCGCGCAGCTCTTTCCACTTGCTGATCACGCCGCGCACCTCGTCCGGGGAGAACTGGTACCCGCCAGGACTGCCGTTGCCGCCCACCTGGATCGGTGCCGGCGGCGGCACCTCCGTGAGCCGGTCGGTCGGCTTCTCACCGGTCATCGCCAGGAACCCCCTACGTTCTCGCCGGTCCGCGTTGATCGCCCGGATTGGATGCTAGCGCAGGCCACCCGGTTCCGGGCCCGAACAGGAAAAACCGGGCAGGTCCCGCGAGCTGCGGAAACCTGCCCGGTTCTCCGGTTCGACGACCTACTGGCCTGCCTTCACCTCGAGGCGGACCGAGGCCTGCACGTCGGGGTGCAGACGCGCGTTCACCGAGTGCTTGCCGACGGTCTTGATGTGCCCGTCGGTCTCCAGGACGCGCTTGTCGAGCAGCGGGCCGCCCGCCGCCTTGATCGCGTTCGCGATGTCGGCGGTGGTGACCGAGCCGAACAGCTTCTTCGAGCCGGCGGCGGCCTTCGCGGTCAGCTCGACGGTGCCGAGACCCTCCAGCGCGGCCTTGACCTCACGAGCGTGGTCGAGGTCGCGGATGCGGCGGGACTCCTGCGCGCGTCGGATGGTCTGCACGTTCTTCTCGGCGCCCTTGGTGGCCTGGATGGCGTAGCCGCGGGGCAGCAGGAAGTTGCGCGCGTAGCCGTCCTTGACCTCGACGATGTCGCCGGGGCCGCCGAGGTTCGCCACGTCAGTGGTGAGGATGATCTTCGCCATGATGTGGTCCCTCCTCAGCGCGCGGTCGAGGTGTAGGGCAGCAGCGCCATCTCGCGGGAGTTCTTGACCGCGGTGGCGATGTCGCGCTGGTGCTGGCTGCAGTTGCCGGTCACCCGGCGGGCACGGATCTTGCCGCGGTCGGAGATGTACTTCCGCAGCAGGTTGGTGTCCTTGTAGTCGATGAGTTCCGGGTGGCCCTTCTGCTCGGCCTTGCAGAACACGCAGACCTTCTTCTTGGGCTTGCGGATGGGTGGCTTGGCCACGGTGATGCTCCTGGGAATTCAGTACGAGTGGTTGGTCAGAAGGGGGGCTCGTCGGCGAAACCGCCGCTGTCGCCCGCGGGCGGGGCGGAACCCCACGGGTCGTCGGCGGGGGCACCACCGCCGGTGTTCCCGCCGTAGCCGCCGCCACCGCCGCCGCTGCCGCGGCTGACCTTGTTCACCTTGGCGGTGGCGTAGCGCAGCGACGGACCGATTTCGTCGACCTCGAGCTCGACGACGGTCCGCTTCTCGCCTTCCTTGGTTTCGAACGACCGCTGCTTGAGGCGGCCCTGCACGACGACGCGGGCACCGCGCGTCAGGCTCTCCGCGACGTTCTCCGCCGCCTGCCGCCAGATGTTGCAGCGCAGGAACAGCGCCTCGCCGTCCTTCCACTCGCCGGACTGGCGGTCGAAGGTGCGCGGGGTGGACGCGACGGTGAAGTTCGCGACCGCGGCGCCGGACGGGGTGAACCGCAGCTCGGGGTCGGACGTCAGGTTGCCGACCACGGTGATGACGGTGTCTCCAGCCATGGGCTATCCGCCTCAGGCCTTCGCCGCGGCCTTGGCGGCCTTGCGCGGAACCGGCTTGCGGACGACCTTGGTGCGGAGCACGGTTTCCTGCAGCGACAGCTGCCGGTCGAGCTCCTTCACCGCGTCGGGCTCGCTGTTGAGGTCCAGCACGGCGTAGATGCCCTCGGCGTGCTTCTTGATCTCGTACGAGAGCCGGCGACGGCCCCACACGTCGACCTTCTCCACGCTGCCGCCGGACGTGCGGATCACGTTGAGGAACGTGTCCAGAGTCGGGGCGACCTTACGCTCGTCGAGCGTGGGGTCGAGGATGACCATCACCTCGTAATGGCGCGACACAACCACTCACCTCCTGTGGGCTTCACGGCCACGGGCTTTCCGTGGCAGGAGGGTTTGTCAATGGTCGAGTCTACGGGGTGGCTACGACAGTTTGCGCAGCACCCAGGTCCGCACCAGCGCGGCGCTCACCCCGGCCAGCGCCACGACCGCCAGGAGCATCGGCAGCTGGACGTTGCCGGAGGCCGGCTCGCCGCCGATCGCGCTGGCGTTGCCCGCGTTGCGCACGTCCGCCTGGTCGCCGGCGGAGGTGGACTGGCCGCCCAGCACGCCGACCTGCGGCAGCGCCTGGTCGGGCAGCGTGGCCGAGGACGGGTAGAGCGCGCTCGGCGGCACCGCGACGCCGGCCACCCCGGGCACGGCGGCCGGGATGTTGCCGTAGTTGCGCGGCGGGGCGGTGGCCGATCCGGTGCCCGAGATGCCCGGGACGGTCGTGGCCGCCGGGGTGCCGGGCGCGGGTGCGGTCGTGCCGGGCTGCGAGGAGGGGAGGCCGGGCTGGGAGTAGTTGTTCGCGTAGGTGGTCAGCCCGCAGTTGCCCGTGACCTTGTTCGTGATCGCGTCGAGGGTCTTCTTCTGCTGCTCGGCGCCGATGCCGAGGCCGACGGCGTACGGGTCGCCCGCGTTCTTCAGCGTGGTCGCGACGGCGGTGGCGATCGCGTCGCCCGCGATGGTGCCGCTGGCCGCGTTCGCCGGGATCTGGCCGACGGTGATCGCGCCCGCCTTGCTGACCGTGTCCGCGACCTTCTGCGGGTCCACGCCGTTGAGGTGCAGGAACCACTCCTGCTCCTGCGCGCCTGCCTTGACCACGCCCGCGAGGTCCTTGCCCTGCACGGCGACGCTGTCGCTGAGGGCGCCGATCACGGTGCCGGTGCACGCTTGCGACAGCACGGTGCTCGCCGACGCGGTGCCCGCGGACAGGAGCGAACCGCCGGCGATGGCCGCGGCGACGGCGGTGACGGTGAGCGCTCTACGGGTGGTCTTCATCAGGCCGGTGTTGCGCACGAGCGCGGACCTCCAGTGATCGCAGGCGTGTGTCCCCGGAAGGGATTAACGACGAGCGGACCCAAAGGATACTAAGCGGTAGCTCCGCGTAAGACCCACGAGCGTACTAGTGCGGCACTGACACCCGATAGAGCGACAACGGCGATGAGCATTGGTAGCGCGACGTTGCCACCGCGGTCCGAACCGCCCGGCAACGCCTCGGCCTGGCCCGCGTTCTGCACCGCCTGGCCGGACTGCGCGGGCTGGCCGAGCGCGCCGTACTGCGGCGCGTAACCCGGGATTTGGCTGCCGTAGCGCAGGCCTGGCGAGGGCGCCCACAACGCGGACACCGCGAACGGCAGGCCCGCGTAGTTGCGCATCGGCGCGTACGCGCTGCCCGAGCCGAACGGCAGGAGGCTGAAGGCCGACGGATCGCCGGCCAGCACGGGGCTGGTCGACCCGGGGATCGCGGCCGGCGCGGCGCCCTCGGTGCGGCCGGGCGTGACTCCCGGCGGGGTCTGCTGGTTGCCGCCGCCCGGTGGGGTCTGCGGCTGCGGCTGGCTCGCACCACCCCCGGTGAGGGCCTTGCCCGTCTGGTCGACCGTGCTGGTCAGGCCGTTGGTGGTGCCCGCGACCGCGCCGTTGACCGCGCTCGCCGCCGGCGCGCCGACGACCGGCAGCGGTTCGACGACCGTGTCCACGACCTTGACGGTGATCTGGCACAGCCCGCCGAGCAGGCCGCCGACGATCGAGGTCAGCCCGTCGGTGACGGTCTTCAGGCCGAGCGGGGTCTTGATGACGTCGCCGGGCTTGGCCGTCACGGTGTCGCCGCACTGTGCGCTGATCGTCTCCGCGCTCGCGGTCGCGGGCAGGGCGAGCGACACCGATCCGGCCAGTGCGAAAGCGGCGGCGCCCACCGCGGCGGTCCTGCGTGTCCGACCCTGCATCTTCGTCCTCCAGCGCGTCGCTACTGGTTCCAACGAAGCTAGGGCAGGTGCGTGACGCCCGCACGCCGGAACGTGACCGTCAGGCGCGGCGCATCCAGGCGCGGGTCAGCGCGGCGGCCACGACCGCGAGCGCGAACACCGCGATGATCAGCGGCAACCGGGCCGGCGTCGTCGCCGACGGCATCGCCTCGGCGGTTCCGGAGTTCTGCGTGACCACCGGCGGCTCCGTCCCAGCCGGTGGGACGAGCCCGGGCGCGGCGGGCGGGACGACGCCGGGCCGGATCAGCGCCGACAGCGGCGGCGTCAGCGGGACGATCCCGGACCCGGCCACCAGACCGCCGGTGACGAACGACGCGGGCACGATCCCGCTGTCCGGGGTCGGGCCGCTGGGCGCCGGGGTCACGTCCTGGCCGGGCTGAGGCGCGCCGGGCGCGGGCTCGCCGGGTTCACCGGGCGCGGGTCGGCCCGGGACGGGGTCGGACGGCGGGTCGAGCGGCTCGCCCGAGACGACGCTCTGCGTGGCCGCGGACAGGGTGTTCACCGTGCCCTGCACGCCGGGGCACAGCTGCTCGGCGGCCAGGTCGCCGACGACGGGCGCGTCCCCGACACCCAGCGTCTTCGCCAGGTCCGCGACCGGCAGCGCCAGCAGCGGGTCGCGCTGGTCCGGGCCGGTCGGGGCGGACTCGCTGCCGGTGCCGACGGTGAGCACACCGGGCTGGTCGAGCGGGGCGCCGACGTCGAGGGTGAGTGCATCGCCCGGCTCGTCCCGCAGGGTCGCCGCGCAGCTGCCGGCCAGCGCGGGATCGGCCTCCTCGGCGAACGCGCCCGGCGCGGCGAGCGTGGCCGACAGCGCCAGCACGAACCCGGCCACTCCGGCACGGCGCGCGGTCTTCCCCATGAGTCCCCCTCAGGTGTCACGGACCGCGCTCACGGTACTTCATAGCGTCCGCGAGGTTGGCGAGAACCGAGCCGATTCCGCCGGTAGCGTGGCCACATGCAGATCGGTGCGCACGTCCGTGACGACGACCCGCTGACCGCCGCGAAGGAGCGCTCGGCCGACGTGGTGCAGTTCTTCCTGGCCGACCCGCAGGGCTGGAAGAAGCCCGTCGCGCAGCCGCCGCGGGCGGACATCGAGGCGGCCGGGGTGGAGGTGTTCATCCACTCCCCCTACATCGTCAACGTGGCCTCCCTGAACAACCGGATCCGCATCCCGTCGCGCAAGCTGGCCGCCCAGCACGCGGCCGCCGCGGCGGAGATCGGCGCGAAGGGCCTGATCGTGCACGGCGGTCACGTCGGCCGCGGCGAGGACGTGGCCGAGGGCCTGGCGAACTGGCGCAAGCTGTTCGAACGGCAGGCGGCCGACGGCGGTTTCGCGGTGCCGATCCTGATCGAGAACACGGCGGGCGGCGACGGCGCGATGGCGCGGGAGATGGACGTGCTGGCGCGGCTGTGGGACGAGGTGGCCGAGTTCGGCGCCGGGTTCTGCCTGGACACCTGCCACGCGTTCGCCGCGGGCTGGGAGCTGGACGACGTGGTCGACAAGGTGCGGGCGATCACCGGCCGCATCGACCTGGTGCACCTGAACAACTCGCGCGACGAGTTCGCCTCCGGCCGGGACCGCCACGCGAACGTGGTGCACGGCGGCGGCACGATCGACCCGGAGGCGCTGGTGGCCGTCGCGGCGGCCGCGGGAGCGCCCGTGGTGGTCGAAACCCCGGCCGACGGCCAGGCCGACGACATCGCCTACCTGCGGGAGAAGCTCGGCTGACCCCTGCCATGATCGCGACCGCTGTCGTGATCGAGGGGGGAGAAGTGAAGAAGTTTCCGATCGTGCTGGCCGTCGGTGTGTGCCTGGTGGCTTCCGCGTGTTCGTCCAAGGGCCGGACGCCGCTGGACGACGCACCCAGCCCCGCGGCCGCCTTGCAGCAGCTGGACACGCTGGTCGTGGCGCCCGAGGACGTCGAGCTGCGGTACTACAGCTCCGACTGGGCGCAGTTCAAGGCCGCGCCGGACATGAAGCAGGGTTGCAGCGTCCGGGACCGGGTCCTGCGGCGGCAGGGCAGCGGGACGAAGGTCAAGGGGAGCTGCCGGATCACCGGCAAGTGGACCTCGCCCTACGACGGGCAGACCGTCAAGGTCGAATCGGGCATGGAGGTCGACCACGTGGTGGGCACCGCCGAGGCCAACCGGTCCGGCGTGCGCACCTGGTCGAAGGCCGACAAGGAGCGGTTCGGCAACGACGAGCGGTTCCTCGTCGCGGTGAGCAAGGGCAGCTACCAGCAGCGGAACGGCCAGGACCCGGCGCACTGGCTGCCCCGGGGCCACCGCTGCGAATACGCCGCGCTGTACGTGCAGGCCAAGGCCGCTTACCGGCTCACCGTCGACCAGGCCGAGAAGTCCGCATTGGCCGGCGTGCTGCGGGGCTGCTGATCTCAGACCGCGTGCCGGGCCCGGCGTCGCTGCAGCACCACCACGTCGCGGGCCCGGTCCAGCACCCCGCCCGCCGGGTCGTCGTCGCCCGCGGCGCGCACCAGGTCCTCGGCCGGGCGGTAGATCTCCCGCAGCACCAGCACGCACAGCCCGATCACGGCCAGGTCCCGCAGCGCGACGAACCCGAGGAACCAGTCCGGCGGCAGTCCCTTGTGGTCGGTGCCGAGGTAGTAGAACATCCGCGGCACCCACACCAGCGCGTCCAGCAGCATCCACCCGAGCAGCAGCCGCCACCGCGGGATCGCCAGCACCGCGAACGGCACGAGCCACAGCGAGTACTGCGGGCTCCACACCTTGTTGGTCAGCAGGAACGCGGCCACCACCAGGAAGCACAGCTGCGCCAGCCGCGGCCGCACCGGCGCGGACAGCCCGACGTAGGCGATCCCGGCGCAACAGGCCAGGAACAGCGTGCCGCTGACGATGTTCAGCCAGGTCGGCGTCTGCCCGGCCGCGAGCGGGCCGTCGAAGCCGGCCCAGCCGGTGAAGTAGGAGATCACGTTGTAGATCGAGTCCGGGTCCATCCCGCGTTGCGCGTTGAGCCGGAAGAACTCCTGCCAGCCCGCGTTCAGCGTGAGCGCGATCGGCAGGTTCACGGCCAGCCAGGTGCCGACGGCGGTGCCCGCGGTGACCGCCCACGGGCGCAGCTTCCCGGCGCGGATGCACAGGATGAGCAGCGGTCCGAGCAGGAACAACGGGTACAGCTTCGCGGCCGCGCCGAGCCCGATCAGCACCCCGGCGACCGCCGGTTTGCGCCGCGCCCACGCCAGCAGCCCGGTCGCGGCGAACGCGGTGGCCAGCGTGTCGAAGTTGGTGAACGCGTGCACCAGCACCAGCGGTGAGATCGCCGCCAGGCACGCGTCCCACGGTCTGCGGTTCGCGGTGCGGCCCACCGCCCACACCGTGACCAGCCAGGCCAGCGCGAGCCAGAACGCGGTGATGTTGAAGTAGATCGCCACCGGCAGCGCCCCGGGCAGCCACCCGGTGTCGGAGATCGCCTTCCAAGCCTGCGTGATCTTCGCGTTCGCCCACTGGAACAGCCCGGTCAGCACCGGGTACTCCATGTACCGCACGTGCGCGTTGGGCGTGCCGGCGTCGTCGATCCAGCTCGTCCGGTACGGGAACGTGCCGGGCTGGTCCAGCCGCTCGGCGCTGAACAGCGGCACGACGTCGCTGTAGCACATCGCGACGTACGGGCGGCCGGACCGCCAGTCCAGCTGGGTCTGCCCGTTGTCGTCGACGTACTGCTGGATGCAGCTGGCCTTGCCGAACCAGCACAGCATCAGCGCCAGCGTGGCCAGCGCCAGCCCGACCCGCTGCGGCGTCCAGAACCAGTGCCGCCCGACGGCCGCGTGCTCGCCGAGCGGTCCGCCGATCGGTCTGCTCGCGGCCGCGACCAGCGGATCGGTCCGGGACGGCGCGACCCGCTGACCGGCGTCGAGTGACGCCGGCGCGGGTTCGGCCGAGGTGGTCTCGTCGGTCGGGCTGGACACCCGCGCGATGTTACGGCCTCCGGCGTGAGCCGGGGATCAGCCGTTGTCGCGGGTGTTCGTCGGCCCGAAGTCGTCGCCGCCGGGGAACGTGAAGGTCGGCGTGTTCCGTGTCCGGCTCGTCGACGACTCCGTGGACTCCGGGGTCGTCGGCGTCGACGGCGGGGGCGACGACGGCGTGCTGGAGTTCGTCGTGCTCGGCCTGCTGGTCGACGGCTTCGTCGAGGACGACGCGTCGTCGCCGGCGGTCGCGCTCTTGCCGATCGGCGAGACCGTCGGGAACTTCTCGCTGGGCTTGCCCTTGAGGTAGTCGTTCAGGAACTGCTGCCACATCTTGGCGGGCAGCCCGGTCGACGAAACCGCGTTGCCGTTCTTGTCCCGCAGCGGCGTGTTCTTGTCACTGCCGACCCAGGACGCGACCGAGACCGACGGCGTGTAGCCGACCATCCACACCTGCGAGTTGTCCTTTTCCGACCCGGAGCCGTTGCCGGCGCTGGCGTCGTACTGCTGGGTACCGGTCTTGCCCGCGCACTCGTGGCCGCTCGGGCAGCTCAGCTTCGAGAACTCGATGACCGGCTTGAGCGCGTTGGTCACGTTGCCCGCGATCTGCTTGCTCTTGTTGGCGTCACCCTCGGCGAACGCCGGCTTCGGGTTGCTCGACGGCTGGTACACGATGTCGCCGCCCGGCGTGGTCACCTTCTGCACGAAGTGCCGGTCCAGGTAGGTGCCGTTGTCGGCGATCGTCGCGTAGCCGGACGCCATGTCCAGCGGCGACGCGGCGGTCGAACCACCGCCGAGCGCGATGTTGTTGTCGACGGCCTTCAGCGAGGTGACCCCGGCCTCCTTCGCCGCTTCGGCGACGGCCTGCGGACCGGTCACGTTGGCGACCATGTCGAAGAACACGGTGTTGGTCGAGCGCATCGTCGCCTCGGCGACCGTGCACTCCTTCGAGCAGCTGTTGGACGCACCCGCGTTGTTGATGTAGCGCGGGTTGCCGTTGGGCAGCACGCCGAACTGGCGGTGGGTGGTGCCGTCGAACGTCTCGCCGAGGCCCTTCCCCATCTTCAGGAACGCGACCAGGTCGAACGTCTTGAACGACGACCCCGGGTTGCGTGCCGTGTTGGCCCAGTCGATGTAGTCGGTCTTGTCGTTCGGGCCGCCGTAGTAGGCGATGACGCCGCGGGTCTTCGGGTCGACCGCGACCAGCGCCTTCTTCAGCTCCGCGGGCTGCCCCTGCATCACGTCGTTGACGGCCTTCTCGGCCAGCCGCTGCGCGTTGGGGTCGATCGTCGTGTAGACGTTGTAGCCGTTGGCCTGGATCTTCTCCTTGGAGTAGCCCGCGGCCTCCAGTTCGGCCTCCACCTGCGCCTGGATGAAGGCGTTGTTGCCGGTGATCGCCTGCGGCTTGGTCTGGTCCTTCGGCAGCGGCGTCGGGTACTGGGCGGACTGGCGGTCGGCCTGCGTGATCCAGTTGTACTTGAGCATCTGGTCCATCACGTAGTTCCAGCGCCACGTGGTGTACTCGGCGTTCTCCGACTTGCCGGGGCCCTGGATCATGCCGGCCAGCAGCGCCGCCTCGGACTGGGTCAGCTCGGCCGAGGTCTTGTTGAAGTACGCGTGCGCCGCCGCCTCGATGCCGTACGCGCCACGTCCGAAGTAGACGATGTTCAAGTAGGCCGTGATGATGTCCTCTTTGGACTGCGTCTGGTTCATCTTGAACGACTTGACCAGCTCGGTCGCCTTGCGGGTGAGCGTGGGCGCCTCGTTCTCGGTGGCCTTCTTGATGTACTGCTGCGAAATGGTCGAACCACCGCCGGTGCCGCCGGTCAGGTTGTTGTAGACCGCGCCGAGGATGCCCATCACGTCGAAGCCGTTGTTGGTCTCGAACGTCGCGTCCTCGGCCGCGTACACGGCGTGCTTGACGGTGTCCGGGATCTGGCCTGGCTTGAGGATCTGGCGGTTGCCGCTGTCCGGGATCTCCTTGCCCATGACGGAGCCGTCGCTGTAGTAGTAGGTCACCACCTGGTCCTGCTGGGCCAGGACCTCCTCCGGCGTCGGCACGTCGACCAGGAAGTAGGCGATCGTGAACGCGATCGCGGGCAGCACCACGAACACGCCGAAGAAGGCGTACAGGGTGCGCCGGATGATCTTCCAGCGCCGCTTCTTGCGCTGCTTCGGCGTCAGGGCCGCCTTGCCCTTCTTCCCCTTCCCGGTCTCCTCGGGCGCGTCGTCCTCGGGACCGGAGTCGTTCAGGGGCTCGTCGACGTAGTCGTCGTAGTCGTCGTGGTACCCGCCGGCGTGCAGCTCGGCGTGGGTGAGCAGGCCGGGCTCGGAGTCGCCCATGCCGGGACGGCGGCCGGCCGCGCCCGCGGCGGCACC
>NZ_AFWY03000096.1:0-11980 GCF_000231075.2 Amycolatopsis sp. ATCC 39116 | reverse complement strand
GGTCGCCGGCGCGTTCGGAGTGACGCTCGGCGCGGTCGCGCTGGTCGCCGCGCGGCGGGCGGCGCACCTGTTCGACGTGCCGCCGGTGCGGGCGCGCCGCGCGCGGTGGGTGCCGTGGGAACTCCTGCCGCTGGCGGCGGCAGTGGCGAGCTGGTTCCTGCTCGGCGACGACGTCCAGGCGGGGGCGGGCGGAGCGGCCGGCACCGTGGCGCGCGTGCCGCCCCGGCTGGTGGTGGCGCCGATCCTGCTGGTGATCGCCCTCGCGATCGCGGCGGCGCGGGCCGTGCGGTGGCTGCTGTCCCGGGCGCGGGCGCGGGGTGGTCCGCAGCGCCCCGGCTGGTTCCTGGCCAGCCGCCGCGTGCTGGCCGGGCCGGTGGCGGCGGCCGTGCTGACCGGCGCGACCGCGGTGCCGGTCGCGCTCGCCGTGTACGGGGCGTCGGTGACCGGCTCGGTGGACCGCACTCTGCACGCGGAGGGCCAGCTGATCGTCGGCACGGACGTGGTGTTCTCGCTGGAGACCCGCGCGCCGGTGCCGCCCGCGCTCGCGGACCGGGCGAGCCTGGTGTCCGCCTACGGCAACGCCCGCGTCGCAGGCAGCACGGTCGAGGTGCTCGGTGTCGACCCGGCGACGTTCGGCCGGGCCGCGTTCTGGGATCCCGCGCTGCCCGGCCCGTCGCTGGACGAGCTGCTCGGACGGCTCGCGCGCGGCGAGCCGGTCGCGTTGCTGGCCGGTTTGAACCGCGCGCACGGAATGTCCACAGTGGACATCGGCGGGCGGACCGTGCCGCTGACCGTGGTGGCGGTTCCGCAGCTGCCGGGCAAGAAGTCGGGCAACCCGCTGCTCGTGGTGCGCCAGGACGTCCTGGACGGGCTCGGGCTGGTGACCCGGCCGCAACTGTGGGTGCGCGGGGACCCGGACGAGATCCTGGCCGAGGCGTCCGGGCTGCCGGTGCGCACCTACGCGGAGGCGGCGAACGTGACCGCGGCCGGGGTGTACTCGCCGATCACCTACACGTTCGGCTTCCTCGCGGCGGTGTCGCTGCTGTGCGGGGCCATCATCGTGGTCGGGTTGCTGCTCTACCTGACGGCGAAGGCCCGCGCGCGGCGCAGCGCGTATGTCCTCTTGCGACGGATGTCGGTGACACCGGCCGATCACTGGCGCGCTCTGTGCTTCGAGGTGGGCGGGCTGCTGCTGGCCGGGTTCGCCGCGGGACTCGTGCTCGCCGTGGTGGCGGTCGGCCTCACCGCCGGGGCCTTCGACGTCAACCCCTCGACCCTGCCCGGCACGCTGCTGAGCCCGCCGTGGGGGCTGGCCGCCGGGCTGGCGGCCGCGGCGGCCGTCACCACCGCGCTAGCGGCGGGCGCGGCACAACGCGCGGTGTCCCGCGCCCGGCCGGCGGAGGTGCTGCGTGACGCGCGATGACCGGGCGTTGTGGTGCGAAGGCGTCGCCTACGACTACCCGACGCGGGGCGAGACCGTGCACGCCTTGTCCGGCGTGGCGCTGACGGTGCCGCGCGGGGCGATCACGGCGGTGGTCGGGCCCTCCGGCTCCGGCAAGTCGACGCTGCTGAAGATCCTGGCCTGCCTGGAACGGCCGGAGGACGGTCGCGTGTGGATCGACGGCACCGAGGTCACCGCGTTGTCCGCGCGGGCCCGCCGGGCGGTGCGCCGCACCCGGGTGGGCTACGTGTTCCAGGACCCGGCGGACAACCTGCTCGACTACCTCACCGTCGCCGAGCACCTGGCGCTCGCGGCTCGTCTGCGTGGCCGGGACACGAGCGCCGAGCTGGTCGGGGTGCTGGGTTTGGGGCACCGCACCGGTCACGTGCCCCGGCGGCTGTCCGGCGGCGAGCAGCAGCGGGTCGCGCTGGCCTTCGCCGCGGCAGGCGAGCCGGCGGTGGTGATCGCCGACGAGCCGACCGCGCAGCTGGACCGCGACTCGGCCGGGCGGGTCGTGGAAGCGTTGCGGCTACTGGCCGACCGCGGGCAGGCGATCCTGCTCGCCACGCACGATCCGGAGGTGAGCCGCGTGGCGGACCGGGTGGTGGAGCTGGTGGACGGCAGGCTGGGGGAGGTCTCGTGCTGAGCCTGCGCGGGGTGCACAAGAGCTACGGCGGCACGCCGGCGCTGCGGCCCGTCGACGTCGAACTCGTGGCGGGGGAGCTGGTCGTGCTGACCGGGCCGTCCGGGTCGGGCAAGAGCACGCTGCTGATGATCGCCGGCGGCTGGGAGACCCCGGACGGCGGCGAGGTGGTGCCGCACCCGCCGCTGCCGGACCTGCCGGTGGAGCGGATGTCCTGGCAGGACCTGGGTTTCGTGCCGCAGTCGATCAGCCTGTTCGAGGAGCTGACGCTCGCCGACAACCTCGCGCTGGCCCGCGGCGGTCCCGGTGGCGCGGAGCTGCTGGAGGCGCTGGAGCTGGGGCACCTCGCCGAGCGGCGTCCCGGCGAGGTGTCCCGCGGCGAGCAGCAGCGGGTGGCGGTGGCCAGGGCGCTGGTCGCCTCCCCGGCGCTGGTGATCGCCGACGAGCCCACTTCGCACCAGGACCACCGCCGGGCCGATCTCGTGCTCGGCCTGCTGCGGGCCGCGGCGGACCGTGGCGCGGCGGTGCTGATCGCCAGCCACGACCCGGCCGTGGTGTCCCGCGCGGACCGGGAGATCCGGCTCGGCGCGGACGCGGTCACGCGCGGATGAACCGCGTCCCGCCCGCGACGAGCACCGCGACCGCGCCGACCACCAGCAGCGCCGAGGACAGTCCGGTGAGGACACCCGAAAGTCCCAGAACCACCAGCGGGCAGACGAACTGGCCGATGAACATCGCCGAGGTCCACACCCCGGTGCCGCGGCCGCGCTGCTCGAACGTCAGCGATCCCAGCGCCCAAGTGAGCAGCGCGGGCAGCAGCAAACCGTTGCCCAGCCCGGCCACCACGGCGCCGGCGACCGCGACCGGCAGCGACTCGGCCAGGCCCAGCCCGAGGACGCCGAGTCCGGAAAGGACGAAGGCGGCCGGGATGGTCACCCGCGGCCCGAACCGCGCCACCTTCGCGAACGACCACGCCGCGACGGCCGTGGCGAGCGAGGCAATCGCGCTCACGAAACCGATGGTGCTGCTGGACTTCACGCCGATCCCGTCGAGCACGTAGGACAGCTCGACGATCAGCACGTAGAACACCAGGCCGCCGATGAGCGTGACCCCGACCGGCGTGAGCAGGCGGCGCCACGGCAGCGGCGGCAGCGCGGCGGCGGTGGTCCGCCGGGGCTGCCAGATGTGGCGCGCGGCGAGGAACGCCAGCGGCAGGCTCACCGCGTACAGCCAGAACGGGGTCCGCCAGCTGTGCGCGCCGAGCAGGCCGCCGACGGCGAGGAAGACCGTCGCGGCCACGGTGGTGAACACGGTCTGCAGCCCGAAGTAGCGGTTGCGGAGCGGGCCGGCGAAGTAGTCGGCGAGCAGCGTGGTGCAGCACGTCATGATCGCGGCCTCGGTGAGGCCGACGAGAATCCGGCTGACCAGGATGAGGTGCAGCGAGTCCAGCCACAGCGGCGCGGTGCCGACGACCGCGTAGACGACGAGCGCGCCGACCAGGAGACGCTTGCGGCCCAAGCGATCCACGATCCGCCCGGCGACGGTCGCGGTGAGACCGATGACTAGGGCGGGCACGGTCAGCAGGACCGGGGTGAGCGCCGCGACGCCGGGCGTGCCGGCGAACGCCTGCTGGATGCTGGGCAGCACGGGCGCGAGCAGCACCGAGCCCAGGACGGACAGGCAGCTGGCGAACAGCAGGACGAGAGCCTGGGCGCGGCCGGCGGGCCGTCCGGTGGCGGGGTCGAGGGCGATCCCGGCGGTGGGGCTTGGGGCCCTGTCGGCGGTGGGGTCTGGGGCCCTGTCGGTGGTGGGGTTTGGGGCGTTGTCGGTGGTGGGGTTTGGGGCGTTGTCGGTGGTGGGGTTTGGGGCGTTGCCGATGGTGGGGTTTGGGGCCTTGTCGGCGGTCGGGCTTGGGGCGTTGTCGGCGGTGGGGCTTGGGGCGTTGTCGGTGGTGGGGCTTGGGGCGTTGCCGCCGGCGGGGCCGGGCGAGGAGGGCAGGACACGGTCCGGCACGGGCTTCTCCGGGGGACTCGCGTGCCGGTCTCCGCTGACCGGCACCACTGTCGTGGAAGTCTCGGTGCTGCCCGGCGGAAGGGGAAATCACTTGTGCTGAGGGGCGCCATCAGCGGCGCCGATGATCGCGACGGTCCGGCGCGGGTGGCTTCTGAGTGGGAAGCCGCCGGCCTGGCCGCCGTCCGAAGGGCCACTCACCGCGTGCGGCGCCGCAGCGTGAGTGACGGTGGCTCCTCGTACCGGGCGCGGTAGGCGGCCGCGAACCGGCTGAGGTGGGTGAATCCCCAGCGTCCCGCGACGTGCGTGACGGTCGTCCGGGACGGGTCCGTGTCCAGCAGGTCCTGGTGCGCCCGGTCCAGCCGCACGTTCTGCAGGTACGCCATCGGCGTCATCCCGGTCTCGGCGCGGAATCCGTTGGTCAGCGCCCGCGCCGACACCGACACCGCGGCGGCGAGCCGCCCCGTGGTCCACTCCCGGTCCGGGTACGCCTGCACCAGGTCCACCGCGCAGCGCACCGCCGACCGGCCGGGCGACGCGGCGCCGGTGGTCAGCTGGTCGCTGTAGTTGTGCGGCTGCCCGGTCAGCAGCGCGTCGAGCACGATCTGCTCCAGCCGGCGCGCCGCGAGCGGGTGGGTCAGCAGCTCGCTGTCCTGCCGGGCGGCCCTGGTCAGCAGCATGAGCGCCTCGACCCAGGTGCGCGCCGGGCCACGGCTCAGGTCCATCCGCGCGGCGAAGGTCAGCCGCGGGCCGGGGTCGCGGCCGAGCAGCTGCCGCAGTTCGCGCTCGACCTCCCGCCCGTCGAGCATCACGCACAGCTGCTCGGTCGCCGGTGCCCAGTCCAGCTCCGCAGGCGCCTCGGGCGCGAACACCGTCGCCGTGCCGGGCTCGCTGACCACCGCCGGCCCACCGCCCGAGGAGTAACGCGCCCGCCCGGCCAGCGGGAGCACGACGTGGTAGTGCGCGTTCGGCTGGCTCCGCACGCGGATCCGCGGCCCGAAGCTGATCAACCCGATCGTGAGCGCGGTGTGCGCGGTCGCGTCCAGCCGCATCGCCAGTTCGCCCCGCTCCGGCAGCAGTTCGAGGGGCAGGTACAACCGGGTGAGCGTGTCCCGCGCCTCGTCCGGATCGGTGGTGGTGAAGGTGACGTGTCCGTTGCCCACGGCAGACCTCCTTGCCGGAACCCACCAGTGTGCCTCCTGCCGCAAGCGGATGGAATTCGTGCCGGAAACGGATAGCCATGTCCACGCGGCCCGGGTTTCGATCGACGGCGTGGCGGTGGTCTTCGAGCGGCGGGAGGAGCCGTGCCGGCGGTGCCGGGACGTGGTCGCGGTGAAGACCGTCGTCGAGTCGAGGTCGCGGATGAAACTGCGGGTGCGGGAAGCCGTCCACGCCGACGACGGCTCCCCGGCGGACGACGCGTGCGCCCGCGATCAGACGGGCTGACCGGCCGCCGGCGCGAGGCGCGCCAGCACCTCCACGTCCGTGGCGAAGTCGCTCCCGGACTGGGGCAGCAGCACGACGTGGTCCGCCCCGGCGGCCAGGTGCTCGCGCACCCTCACCGCGATCGCATCCGGTTCGCCGTAGGCCACGACCGCATCCACCAGCCGGTCGGCGTCCGCGGGATAGCCCGCCCGGGCGACGGCGCGGGCGAACCACGGCTGCCCGAGCGTGGACGTCACCCGCGCGACGGCTTCCGCACGGCTCGCGCCGGGCATCACGGCCAGCGCGGCGACCAGCAGCTTGCCCGGGCCGAGCAGGCGCCGGGCCAGCGCGGTCGCCTCGGGCGGCAGCATGGCGGGCATCGCGCCGTCGGCGACCTCCCCGGCCAGCGCCAGCATCTTCGGCCCGTTGGCGGCCAGCACGCGCGGGTACTCCGCGGGGCCCATCCGGTCCACGTAGTCGCGCATCGTGGTCAGCGGGTCGCCGTACTCGCGGCCGGTCTCGGCCGCCTGCTGCGGGTAGCCGACGCCCAGCCCGAGCACGAGCCGCCCGGGGTGGGCCCGGTGCAGGAACTCCGCGGCGGCCGCGGCCGTCCGCGCGTCCCGGGTCCAGATGTTGGCCACCCCGGTGCCGAACACGACCCGCTCGGTGGCCTCCAGCAGCACGGCCAGTTGCACCAGCGCGTCCTTGCCGGGGAACTCGTTGGTCCAGATCGTGCCGTAGCCGGCGTCCGCCAGCCGGGCGGCGGCCGCGGGCAGCTCGCGCGGCCCGGGCGGATCGGTGAACGGGACCGGCAGGTACACCCCGACCCGGCCCAGCGATGGGATCTCCACGAAAACCACTCCTCGCGAACAGGTGACCGTTGCTCCCACCGTGCTGCCGCCGCTCCCGGCCGGTCCAACGCCTGTTCCGCATCCGGCGATGCGTTCCGGGCATCACCGCAGGTAGCTTGGGACGATGGCCGAGCACGCCGACCTGGACCTGCGACTGGTGCGGTACTTCGTGGCCGTGGCCGAGCACGGCCACTTCGGCCGCGCCGCGGCGGACCTGCACGTCACCCAGCCCTCGCTGAGCCGCCAGATCCGCGGCCTCGAACGGCAGCTGGGCGCCCGCCTGCTGGACCGCGGCCCGCGCGGCACCCGGCTCACCGAGGCAGGTGAGGTCTTCCTGCCGCTGGCGAAGGACCTGCTGCGCTCGGCCGCCCAGGCCGCCGGCCGTACCCGCGCCGCCGCCCGGCCCGCCCGGATCACCATCGGGCACGCCGTGAACATCCTGGTCACGCCGGCCGTGCGCGAGATGCGGCGCCGTCACCCGGACGCGGAGGTGCGCACCCGGCACGTGGGCTTCCACGAGGTGCCCGCGGCGCTGCTCGACCACCGGGTGGACGCGGCCGTGGCGCGGCTGCCGTTCCCGACCGGCGGGCTGCGGGTGACCGTCCTCCACGACGAGCCGCGGGTGGTGTTGCTGCCGCGCGACCACCGCCTGGCGGGCAAGGAGTCGGTGCGGCTCGACGACATCGCCGACGAACCGCTGCCGCGCGTGCCGGGTGACGCGGAGTGGAACGCGTTCTGGCGGGTCGACCCGCGGCCCGGCGGCAGGCCGGCACCGGACGGGCCGGTGATCGGCACGGTCGAGGACAAGGTCGAGCTGGTCGCGGGCGGCGAGGCCATCGCCATCGTGCCGGCCGGCGCCGGGCTGACGGGCCTGCGCGCGGACCTCACCACGGTCCCGCTGGAGGACGTCGAACCGAGCCACGTCGTGCTCGCCACCCGCGCGGACGACCGGAGCCGTCTCGTCGCCGAGTTCCGCCGGATCGCGCAGGCTCAGCTCACCGGCGCGTGAAGGCCTGTCACGCGGACCAGCCGAGTTCCGGCCCGAGCTTGGTCGCGATGTCGGTCAGGATCTGCACGTAGTCGGCGTGCTCGAAGGTGAACGGCAGCGCGAAGGCGACCTCGTCGACCTCCCGGAACGCGGCGTGCGCGTGCAGCCGTTCGGCGATCTCGGCGGACGTGCCGACCAGGTCGGGGGCGAACATCATCCGCGCCGGGCCCTGCGGAGCGGTGGTCCGCGGCGTGCGCTTGGCCGCGTACTCGGCGTACTTCGCGCGCTGTTCGGCGGTGGCCGAGTCGGTCGGGATGACCACCAGGCCCTGCGACACGCGGGCGCGGTCGCCGTCCGGGTGGTGGGCGCGGAAGATCCGGATGTGGGAGAGCTGGATCTCGGCGAAGTCCTCCGACTCCTCGGCCTTGACGACGCTGCTGGTCAGCAGGTTCATCCCGTTCTCGCCCGCCCAGCGCGCCGAGCCGAGGCTGCCCGCGCCGTACCAGAGGCGGCGGCCCAGGCCGGGGGAGTGCGGCTGGACGCGGTCGGAGAAGACCTCGAAGCCCTCGGTGCCGCGGAAGCCGGTGACGGGCTCGCCGCGGATCGCGTCCAGGAGCCGGCGGACGCGCTGGTGGCTGAAGTCCTCGGCGTCCGCGGTGTCCGGGTAGAGCGCGTCCTTGACCTGGTCCCAGTGCATCGGCGGGCCGACGGACAGGCCGGGGTTGAGGCGGCCGCCGGAGAGGATGTCGACGGTGGCGAGGTCCTCGGCGAGGCGGAGCGGGTTCTCCCAGCCCATCGGGATGACCGCGGTGCCCAGCTCTATGCGCCGCGTGCGCTGCGAGGCGGCCGCGAGGACCGCGACCGGCGAGGAGATGCCGAACTGCAGGTGCCGGTGCCGCACCCAGGCGCTGTCGAAACCGAGCCGCTCGCCCAGCTCGATGATGTCCAGCGTGCTTTCGTGGCCGGCGCGCGGGTCGGCCTCCTCGAACAGGCCGATGGTGAGGAAGCCCAGCTTCCGCAGCAGTCGTGACACGCGTCCTCCCGGGGTCCGTGATCACGATTCTGGCACCGGACCCCGGGCGGACGGCGGTCGTCCCACATGCCGGAGCTAGCCCGTGTTTCGGAAGTGGCTCGCGTGGCGGTGCGGGTTGCGGCCCGGCTCCACCGCTTGGGAAACAGAACCTAGCCCGCGGCGAGCAGCTCCTCGGCCACCGGCGCGTACGCGCCCAGCTCGTCGTGCAGATCGGGCGCCGCGAGCGCATCCGGTTCCGGCGTGCCCACCGCCTCACCGGCCAGCGCGCGGCGCACGAAGGCGGCCACCACCCGCGGCGCGGGCGCCACCTGGCCGCCCAGGTAGGCCAGCACCAGCAGATCCTCGCCGCAGCGGGCCTCCACCGCCAGGGACCAGCCGTAGCGCTCGTCCCACAGCAGGGCCACGTCGCGGTCCGGGAACGCGGGCACGTGCCCGTCGATCGCGAGGTAGGCGCTCAGCGGCGCGTCCAGTTGCACGAAAGAGCCGTGCCCGCTCAGGCCGAGTTCCTCCTCGACCAGTCCGATGTACCGGCGCAGGCCCCG
This sequence comes from Amycolatopsis sp. ATCC 39116, assembly GCF_000231075.2. Taxonomy (NCBI): domain Bacteria; kingdom Bacillati; phylum Actinomycetota; class Actinomycetes; order Pseudonocardiales; family Pseudonocardiaceae; genus Amycolatopsis; species Amycolatopsis sp. ATCC 39116. The sequence continues at coordinate 3,047 of NZ_AFWY03000096.1, read as the reverse complement.
CGCCGGTTTGCTCTGCGGGTCGAGACCCGGGTTCGGGAACACCTGCTCTCACCTCCCGCGAATATCTATAGTCAAGACTGGAGATTGAGTCAATTGAGCGAAGCAGATAGACTCGGCAGGTGGCTGTAGACAAGCTGGATGACGAGGACTACCCCGCCTGGACGATGGGGCAGGCGGCAGACGCGCTGGACGTGCAGCCCGCGTTCCTGCGCAGCCTCGACGCCGCCGAGGTCGTCCAGGCGCACCGCTCGTCCGGCGGCCACCGCCGCTATTCGCGCCGCCAGCTGCGGCTGGCCGCGCGGGTCCGCGAGCTGTTCGACGACGGGATGACCCTGGCGGCCGCGGAGCGGATCGTCCGGCTGGAGGACGAGCTGGCCGCGTCGCGTGCCGAGAACGCGGATCTGCGGCGCAGGCTGGGCGAGCAGACGGAGTTCATGGAGACCGAACGGGAGGATTGAAGATGGCGCTGGAGAACGTCTGGATCCGCACCCCTGGCGACGGGCTGGTCCGGGCCGATCAGGTCATCGGGATCTCCAACCACCGCACCCCGTCCCTGTCCGGCAAGCCGGGCCGCTGGCTGCTGACGGTGGCGCTGCCGGTGCCGACGGGCAGCGGGAGCGCGGACGGCTGGGGGGTGACCAACCTGCACCGCACGCTGGTGCAGACGGACCAGGAGGTGGTCGGCGCGCCGGACCGCCTGGCGCGGCTGCTGGCCCAGCTGGCGGCGGTGGACACCGCGGGGATCATCACGGCCGTCCCGTGCGGCCCCGACCGCAGCGACGTGCGGTTCGAGTTCAGCCGGTTCGACGCGGAGGTCGCGCTGGCCGCGGAGCCGCAGGCGCAGGCGGAGGTGCCCGAGGTGGTCGGCGTCTGAGCCGGCCGCGGTGGTGGGCGAAGAACGCGCGGCAAGCCAAGGCGGCGGTGCGGAGGACGTGCGCCGGTGCCGCCGCCGTCGGCGTCCGCGCGGGCGGCGGTTGATCCGCACCCACCGCGGGTAGCTCCAGCGGATGGCGACGAAAGCGCCGCCCGCCACGGCGGCTTCCAGCACCTGGACTGACGAGGACGGCGTGCGCCAGCCGGGCGCGGACGCCCACGCCTGGCTGCCCGGCACGAACCAGACCCTCTGCGGCCTCTCCCTGCACCGCGCCCGCCTGGGCCGCTTCCCCCACGTGCTCTGGATCGACACGCTGTGGCTCGCCGACACCTCGGCGCACCGGATCGTGCCCTGCCGGCGTTGCGTGGCCGCCGCGGGCGGGCGGTCCGGCGCCCGCCGCTGGGTGCGCGTCAATCCGCGTCCGTGAGCGCCTCCTCCATCGTGCTGTAGACGTTCAGGAACTCCAGCAGGTCCGTGAACGCCATGACCCGCCGCACCTCGGTTCCCGCCACCACCCGCAACTCCGCCGGCGCGGCCTCCCGGTGCGTACCGGCCAGCAGGCCCAGCCCGCTGGAGCTGATGAACCGCAGTTCCGACAAATCCAGCACCAGCAGGCGCGGCTGATCCACGAGCGCGAGCCGGATCAGCCCGCGCAGCTTGGGCAGCGTCGAGATGTCCAGTTCGCCCGTCGCGGTGAGCGCGACGTCCCGTCCCCGGTGCTCGGCCGAAACCGTCATGGCGTGCGCGGGCGCGGGTTCCGTCTGCGGGCGGTCGCTGGGTGGTGCCATTCGCCCATCATGCATAAGAATCCGCGATCCGGCAGCAGCCATTTACACCGCCGTGCGATCGGCGCGCGACTGCGTTTGCCGCGTGATCAATGGGGTAACTCCACGCGCCATTCGTGCGAGCCCAGACGGCGTCGCTGTTTTCCTTGCCAGGCAGGCGAATCCGGGCGCACTTGCCCGGCGACATGCGTGTGCAGGAAGGGAATGACCGCACCCTTGCCGCAATGGTCGAGCGGCCCCGGTGCCGAGTCCAAAGCGGACTCAGGCGCATGTACGGTGGGTCCACCCCCACCGTCCCAAGGTGGTCGTCCGGTCCACGAGGTGATCCATGAGCCTGCCCGTCGCCGCCGTCGTCGGCCTTCTCGAAGCCGCCGAGCAGGACACCGACGTCGCGCCGCTGCTGGACGGCCTCGGCCCCGCCGACGCCGAGCGGATCACGTCCGGCGTCCGGCGCCTGCGCGCGACCTCGGACCGCCTCCGCCGCCGCGGGCAGGAGCTCGCCGCCCTGTTCTCCTCCGCCAGGGAGCTGGCCGAGCTGCGCGACGTCGACGAGCTGCTGGCCCGGCTGGTCGAACGCGCCCACGACCTCGTCGGAACCGACGTCACCTACCTCTCGGAGTTCGACGTCGGCAGCCGGGAGCTGCGGGTGCGCACCACGCTCGGCACGGTCGCGCCGTCGTTCCCCGGCCTGCGCGTGCCGCCGGGGATGGGCCTGGCCAGCCAGGTGGTCGAGAGCCGCCGCCCGTGCTGGACCGCGCGGTACGACGCGATGACCCAGGCGCCGCACGACGACCGCATCGACGAGACCGTCGCCGCGGAGGGACTCGTCTCGCTGCTCGGGGTCCCGCTGCTGGCCGGGGACGAGGTCATCGGGGTGCTGTTCGCCGCCAACCGCGTCGAGCACGCGTTCTCCCCCGAGGAGATCTCGCTGCTGTCCGCGTTCGCCGACCATGCGGCCGTCGTGCTGCAGACCGCCCGGCTGCTGGCCCGCGCCAACGCCGCCGCCGAGGAAACCCGCCGCGCCTACGGTGAGCTGGCCCGCCACGTGGAGGCGATGGAACGCGCGAGCGAGGTGCACGGCGACCTCACCGCGCTCGTCCTCCAGGGCGGTGACGCGACCGAGGTGGCCGGGGCGCTCGGCCGGGCGCTGCGCTGCCGAGTCACGCTGCTCGACACCGGTCACCTGGACGGCGGCGTGCGGGCGGCCGTCGAGCAGAGCCGGCGCAGCGGGCGGTGCGTCCCGGCGGGCGATCACACCTTCGCGGTCGCTGTCGTGGCGGGGCCGACGCTGCTCGGCGCGTTGTTGCTGGAGCAGGGGGCCGTCGAGTTCGGGCCCGTCGAGTTCCGCACCGCCGAGCGCGCCGCGCAGATCACCGCCCTGCTACAGC
>NZ_AFWY03000097.1:0-11310 GCF_000231075.2 Amycolatopsis sp. ATCC 39116 | reverse complement strand
GCCGCCCGGCGCCGCCCGACCACGGCCTGGACCTGTTCGACGAGCGGCCTCCGCCGCCGCGTCCCCGCAGGCCGCGCCAGCCGCCGCCGGACGAGTCGCCCACCGAGATCATCCACCTCGAGGACGACTACGAGTACGACGACTACGACGACTACCCGGAGAACGCCGACGAGGAGCGCGCCGAGCCCGAGTACATCGAGCCGGCCGACGACGACGAACCGGCCGAGACGCGGCGCAAGCGCAAGCCGCTGCGCTGGCTGGTCGCGCTCGTCGTGCTCGCCCTGATCGGCGGCGGCGCCTGGTACGGCATCGACGCCGTGTTCGGCTACGACGACTTCGAGGGCAGCGGCGAGTCCGACGTGCTGATCGAGATCAGCGCGGGCGACTCGACCGGCGCGATCGGCCAGGAACTGGCCGGGGCCGGGGTGGTGGCCAGCGCGAAGGCGTTCGTGAAGGCCAGCGAGGACAACTCGAAGGTGCTGAGCCTGCAGCCCGGCTACTACGTCGTGAAGACGAAGATGTCCGGCGCCGCGGCGGTGGCGAAGCTGACCCAGGACGGCTCGCGCGTCGGCGTCCTGCAGGTGCGCGCCGGCACCCAGCTGGACGACATCACGCAGCCCGACGGCACGGTCACGCCCGGCGTGTTCACGCTGCTGTCGAAGGCCTCGTGCGCCCAGCTGAACGGGCAGAGCACCTGCATCCCGGTGGAGCAGCTGCGCGACACCGCGGCCAAGGCCGACCTGGCGGCGCTCGGCGCGCCGGACTGGGCGGTGCCGGTGGTCTCCGGGTCGACCGACGCCCGCCGCATCGAGGGCCTGGTCGCGCCCGGCGTCTACGACGTCAAGCCCGGCTGGTCCGCCGAGGAGCTGCTCGGCTACGTGCTGAAGACGTCGGCCACCCGGATCCAGACCGCCGGGCTGACCGCGACGTCGAAGTTCCAGGGCCGCACGCCGTACGAGACGCTGATCGTCGCCTCGCTCATCGAGCGCGAGGGCGTCAAGCAGGACTTCGAGAACATCGGGCAGGTCATCTACAACCGGCTCGCGCAGAACATGCGCCTGCAGCTGGACTCGACGGTGAACTACCTGCTGGACAAGCCGGTCGTGACCACCACCGACGACGACCGGAACCGGCCGGGCCCGTACAACACGTACAAGATCCCGGGGCTGCCGCCGACGCCGATCTCCTCGCCGAGCCCGGAGGCGATCCAGGCGGCCGAGGAGCCGACGCAGGGCACGTACGTGTACTTCGTGAAGTGCGAGAAGAACGGGCTGTCCTGCTTCGCGTCGGACCTCCCGGAGCACGAGCAGAACAAGACACTGGCGAGGCAGCGCGGTGCGTACTGAGCGCAAGGCGGCGGTGCTGGGCAAACCGGTGGCGCACTCGCTGTCGCCGGTGCTGCACACCGCCGCGTACGCCGCGCTCGGCCTGGACGGCTGGACCTACGAGCGCGTCGAGATGGACGCCGCGGGACTGCCCGGGTTGGTGCGCGGGCTCGGCCCGGAGTGGGCCGGCCTGTCGGTGACCATGCCGGGCAAGCGGGCCGCGCTGGACTTCGCGAACGAGGCCACGCCGCGGGCGGTGGCGGCGGGCGCGGCCAACACGCTGGTGCCGACCGCGGACGGCTGGCTGGCCGACTGCACGGACGTCGACGGCGTCGCCGGGGCGCTGCGGTGCGCCGGCGGGTTCACCGGCGGGGAAACCGGCCTGGTCCTCGGGGCGGGCGGCACGGCGGCCGCGACCGTCGTGGCGTTCGCGGAGCTGGGCATCCGGCGCGCGGTGCTGGTGGTCCGCGACCCGGCCAGGGCGCGGGAGACCGTCGAGGCGGCCGGCCGGGCCGGCGTCGAGGCGGACGTGCGCGTGTGGGCCTCGGCGGACTTCGGCAAGCTCGCCGCCGACTGCGCGGTGCTGGTGAGCACGGTGCCGCCGGCGGCGGTCGCGGAGCACGCGGCCGAGCTGGCCGCGGCGCCGTGCGTGCTGGACGTGATCTACCACCCGTGGCCGACGCCGCTGGCCGAGGCGGCCGCCGGACGGGTCGCCACCGGGCTGGACATGCTGCTGCACCAGGCGTTCGGCCAGGTCGAGCACTTCACCGGCAGGCCGGCGCCGCGCGAGGCGATGCGTGACGCGCTGCGGGAGGCGACGGGCGGCATCCTGCCGCTGCCCCTGGACTAGCGTGAGCACCATGAAGATCGTGGTGCTGGACGACTATCAGGACGTCGCGCGGAGCCTCGCGGACTGGGACTCGCTGGGAGCCGAGGTCGAGGTGATCACCTCGTACGTGGGCGACCACGACGAGCTGGTCCGGCGGCTGGCCGGCGCGGAGGTAGTCGTCGCGATGCGGGAGCGCACCCGGTTCACCGCCGAGGTGCTGGAGCGGCTGCCCGACCTCAAGCTCCTGGTGAGCACCGGGCGCCGGAACGCGGCCATCGACCTCAAGGCCACCGAACGGCTGGGCATCACGGTCTGCGGCACCGGCTACCTGCCGCACCCCACGGCCGAGCACACCTGGGCGCTCGTCCTCGCCGCGCAGCGGCACCTGGAGACCGAGCTGGCCGCGATGCGGGACGGCGCGTGGCAGTCGACTGTCGGCATCGGGCTGCACGGCAAGACGCTCGGCCTGCTCGGGCTCGGCAACCTCGGCCAGCGGGTGGCGCGCATCGGTCAGGCGTTCGGCATGGAAACCATTGCCTGGAGCCAGAACCTGACCGCCGAGCGGGCCGCCGAGCACGGCGTCACCGCGGTGTCCAAAGAGGACCTGTTCGCACGCGCGGACGTCCTGTCCGTGCACTTGGTGCTGTCCAAGCGCACCCGCGGTCTGGTCGGTGCGGCCGAGCTGGCCGCGATGAAGCCGGGCGCGTTGCTGGTGAACACCTCGCGCGGGCCGATCATCGACGAGCAGGCGCTGCTGGACGCGTTGCGGGAGCGCCGCATCCGCGCCGCGCTGGACGTCTACGACATCGAGCCGCTGCCTGCCGACCACCCGCTGCGCGCGATGCGCAACGCCACGCTGACCCCGCACCTCGGCTACGTCACGCGCGAGGTGTACGAGATCTTCTACCGCGACGCGGTCGAGGACATCGCCGCGTGGCGGGACGGGAACCCGGTCCGGGTCATGACGCTGTGACCGGGGGCGCCTCCCCGGGCGGGAGGCGCCCCAGGCGGCTCAGCGGACGATCGTGCCGCTGGAGCTGATCCGGTTGCTGATGTTGGCGGAGAAGGACTGCACCTCGGCGTAGACGCCCGGGTAGTCCGGCCGGGCGCAGCCTTCGCCCCAGCTCACGATGCCGACCTCGACCCACTCGCCCGCCGCGTTCTGCTTGACCATCGGGCCGCCCGAGTCGCCCTGGCAGGTGTCGGTGCCGCCCTCCGGGTAGCCGGCGCACAGTTCGTAGGCCGGCTGGAGGTCGCTGCCGTAGGACCGCTGGCAGGCGGAGTCGCTGACGTAGGGCACGGTCGCGTACTTGAGGTAGCGCGACTGGCCGCCACCCTCGACGGTGGCGCCCCAGCCCATGATCGTGAAGGTGCCGCTGTTGAGGGAGGTGTCGCCCGGCGCGGCGAACTTCAGCGTCGGGGCCGAGGCCGCGGACGCCAGTTCGATCAGCGCCCAGTCCTGCGCGCCGGTGCTGGCGTACTGCGGGCTGCGGTAGACGTAGGTCGACTTGATCGACTGGCCCCCGCTCGCCTGCAGGTCCACCTTGCCGAGGGTGGCGGTGATGCTGGAGTTGGTGCCGGTCCGGCTGACGCAGTGCGCCGCGGTCAGGACGACGCGCGGTGCGACGAGCGCGCCGCCGCAGCCCATCGACAGCCGCACCATCCACGGGAACTGGCCCTGGGTGGCGTTGGTGCCGCCGACGACGAACGGGGTGACGGTGTCACCGGACGGCTGCGCGGCGTGCGCCGGGGTCAGCGCGGCGGTGAGCGCGGTGGCGAACGCGGCGGTCGCGAGAATGGCGCGCCGGAGTGTTTTCCCGATTGATTTCCGCAATTTCAGACCCCCGCCGTCTGACTGATCCAGGACCGGTTCGCGGCGACGCTGCCATAGATCTGGGAAGAACTGCCGTCCGCCATGGACGCGACACCCACCTGAACTCCATTGGCCATTTGGGGGCCGCCGGAATCGCCCTTCCAGGCCACGCCGCTCACGCCGGTGGAGCAGATCGCACGACCGCCGTAGGCGTCGGTGCAGCTGCCGCCGATCCGGGTGTTGCGCACGGTCGCGGTCTTCAGCTGTTCGGCCGCCGAGCCGTTGTAGCTGGTGCGGCCCCAGCCGTAGATGGAGTTGGTGCTGCTGACCGCCGGGTCCGCACTGGCCAGCCTGGCGTAGGTGGTGCTGATCGAGGTGCCGAGCTGGAGCAGGGCGAAGTCGGTGCTGGGGTTGGCGACCTGCCTGGTGACGGTCGCGGTGACGCCGCCGGAGGAGCGGTACACGCTGCCCACGCGCACGGTCATGCCGGAGCCGAGGCAGTGCTTGGCGGTGAGCACCCACCGGGACGCGATGATGGTGCCCGAGCAGTTGAACTGACCGTTCACGAACACGGCCGCCGCCCACGGCGCGCTCGAAACGGTGCTGCCGCCGATGATGAACGGTTCGACGGCCGGTCCCGCGGCGACCGCGGGAGCGGCGCCGCCGACGGCTATCCCGGCCGCGGCGGTGATTGCGGATATCCACCGGAAAATGCGCATGACGAATAAACCTCCGCAGGGGTGAGGTATTCGCGCCCGACGATGTGCGCGACAGGCAGAAGTTAGCGCGCGGAGAACCCGACGAAAGTCGTCAATCCGGTGTCACCGGCGGGAAAACACCCCGGATGGCCTACGACCAGTGGCCGGTTTTCGGCGCCGCCCCGGAACGGCCGACACGACGCTCTCGGGCGCGAACACGCCGTGTTTGCCCGTCGGGCGGCCTGATTCGCCCTTCCCGCTGTCAGGCGGCGCGCAATTCCGCCAGCACCGCGTCGGTGAACGGGGGCCACGCCTCGATCGCCCACGGGCCGAAGTCCAGGTCCGTCAGCACGACGCACGCGGCGCCCGCGTCCGGGTCGACCCACAGGAACGTGCCGGACTGCCCGAAGTGCCCGAAGGTCCGCGGCGAGCTGTCCGCTCCCGTCCAGTGTGGACTCTTCGAGTCGCGGATTTCGAAGCCCAGCCCCCAGTCGTTGGGCTTCTGGTGTCCGAGCCCGGGCAGCACCCCGTTCAGCCCCGGGAACGCGACCGACGTGGCCGCGCGCAGGGTCGCCGGGGCGAGCAGCTTCGGCGCCTGCAACTCGGCCGCGAACCGCACCAGGTCGTCCACCGACGACACCCCGCCGGCGCCGGGGGAGCCCTCCAGCCGGGTCGACGTCATGCCCAGCGGGGCCAGCACCGCCTCGGACAGGTACCCGGCGAACGGGATGCCCGAGTGCTCGGCCAGCGCGTCGCCGAGGACCTGGAAACCGGCGTTGGAGTACATGCGCCGCGTGCCCGGCTGGGCCATCACGCGGTCGGAGTCGAAGCCAAGGCCCGCGGTGTGCGCGAGCAGGTGCCGGATCGTCGACCCCTCCGGCCCGGCAGGCGTGTCCAGCTCGACCACGCCCTCCTCGACCGCGATCAGCGCCGCGTACGCGGTGAGCAGCTTGGTCACCGAGGCCAGCCGGAACGTGCGCGCGGTGTCGCCGTGGCTGCCGGCCACCGTTCCGTCCGCCCGCACCACGGCCGCCGCCGCGTGCGGGGCTGGCCACTGATCGATCCGCTCCAGGCTCCGCATACCCAAAGCCTAAACGGCGGCTGTCCCGCGCCGGGGACAGCCGCCGTCGGATCAGGCGTCGAGGTCGCTGGCGACCAGCTCGGCGACCGCGTCGACCGCGGCCTCCGCGCCGTCGCCCTCGGCGGCGATGACCACCTCGTCACCGTGGCCCGCCGCCAGCGTCATCAGGCTGAGCAGGCTCCCGGCGGGCACCGGCGCGCCGCCGTCCTTGGCGATCGTCACCGGCACCGCCTGCGCGGCCGCGGTCTTCGCGACCAGGGCGGCCGGCCGGGCGTGCAGGCCCACCTTGCTCGCGACGGTCACACGTCGTTCCGCCATGTTCGACCTCTCCTCACTTGCTGGGCGTGCCGGCGTCGGCGGACGGCTGTTCGGCGTCGTCCTCCCGGCCCGGCGTGCGCAGGTTCCACTTCGTGATCACCCACCGGAACAGGAAGTAGTAGATCACCGCGTACACCAGGCCGATCGGGATCAGCAGCCACGCCCGGTTCGCCGCCGGCGCCGACGAGTTGAGCGCGAAGTCGATGAACCCGGCCGAGAACGAGAACCCGAGGTGGATGTCCAGCGCGTTGCAGATGGCCAGCGACAGGCCGGTCAGCACCGCGTGGATCAGGTACAGCGGCCACGCCACGAACATGAACGCGAACTCGATCGGCTCGGTCACACCGGTCAGGAACGAGGTGACCGCACCGGCGATCATGATGCCGCCGACGACCTTGCGCTGACCCGGCCGCGCCGTCTGCCAGATCGCCAGCGCGGCGGCCGGCAGCGCGAACATGAAGATCGGGAAGAAGCCGGTGGTGAACGCGCCGGCGTTCGGGTCGCCCGCGAAGAAGTTGGTGATGTCACCGCCGTCGAAGATGAACCACACCGGCACGTTGATCAGCTGGTGCAGGCCGATCGGCAGCAGCAGGCGGTTGAGCAGGCCGTAGATCCCGCCGCCCACGACGGCGTTGCCGGTCACCGCGTCACCGAGCCACTGCATCGCGTTGTCCACGGCCGGGAAGATCAGGCCGAACACGACACCGATCAGCAGCAGCGCAACCGAGTTGATGATCGGCACGAACCGGCGGCCGCCGAAGAACGCCAGGTACGGCGGCAGTTTCACGCGGTGGAAGCGCTGCCACAGCACCGCGGTGACCAGGCCGACCACGATGCCGCCCAGCACGCTGTAGGGCCATTTGATGGGCTGCAGGTACCAGCCCTCCTTGAAGCCCTCCAGGTCGCTGACCGGCGCGAACACCTGCACGACCTTGTTGAACACCACGAACCCGACGACGGCGGCGACACCGGTCGAGCCGTCGCCCTTGCGCGCGAAGCCGACGGCGATGCCGACCGCGAACAGCAGCGGCAGCCAGTCGAACAGGCCACCGCCCGCCGCGGCGAGCACGGCGGCGACCTTGTCCCAGCCAAGGCCGTCCTTGCCGAGCAGGTCGTCCTGCCCGAGGCGGCTCAGCAGGCCTGCGGCGGGCAGGGTGGCGATCGGGAGCATGAGGCTGCGGCCGAAGCGCTGCAGCCCCGCCATCCCCCTCCCTTTGCCCTTGGTTCCATCTGCGACGGTGGCGCTCACGGGTTACCTCCGTGTTCGGCGGGGACTGTGCGATCGAGTTGCATGGACACCTCGTACCGGTCGCCCCGGTACCACGAGGTCATGTCCTCCACGGGGACTCCGGACGCGCTGGAGACCCGGCGGAAGACCAGGAGCGGGTCGCCGGCGCGGATGCCGAGCAGGCGCGCCGTCTCCCGGTCCGCCGCTTCCGACCACACCGTCTGGCGGGCGTGGTCCAAGCGGAGGTCGTAGCGCTGCGCGAGTTGCTCGTACAGCGAGGAGGTCAGGTCCAGATCCGGCAGCCCGGGCACCCGGCCGGGGTGGTACCAGCCGCGCTCGACGGCCAGCGGGGTGCCGTCCGCGCGGCGGCGGCGCACCAGACGGTACGCCTGCTCGCGCGTGCCCAGGCCGAGCGCGCCCGCCGTCTCCGCGGGCGGGGTCTCCAGCCCGCAGTGCAGCAGCTCGGTGGCCGGCGTCAGGCCGCGGCGGCGCATGTCGTCGGTGAACGACATCAGGTACAGCTGCAGCTCCATGCGCCGCGTCGCGGTGAAGGTGCCCTTCCCGCGGGCGCGGGTGAGCAGGCCTTCCTCGACGAGCTTGCCGATCGCGGAGCGGACCGTCAGCCGGGACACCCGGTAGCGCTCGGCCAGCTCGCGCTCCGACGGGATCGGCGACCCCGGCGGCAGCTCGCGCTCGATCGAGCGCCGCAGGATCTCGCGCAGCTGCGCGTGTTTCGGCGTCGGCCCGTCCACCACGCGGTCGGCGGTGGTCGCAGTCTGCGCCATGCCACCTCCAGGTTTCGGGTTGGTTTCCGGGGTCGCACCGGCGGCCCGTAATTGGTACGTTCCGGTCTAGACCATTTCTTGATGGGGCAGAATGCTCCGCTAGCCGGGCGGGTGTCAACCACCGTTACGGGTTCGTGTTCGGCAAGCAGAGAAGGAGGCCGCCGTGGCGGACGACAGGCCGGAAAAGATCCTCGCGGCACTGGGCGGCGCGGACAACGTCGTCGAGATCGAAGGCTGCATCACGCGGCTGCGGTGCGAGCTCGAGGACGGCTCGCTGGTGGACGAGGCCGCGCTGAAGGCGGCAGGCGCGCACGGCGTGATGAAGATGGGGTCGGTCGTGCAGGTCGTCGTCGGCCCGGAGGCGGACACGATCGCCAGCGACATCCAGGACCTGATGTGAGCGTGACCGTGCAGAGCCCGGTGCCCGGCCGGGTCACGCCCATGTCCGAGGTGCCGGACCCGGTGTTCGCGCAGTCGATGGTCGGGCCCGGGGTCGCGGTGCTGCCCGCGGGCGGGCGGCAGGACGCGCTCAGCCCGGTCGACGGGACGGTGGTGACGCTGCACCCGCACGCGTTCGTCGTCGCGACCGCGGGTGGTCAGGGCGTGCTGGTGCACCTGGGCATCGACACGGTGAAGCAGAAGGGCGAGGGCTTCACGCTGCACGTCGTGAAGGGCGAATCGGTGCGCGCCGGGCAGCCGCTGATCAGCTGGGACCCGGACGCGGTCGCCGCGGCGGGGTACTCACCGGTGGTGCCGGTGGTGGCGCTCGACGCGGACGCCGAGGCGCTGTCGGGAGTGCTCACCGGCGGCTCCGTCGACGCCGGCGAGCAGCTCTTCACCTGGGATTAGGCGCCGCTCGGGCGGAGCGGGCCGCGATCCCTAGGCGGTCACCACGTTCTGGCCCTCGACCTTGACCGGGATGGGGGAGAGGCCGGTGTCCGCCGGGCCCTTCTCCAGCGCGCCGGTCAGGGTGTCGAACTCCGAGCCGTGCAGCGGGCACTTGATGGCGTCGCCCTCGGGGGCCACCGTCGCGCCCTGGTGCGGGCACACGGCGCTGAAGCAGGCGGCGGTGGTCTCGGTGGGCCGGGCCAGGATGGCGGGCTTGCCGTCGACCGTGACCGACTTGGCCTGGCCGACCGGGACGTCGTTCAGGGCCGCGACGGTGGTGCCGGACGGGGCGGAGGGGGCCGAGCCGGTGTTCTGGCTGCTTCCGGACGTGCCGCTGTCGCTGCCGCCGCAGGCGGCCAGGACCACGGTGCCCGCGGCGGCGCCGGCCACGGCGACCCCGGTCGTCAGGACGGTACGGCGGGTGGGTGAGTGAGCAGTCATGCCCCGTGACACGGTCGCGGTCCCGGCTCGGTTCAATCCGGCGGCGGATTGAACCCGATCGCGTTCCGCCCCGTGGTGAACGGGTGCAAGGATCGCCGGTGGAGGAGGTCGGGTCATGGTGGCGTGGCTGTTGCGGATCCTGGTGGTCCTCGGACTGCTGGGGTCGGCCTGGGTGCACTGGGACCTGTGGGCCAACGAGGGCTTCGACGAGATCGCGACGATCGGGCCGTTGTTCCTGGTCAACGTCGTCGCCGGGGTGGTCATCGCGGTGGCGGTGCTGTTCTGGCACCACTGGCTGCCGGTGCTGGCCGCGATCGGGTTCGGCGCGGTCACGCTGGCCGCGTACCTGATCTCGCTGACGCCCGGCGGGTTGTTCGGGGTGCGGGAACAGTTCGCCACGTCCGCGGAGACCTGGGGCGTGATCACCGAAGCCGGGTGCGTGGTGTTCGGCGTGGCGTTGCTGTTCGCGCAGCGGGTCCGGCGGAAGCAGGGCGTGCTCGCGTGAGCGACGGCGCGGAAGACCAGTTGATGCGGGCGCTGCACGACGACCACGCGGCCGCTCTCTGGTCCTACGCGCTGCGGCTGACCGGCGGTGACCGGGCCCGGGCCGAGGACGTGGTGCAGGAGACGCTGCTGCGGGCCTGGAAGCACCCGCGGGTGCTGGACCAGACGCAGGGCTCGGCGCGGGCGTGGCTGTTCACGGTGGCGCGGCGGATCGCGATCGACGACTGGCGGTCGGCCGCGCACCGCTCCGAGGTGACCACCGATTCGCCGCCCGAGCTGGTCACGCCGGACGACACCGACCGGGCGTTGCAGGGCTGGCTGGTGGCGGAGGCGTTGAAGGAGTTGTCCACGGCGCACCGCGAGGTGCTGCTGCTGTGTTACTTCCAGGGTTTCTCGGTCGCCGACGCGGCCGCGAGGCTCGGGATTTCCGCCGGGACGGTGAAGTCCCGGACGCACTACGCGCTGCGGGCGTTGAAGCTCGCGCTGGAGGAGAAGGGGGTGACCCGGTGACCGAGCCCGACGAGTTCGTGACCTACGACGCGGCGTACGTGCTGGGCGCCCTGTCCCCGGAGGACCGCGCGGCGTACGAGGAGCACCTGCGCGGCTGTGCGCGGTGTTCCGCGGCGGTGGCGGAGCTGGCCGGCTTGCCCGGGCTGTTGTCGCAGGTGACGCCGGACATGGTCGAGGGGGAGCCGCCACCGGACCGCTTGTTGCCTGCGTTGTTGCGCGGGGTGCGCCGCGCCCGGCGGCGGCGGGTGGTGACGACGTTCGGGGTGGCGGTGGCCGCGGCGGCGGCGGTGCTGGCGGCGATCTTCGTGCCCCAGCCCGACGGCGGCGGTGGGACGGCCATGACGCCGCTGGGCGCGTACCCGGTCCAGGCGACGGCCGCGGTGGCCGAGGTGTCCGGCGGCAGCCGCGTCGACATGTCGTGCAGCTACCGGGGCGCCTACCAGGGCGCGGGGTACCTGCTGGTGGCCATCCGGGCGGACGGATCGGAGGCCCAGCTGGCGACGTGGAACGCCACCCCCGACCGGGACGCCCGCATCTCGGTCGGCACGGATTTGCCGCCGGAGGAGATCAAGGCGCTGGAGATCCGCACGACCGGAGGGGTGCCGCTTTTGCGGTGGCATCCGTGAGGGGAGTGGGGCGTTGTGCCGCGCTCGCGGATCTTCATGCCCGCGCTTGAAGGTTTCGCCGCGCTTTGTTTTTCGCCCTGCGAAAATTTTCCGCCGCGCCTGAAGATCTCGTCGCGCCTTGAATTTGCGCCTTGCCCCAGTTGCCCGCCAGACCTCAGCTGTCGATGGGTCGTGAATCTCGTGCCGCGCCTTTAATCTCCAGAGCGCGCCTCCAGTTTTCCCGCCGCGCCTACAGTTTCTTGACACCCCTCGGCTTCCCGCCCT
>NZ_AFWY03000098.1:0-9862 GCF_000231075.2 Amycolatopsis sp. ATCC 39116 | reverse complement strand
GCTCACGCCGGAGGCCGTCGCGCGGATCGCGGTGCGGGCCGAGCGCGCCTGCGACCCCCTCATGCTCGGCGGCGGCGCGGTGCTGTTCGCGCAGCGGGAAGGCCGGGTGCTGGAACGGCTCGGCCCGCGGCTCCCGCCCGTCGTCGTGGTCGGGTGCGTGACCGGCGGCGGGGCGCCGGTCGACACGCTCGCGCTGGGCGCCGTCGCCGACGTGACCGCCTTCGAGCGGCTGCGGCGGATGTTGCGGGTCGCGGTGACCACGGGTGACCCCGGCCTGCTGGGCCGGGTGAGCACCGCGAGCGCGCGGCTCAACCAGCGCGTGCTCGTCAAGGATGAACTGCCCGAACTGGAACGGATCGCGGCCGCCACCGGCGCGGCCGGGGTGCAGGTCGCGCACAGCGGCAACGTGGCCGGCCTGCTGTTCGACCCCGGCGGTGACCCCGGCCGCCTGCGCCGGTGCGTGCGCGCGCTGCGGGCCGCCGGGCTGCCCGCGACCCGCCTGTTCACCACGGAAGGGAAGGATGCACGACCACATCGCGGAGGCGATCGCACGGCCGGACCTGGTCCGGACCGGCGAGCGGCTGGTCTGCCTGCGGTTTGAGACGATGAAGGTGGTCTCCGCGCTGGAGGCCGTGCGGCACCTGCTGCGCACCGGCGTGATCGCCCCCGGCGACACCCTGGTGGACAGCTCCAGCGGGATCTACGCCTACGCGCTCGCCCTGGCCTGCCACCGGTTCGGGCTGCGCTGCCACATCGTCGGATCGACCACAGTGGACCACACGCTGCGCACGCAGCTGGCGGTGCTGGGCGCGACGCTCGAGCAGATGCCGCCGGAGGCCGACCTCAAGCTCGACCAGAACCGGCGGGTGCGGCGGATCGGGGAAATCCTGCGCGCCCACCCGGACTGGCACTGGATGCGGCAGTACCACGACCGCGTCCACTACCTCGGGTACCGGGCGGTGGCCCGGCAGATCACGCGGGAGCTGGACCCGTCCCAGCTGATCGTGGTGGGCGGCGTCGGATCGGGCGCCTCCACCGGGGCGCTCGCGACGTGGCTGCGGTCCACCGCGCCCGGCGTCGGGCTCGTCGGCGTGCAGCCGTTCGGGAGCGTCACCTTCGGCAGCGAGCACGTCGCCGATCCGGACATCATCATCGCCGGGATCGGCAGCTCCATCCCGTTCGGCAACGTGGCGCACGAGCTGTACGACACGATCCACTGGGTCGGCTTCGCCGCGGCGCTGTCCGGGAGCGTCGACCTGCTGCGCAGTCACGCGATCTTCGCCGGTCTCTCCACCGGAGCCGCCTACCTCGCCGCGCGCTGGGAACGGGACCGGTCCGACCGCACGGTGCTGTTCATTGCCGCGGACACCGGGCACCGGTACGTGGACACGGTGTTCGCCCGCCACGCCGAAGCGGTCCCGGTGACCTCCCTCGCGCCTGTCGAGCCGTCGACCCGGGCGGGCCTGGCGCTGCCCTGGTCGCGCATGGCGTGGCCGGCGCCCGCCTGAGGTCAGGCCGGCACCCGCACCCCGACGAAGTCGATCTCGCGGCGGAGCCGGAAGCCCAGCGCGGTGTAGAGCCGGATGGCGCTGGTGTTGTCCGCCGCGGCGTGCAGGAACGGCGTCTCCCCGCGCTCGCGGATCCCGTGCGCCACCGCGAGCACCAGCCGGGTGCCCAGCCCCTGCCCGCGGAACTCCGCGTCCGTGCAGACCGCGCTGATCTCGGTGTACCCGGGCGGGTGCATGCGCTCACCGGCCATCGCGATCAGCCGCCCTTCGTGGCGGAACCCGAGGTAGGTGCCCAGTTCGACGGTGCGCGGCAGGAACGGCCCCGGCCGGGTCCGCTCGGCCAGCGCGAGCATCTCGGGCACGTCGGCCGCGGTCAGCCGCACCGCCTCCGGATCCGGTGCGGTGCCGGCCGTTTCGGCGACCATCTGCACGCCCGGCACACCGAACTCCACGGCCCAGCCCGCCGGCGGCGGCAGCGGCGGCCCCGGCAGCGCCAGCACCCCGCCCGGCCCGGCCAGCTCGGCCAGGTCCTTCCAGGCCGTTTCGTCCGCGTCGTCCGGCATGCCCGCCCACGGCGAGACCTCCGGGTCGTACCGCACCGCGGTCCCGTGCGACTCGGCGAACCGGGCGTGCGGACCGGTCAGCGACGCGAAGGCCGGGTTGTCCAGAACAGAACTCACGACCCGACGTTACCGGTCAAGCGCCCGCCACCGGTTCCGCACGTGAGCGGGGACGCACACCGAACCCGGCCGCGCGGTAGCACTCGTCGATCAACGTCATCGTCGCGACCGCGTCGGCGAGGTCGTTGCGCAGCGGCGCGCCGTCGCGGACGTGCGCCGCGAAGGCCTCCAGCTGGTAGGAGTACGACGGGCGGCGGCCCAGGTGCTCGGCCCGGTCGCCGACCAGGACCCGGTCGTCGGTGTCCGGGCGCACGAAGTTCACCGCGGTCGCCTCGCCACGCGTGCCGGTCAGCCGCAGGCGGAAGCGGACCTCCGCGGCGGCCATGTCGCACCGCACGATGCCGGTCGCGCCGCCGGGGAACGCCAGCCGCGCGTCCACCGCCTGGTCCACCGCGGGCCGCCGCGCCGTCCCGGTCGCCGACTCCAGCACCGGTTCGCCGCCCGCCCACGGCGCGAGACCGCGCAGCGCGTGCAAGCCGTAGCAGCCCACGTCCATCAGCGCCCCGCCCGCCAGCTCGAACGACCACCGGGGATCGCTGTCGGCGGGCGCGGGGATGAGCAGTTCGGCCTCGGCGGCGCGGAGTTCGCCCAGTTCGCCGGAGGCCAGGAGTTCGTGCAGCCGCAGCAGGACCGGGTGGTAGAGGTAGTGGAAGGCCTCCATGACCCGCACCCCGGCCGCCTCCGCCGCGGCGGCCACCTCGCGGGCCTCCTCGGCGTTGGCGGCGAACGGTTTCTCGCTCAGCACGTGCTTCCCGGCGCGCACCGCCGCGAGGTTCCACGGCCCGTGCAGCCCGTTCGGCAGCGGGTTGTACACCACGTCGATCTCGTCGTCGGCGAGCAGCTCGGCGTAGCCGGCGGCGACCCGTTCCACCCCGTGCTCGGCGGCGAACGCCTCGGCGCGGCCGCGGTCCCGCGCGGCGACGGCGACCAGCCGGTGCCCGGTCTCGCGGGCAGGCGCGGCGATGGCGGTCCCGGCGATGCGGGCCGCGCCCAGAATGCCGATGCGAAGTGGTTCCACCGGGAAAGCCCCCAGATCCGTTGCTGCGCGGACGTCCGCCGCACAGCCTAGCGTTGGGGCATGGCTCGCACCCGCGTGTACCGCCACGGAGTTCTCGATGCCGAGAACTTCCCGGCGGCCGAACTGTCCGACCACCTCCAGGACGCGGCGGCGGTGGTGTGGCTCGACTTCGTCAAGCCCACCGAAGCCGACCTCGCCACGATCAGCGAGGAGCTCGGCCTGCACCGCCTCGCCGTCGAGGACGCCGTGCACGAGCACCAGCGGCCCAAGCTCGACCGGTACGAGACTCACGCGTTCCTCACCGCCTACGCCGTGCGGCTGGACACCGCGACCGGCGTGCTGACCGACAGCGAGCTGGCGGCGTTCCTCACCGACCGCGCGCTGGTGACGGTCCGCAAGGACGAGCACTTCGACATCGAGGCGGTCGTGCAGCGCTGGGACGCCTCCGCCGACCTCGCCAAGGGCGGGACCGGTTTCCTCGTGCACGGCCTGCTCGACTACATCGTGGACACCCACTTCGACGCGGTGCAGGCGATGGACGACCAGATCGAGTCGCTCGAGGACGGGGTGTTCGCCGAGCACGTCGACCACACCGACATGCAGCGCCGGTCGCTGCGGCTGCGCAAGAGCCTGGTGTCGCTGCGCCGGGTCGTGCTGCCGATGCGCGAGGTGGTGAACTCGCTGATGCGCCGCGACCACCACCTCGTCGACGAGACGCTGATGCCCTACTTCCAGGACGTCTACGACCACGTGCTGCGCGCGTCGGAGTGGACGGAGTCGTTGCGGGACCTCGTCACCACGATCCGCGAGACGCAGCTGAGCCTGCAGGGCAACCGGCTCAACCTGATCATGAAGAAGGTGACCAGCTGGGCGGCGATCATCGCGGTGCCGACGGCGATCACCGGCTTCTACGGGCAGAACGTGCCCTACCCGGGATTCGAGCGGCCGTGGGGGTTCTGGCTCTCCACCGCGGTGATCCTGGCGCTGTCCGGCGCGCTGTACGCGATGTTCAAGCGGCGCGACTGGCTGTGACGCCTCACGCCGGGCGCAGCGCCTGCGCGAGGGTGGGGTAGACGTCGAGCACGTCGGCGAGCCTCGTGAGGCGCAACGGTTTGACGGTGCCGCGCCCCTGCGCGACGAAGCGCACGTCGGCGTTCCCGGCGAGGTCCTGGATCTCCAGCAGCAGGTGCATCCCGGCCGAGCCGAGGAACGTCACGCCGGACAGGTCGACGACCAGCACCGCGGGCGCGCCGGTCAGCACGCCGCGCATGATCGCGCGCAGCCGCGGCACGGTGGAGGCGTCGAGCTCGCCGGAGGTCTGCACGACGAGGGCGGCCTCCCGCTCCTGAACCGTGACGGCGAAGGGAGCGCCGGGGCCGGGCTGAGGGCTGCCGGGGGACTGCATCGCCTTCATGGTGACACGGCGGCACCGGGAAATCGATCCGGTCGTTTCAGAACACGGCGATCTCGGCGCCCACCGGCAGGGCGTCGTAGAAGAGGGCGGCGTCCCTGGCCGACAGGTGGACGCACCCGTGCGAGGGTGCGTCGAGGCTGCCCTCGTGCAGGGCGATCCCGCCGGGGGCGAAGAACACCGAGTGGTTCATCGGGTCGCCGAACTCGGCGCTGGTGTGCTCGGCGTCCTTCCACTCGACGCGGAAGACGCCGCGCGGGGTGGCGACGGAGTCCGGGGCGTCGGCGGCGCCGGGCATGATCGGGACGGGGCCGTGCGTGATCTCGCCGTCGTGCTGGAGCCAGCTCACGCGCCGTTCCTCGTCGACGCAGGCGCGCGCGGTGTCCGGGCAGAGTTCGGTGCGCGGGGCTGGCGCGGCGGCGCTGGACAGCGGCATCGGCGGCGGAACCGGGCGGGGCGCGGGCGCGGCGGCGGTTTCGGCCGGCGCGGCTTCCAGAACGGCCCACCCGGCCACGAGGGCGAGCGCGGCGAGGGTGGTCCAGCAGGCCTGGCGCTGAAGACCGGAGGAAGTGGAGCGAAGCGGTGCCACGGCCGCACCCTAGCGGTGCTGAACCGGTCCGGTCGCCGGATTCCGGCGGGTTTCCACGACTTCGGGTGAATGATCCCCGGGGAAGGTTTGACGCGGCGAGAAGGGTGGCGGCATGGGGCTCGATCTGGTGGCGGGCTGGCGCTCGCTCGGGCTGGATGAGGGGGCGACGGTGATCGTGCACGCGTCGCTGTCCAGCCTGGGGCCGGTCCCCGGCGGCGCCCGTGCCGTGGTCGCGAGCCTGGTGGCGGCGGCCGGGCAGGCGGGAACGGTGGCCGCTCCGGCTTTCACGCCACGGATCGCCGACCCCGACCCGGACCACCGCGGGGCGCCGGACACCGCGATCCGCGCCCGGCGTGACGCGGTGCCGTTGTTCGACGCCGGGACGCCGTCGGAGATGGGGGCGGTCGCGGAGGCGGTGCGGCAGTGGCCCGGCGCGGTGCGCAGCCGGCATCCGCAGGCCTCGGTGGCGGCGATCGGCGCGCACGCCCGGGAGGTCGTCGCCGCGCAGCCGCTGGGTTTCGCCCTCGGCGCGGGCTCGCCGTTTTCGACGCTGTACGACCTGGACGCGTCGATCCTGCTGATCGGGGTGGGGCACGACCGCAACAGCTTCCTGCACCACGCGGAGACCCTGGCGCGGCACCGGCGGCTGAAGGTGCGCCGGTTCCCGCGGCTGGTGGACGGCGAGCGGATCTGGTGCGAAACGCTGGACGTGGCCAACGACAACGGCACGCTGTTCCCGGTGGTGGGGCGCGAGTTCGAGCGCGTGCACGGGGTGCGGGAGGCGGAGGTGGGCCGGGCGCGGTGCCGTCTCCTCCCGGCGCGGCCGCTGGTGGATTTCGCCGTGCGGCGGCTGGACGAGCTGCTGGGGCGGTCACACTGACCGGCGCCGATCCGTCAGGGAATCATGACCACACGGATGAAGAACCCGGCGTACGTGCTGCCGGAGGCGATGAAGGGTATCGGCGGGCTGATGAAGGCCATCGAGGCGAGCGGGCTGCCCGCGGGGGTGCGGGAGTTCGCCGGGCTGCGGGTCAGCCAGATCAACGGCTGCGCGGCGTGCGTGCACGGGCACGTCGAGGAGGCGCGGAAGGCGGGGGAGAGCGAGGAGCGCATCCACAACGTCGCGGCCTGGCGGGAGGCCCCGTTCTACAGCGACGCCGAGCGGGCCGCCCTGGCGCTGGCCGAAACCGCGACGCGCCTGGCGGACCGCACCGGCGACGGCGTGCCGGACCCCGTCTGGGACGACGCCGCCGACCACTTCGACGAGCGGGAGCTGTCCGGGCTGATCCTGGCGATCGCGCTGACCAACCTGTTCAACCGGATCAACGTGACGATCAGGGAGCAGGCCGGAACGCGGTGGTGAGGCGGCGGGCCCGGCACCGGTGTCGGTGCCGGGCCCCCGCGCTCGGCTCTCGGCGGGCGGCGCGGCGATGGGGTGATGCCGCATCACGCCGGAGGTCAATTCGTCGGCGAGGCAGGGCCTTTGCCCGATTGGCTCCCGGCGAGCCGCGCCGCCGATGGGGGCCACACCGGAGCTGACTCCGGCGGCCGGCGGCCGTCAGGGGTGGTGCCCGCCGTCGGCCCGATCAGCTCCCGACGAGCCGCGCCGCCGATGGGGGAGGGGTCCTGGTGCCTGGCTTCCGGTGCCGCTACTGGGCTTCGCCGGTCAGGTCGGGTGCGAACTGGGCCATCGAGATCTGCGCGGCGCCCGCGATCTCCTCCGCGGTGGCCGTGCCGGAGTCCTCCACCACCGTGCTCCACTCGGCCACCGAACCGGCGCAGAACTCCTGCGCCTCGCGGGAACTCGCGGCCGCCACGGGGTCCTCGGGCGCCTCCCCGGCGAAGTACAGCGCCAGTGCCATCAGCGCGCCGTCCCAGCCGGGGCCCACGAACAGCGCTCCCGCGCCGCTCTGGGCGATCTCGATCGGCACCGTGTGCTCCAGCTCGAGCTCGGTGCTCTCGCCGTCGCCGGTCAGGCGCACCTCCACCACGCTGGTCGGCCCGCCGAAGGTCACCTTCAGCAGCCGGGGCGCGTCGCACGTCAGGATGTCGCCGCCGGCGTTGCCCTCCAGCTGGAACGAGCCGCCCTCACGCAGGTCGCCGGTCAGCGGCATGAACCAGCGGCGCACCCGCGCCGGGTCGGTCACCGCGTCCCACACGTCCTCGACGGTGGCGTCGTAGCGGCGCCGCACCAGGACGGTGACCGTCTCGCCCCCGGTCGTCGTGCCGCGGCGGACCTCACGGTGGATCGCCTTCAGGTGGTTCGCGATGTCGAGCATGGTCCTTCTCCTGCCTGAGTCGTCGTTCCCGCTTGCCGCGGGCCAGTTCGGTGGCGAGCGCGTCGAGGGGCTGGTCCCAGATGTGGCGGAACCGCTCCAGCCACTCCCCGGCCTCCCGCAGCGGCTCGGAGTTCACCGCGTACAGCCGGCGCGTCCCGGCCACGCGCACAGTCGTGAAACCGCTTTCCCGCAGCACACGCAGGTGCTGGGAGACGCCCGGCTGGGAGATGCCGAACTCCTCCCGGATGACTGCGGCGATCGCCCCCGACGGCTGTTCCCCGTCGGCCAGGAGCTCCAGGATCCGCCGGCGAACCGGGTCGCCCAGCACATCGAACGCGTGCACGCGCCCAGTCTGTCAGTCGCGGCTTATATAAGTCAATACTTAAGGTTGTCGGCCCCGGGGGTACCGGACAAACTGGGCCGGAGACGGCACAGCACCACGGAGGAGGTCCGCGGATGAGACGCGTCTGCACACTGGTCCTGTCCCTGCTGGTGATCGGCGCCCTGTCGGTGGCGCCGGCGACGGCCCGGCCCGGGGCGTTCCCCGCCGAACTGGCCCTGCCCGCCGGGTTCCAGCCGGAAGGCATCGCGATCGGCGCCTGGCCGACCGCCTACTTTGGCTCCCGCGTGGACGGCCGCATCCAGCAGGTCGACCTCCGCACCGGCCGGGGAAGCCTCCTGTCGCCGGGGCCGGGCACGCCCTCGCTGGGCATCAAGGTCGACTCGCGGCACGCCCGGCTCTTCGTCGCGGGCGGCACGGGCGGCGACGCCCGCGTGATCGACGCCCGCACCGGCGCGGTCCTCGCGAGCTACCGGTTCCAGACCACCGACACGTTCGTCAACGACCTGGTGATCACCAAGGACGCCGTGTGGTTCACCGACTCCCGCCGCGCGGTGCTCTACAAGCTGTCGCTCGGCCGGAACGGCGAACTGCCCGCCGAAGCGGTCCACGTGCCGCTCACCGGGGACCTCGCGGTCGTGGCGGGCGAGACCAACCTCAACGGCATCGTCACCACCCCCGACCGCAAGGCCCTGATCGCCGGGCAGTCCAACACGGGCCTGCTGTTCCGCATCGACCCGGCCACCGGTGTCACCACCCAGGTCGACGTGGCCGCCCTGCCGAACAACGACGGCCTGCTGCGCGAGGGCCGCACCCTGTACGCGGTGCAGAACCGCCTGAACCTGCTGGCCAAGCTGGAGCTGTCCGCCGACGGCACCAGCGCCCGCCTCGTCGAACAGCGGAGCGACCCGCGCTTCGACGTCCCGGCCACCGTCGCCGAGTGGGGCAAGCGCTTCTACCTCGTCAACGCCCGCTTCACCACCCCGCCGACGCCGGAGACCACCTACAACGCCGTGGCGGTCGAAAAGTTCTGACTCCCGGCGCGGGCGGGTGCTTCCCGGCAACGCGCCCGCCCGCGCCCCGCCGTGGCTACGATCGGCTGGTCCGCCGATCTTGCCCGGGAGCGCCATGTCCGCCGAGACGTTCGGCCCGTACCGCATCGAGGAACTGCTCGGCCGGGGCGGGATGGGCGAGGTGCACCGTGCCTACGACACGGCCCACGACCGCGTCGTCGCGCTGAAACGGCTCAGCGAACCGTTCGTCGCCGACGAGGCCTACCGCGCGCGGTTCCGCCGCGAGTCGCAGATCGTGGCGCGGCTGCGCGAGCCGCACGTCATCCCGATCCACGCGTTCGGCGAGATCGACGGCCGCCTCTACCTCGACATGCGGCTGGTGGAGGGCACCGACCTCAAGGACCTGCTGGCCGCGGGCCCGATGCCGCCGGCCCGCGCGCTGGCGCTGCTCGCCCAGGTGGCCGGCGCGCTCGACGCGGCGCACGCCGACGGGCTCGTGCACCGCGACGTCAAGCCGTCCAACATCCTGGTGACGCCGGCCGATTTCGTGTACCTGGTGGACTTCGGGATCGCCCGGAGCGCGGGGCCGGACGCCACCGCGATCACGCAGTCCGGCGCCGTGATCGGCACGCTCGACTACATGGCGCCGGAACGGTTCGGGGACGCGCCCGTCGACGGCCGGGTCGACGTGTACGCCCTGGCGTGCGTGTTGTTCGAGTGCCTCACCGGGCGGCGGCCGTTCCCCGCGGCCGAGCCGCTCGCCCAGGTGCGCGCCCACCTGCAGGACCCACCGCCGCGTGCGTCCGCGCTCGCGAACCTGCCGCCCGCGCTGGACGACGTGCTGTTGCGTGGCATGGCGAAGGACCCGGCGGAGCGGTTCGCCACGGCCGGGCAGCTGATCGCCGCCGCCCGGCAGGCGCTCGCCGCGCCGGGCTGGGCCGCGCCCCCGACGCCGCCTGGCGGAGCGCTGCCCGCCGGGGTACCGCCTGCCGGGGCGCTGCCCGCCGGAGCACCGCCTGCCGGG
>NZ_AFWY03000099.1:0-9255 GCF_000231075.2 Amycolatopsis sp. ATCC 39116 | reverse complement strand
TGACGGGCGCGGCCCGAGGGTTGGTGGGTGGGCTGTGGTTCGCGGCCGTGCCGCGACCGGCCGAGCTCGGTGCGGCTGGGCCGGCGGCGAAGCCGCGCTGACGAGCGCGGCCCAGGATTGGTGGGCGAGCGCTGTGGTTTGCGGCCGTGCCGCGACGGGAGCCGGGGCCTGCTGGTGGGAGTTCGTGGGCGCGCCGCTGGCGCGGCGTGTGCGTGCGGTCAGCTCGGGTGGGCGCGCTGGCGGCTGCGGCGCGCGGTCTCGCTGCGATCGGGGCTTGCCGGCCCCTTAACGGCAGGCCGCGAGTGCGCCGGGAGCGGTGGTAGCTCGCGTGGCGCGGCCTCGAGCGGGGCCGCGACCTGCCGCGAGCGGGGCTGACCCGCCGCGTGCAGCAGGCGCGGCGCACTGCGGCCGTGAGCGAGGTCTGTCAGGCTTCGCCGGCGAGGTTGGCCGCCGCGAAGCTTCCGGTGCCTGTGGTGCGCTCGTGCAGGACCACCGTGTCGCCGGCGAGCAGGGCCTTGCACGTCAGCCGGTTGCCGATCGGGTGCGACAGGGGCGCTATCAACAGCACCCGCTGCGGGCCCTCGGCGTTCGGTTGCGTCGTGCGGGCCATCTCCTCGTACACGTCCCGGTAGCAGACCAGGTTCGTGCCGTCGCCGGAGAACATCGTCTCGATCGAGCGCGGCAACGCGGTCTCCTCGTCCCGCCGCGGGGCGCGCGCGACCCGCGAAGTCACCAGCGGGCCTTCCGGATCCGTGGTCAGCACGTGGTCGACCTCGAGCAGCTCCAGCAAATCGGAACGGCCCTCGTCGATGTGCACCACCCGAGCACCGAGCAACTGGGAGGCGAACTGCAGGAGAATTGTTTCCGGCGCGTTTCCTCCGGTAATTGCGACCAGTTGCCCGGGGACGATCCCCTCGGATTTCAAAGTCGCATGCAGCCGCCGTAATGTGTCGAAGGTCTCCCGATACGTCATCGACCGGCCACGATGGGCGAAAGCGATCTGGTCGCCGCCATCTAACAGCACGTCGAGGATGCGGGTCAGAAAGACGCTGGACTCGCCCACGTTCCCCCCGTTCAGCGCTGAATCGGAATCTGAATCCAGATCACCACAACCCGCGACGGCGCGCGAGGAATTGTGTCAGCGAGCACAAGAGGACTGGGCCACATCCGGCTACGGACGCCGGACCGCCAGCCCGAGCGCGCCCGCCGCGAACCGGGCGACCGCGGCGACGGCGTCCCGCTCGGCCACCTCGTCGTCCGGAGAGGTCCAGACCTCGATGGTCCCGTCGGTGCCGAGCACGACCTCGCCCAGCATCGCACCGGTCCGCGGCTCCGCGATCACCCACGCGTAGCTCTCGTCCCGCGCCCACTCACGCGCCCGCCGCGCCACGTACTGGCTCGGCGCGGTCACCCCGGCCGCCGTCAGCGCCGGGCGGTCGTCCAGCTGGTCGTCGGATCGCAGCTGCCGCAGGTAGTACCGGCCGGCGTTGATCTCCACCGGATCCATCAGCGCCGCCAGCCCAGCACGACCGCCATCACCACCGGCACCAGCAGCACCACCCACATGCCGCGGGTCAGCACGAACACCGCCACCGCGGCGATCACCAGCAGCGGGAGCAGCCCGAGTCCGACCTTCCGCGCGGGCGGCCGGGCGGGCGCGGGCCGGTCGAGCACCCGCGGCCGAGGCGCGGGCAGGTCGGCGAACAACGGCGCGAGGTCCGACCGGGTCCGGGCCGCCGCGACCTGCGCCGAGCGCCGCCCGAACTCGTCGATGTCCAGCCTGCCGGTGCGGACGTGCTCGGACAAGGCGTCCATGGCCTCCGTGCGCTCGGCGTCGGACAGCCGCAGGTCCGGTTCGTCGCTCACCGGCGCCGGTCCCGCCTGCCGTGGGCGCCGTGCCGGTGCTTCTCCCAGTCCGAACCCCAGAAATTACTCGCGGCCGCGGTGAACACGAACGGCATGGCGACCCACCACCAGGTTGAGGTGGCGAAGGCCAGCACGATCGCCGCCACCCACAGGAACGGCACCGCGGCGGCCGCCACGCGCTGCGGCAACGGGCGGTCCGACCACTGCCGCGGCGGCCGGTCCGGCTTCTTCTCGACCGCCTTCGCCGGCTGCTCGAACACCGGGTGCGGCTCGGGGAGGTCGGCGAACAGCTCGGCGAGGTCCCGCCGCGTGCGGGCGGCGGTGACCTTCGCCGAACGGTCGCCGTACTCGTCGAGGTCCAGGCGCCCGGCGCTCAGGTGCTCGCCGAGAGCCTTCAGCGCGGACTCCCGGTCGTTGTCGCCGATGCGCAGATCGGGCGAGGGAACCTCGGTCACACCGTCAGGTTAGTCCTTGATTTCGAGCAGGGAAGCGCCTTGCGTGACAGCGGCGCCGACCTCGACGGAAAGTCCGGTCACGGTGCCCGACTTGTGCGCGGTGACCGGGTTCTCCATCTTCATCGCCTCGAGCACCACGAGCAGCTCGCCGGCCTCGACCTGCTGGCCGTCCTCGACCGCGACCTTGACGATGGTGCCCTGCATCGGCGCGGCCACGGTGTCGCCGCTCGCCGCGGCCTTCGTGCCACCGCCCCGCTTGCGCGGCTTGGCCTTCGCGCCACCGCCGCCCTTGCCGCCGCCGCTCGCCAGCGCGAGGTCGCCGGGCAGCGACACCTCCAGCCGACGACCGCCGACCTCGACGACCACCGTCTGACGTGGCTCGGCGTCCTCGTCGGCCTCCGCGGCCGCGGTGAACGGCTCGATCTGGTTGTCGAACTCCGTCTCGATCCAGCGGGTGTGCACGGAGAAGCCGTCCTCATCGCCGACGAACGCCGGGTCGCGCACGATGACGCGGTGGAACGGCAGGACCGTCGCCATGCCCTCGACGACCATCTCGTCCAGCGCGCGGCGGCTGCGCTCCAGCGCGTTCTGCCGGTCGGTGCCGGTGACGATGACCTTGGCCAGCATCGAGTCGAACTGGCCGCCGATGACGCTGCCGGTGACCACGCCGGAGTCGACGCGGACGCCGGGGCCCTCCGGGAAGACCAGCTTGGTGACGGTGCCCGGCGCGGGCAGGAAGTTGCGCCCGGCGTCCTCACCGTTGATGCGGAACTCGATGGAGTGGCCGCGCGGCTCGGGGTCCTCGGTGAACCGCAGCTTCTCGCCCTGGGCGATGCGGAACATCTCGCGCACCAGGTCGACGCCGGCGGTCTCCTCGGTCACCGGGTGCTCGACCTGCAGGCGGGTGTTGACCTCCAGGAACGAGATCGTCCCGTCCAGGCCCACCAGGTACTCGACCGTGCCGGCGCCGGAGTAGCCGGCCTCCTTGCAGATCGCCTTCGCCGACTCGTGGATCGTGCGGCGCTGCTCGTCGGTCAGGAACGGCGCGGGCGCCTCCTCGACCAGCTTCTGGTGGCGGCGCTGCAGCGAGCAGTCACGGGTGCCGACGACCACGACGTTGCCGTGCAGGTCGGCCAGGACCTGGGCCTCGACGTGGCGCGGCTTGTCGAGGTAGCGCTCGACGAAGCACTCGCCCCGGCCGAACGCGGCGACCGCCTCGCGGGTGGCCGACTCGAACAGCTCGGGGATCTCCTCCTTGGTGCGGGCGACCTTCAGGCCGCGGCCGCCACCACCGAAGGCCGCCTTGATCGCGACGGGCAGGCCGTGCTCGTCGGCGAAGGCGATGATCTCCTCGGCGTTCGACACCGGGTCTTTGGTGCCCGGGACCAGCGGGGCACCGGCCTTGAGCGCGATGTGCCGCGCGGTGACCTTGTCGCCGAGGTCGCGGATCGCCTGCGGGCTCGGCCCGATCCAGGTCAGGCCCGCGTCGATGACCGCCTGCGCGAAGTCGGCGTTCTCGGAGAGGAAGCCGTAGCCGGGGTGGACGGAGTCGGCGCCGGAGCGCTTGGCCACGTCGATGAGCTTGTCGATGACGAGGTAGCTCTCCGCGGCCGTGGTGCCGCCGAGGGCGAACGCCTCGTCGGCGAGCTGGACGTGCGGCGCGTCCCGGTCGGGCTCGGCGTACACCGCGACACTCGCGAGCCCGGCGTCCTTGGCCGCTCTGATGACGCGGACCGCGATTTCACCCCGGTTGGCGACGAGGATCTTCGTCACCGGTCCGCCCTGGGTCGCGCTGGCCTGCTCGGGCACGCCCTTACCTCCATCTGGTCCTTCACGCAATCCCCCCGGAGCGTCGCGCGGCGCTTCCGCGGGCCTTTCCCGGAGTTTACGGCGGAGTAGTCGTGCTGCGGTGAGACCCGGCTCACGCTTACCCTGAAGGGGAAAGGGGTGGGCACGTGGGCAGGGGACGCGCGCCTCGTTCGGTTGTCGTGACCGCGGTCGTGGCGGCCGTCGTGGCGTTGTCTGCGCTGGTCACCGTGCGGTTGCTGCGCGAGGACGGGACGAGCGCGCAGGCGCCGGCCGACGGCGGCGGGACCAACGCGGTGACGGCGGGCGCGGACTGCGGCGAGGGGCCCTGCCAGGTGGTGGCGCGGGCGACCGTGGACGGCAAACCGGTCGAGCTGCTCGCCGATTCCCAAGGCGGCAACGGGCGATTTCAGGCGGGCGCGAACACGATCGAGGTGACGGTGACCGCGCTGGGCGGGCGCCTGGACGCGAACTCGTTGTCCTGCGTGAGCGGCACGGTGTCGGCCTGCCTCGTGCACGCGCGGCAGGAGGGGGCTGCGATCGCGCAGCTGCTCGTCGACCGCGCCGGCACCTGGCGCTCGGTCGACAAGCCCTACTACTCCAGCGGCGGGGTCGTGCGGCTGGACGACGTCACCGGCGACACCGCGCCCGAGGTGGTGGTCGTGCAGACGTCGCCGGTGCTGGCGCGGGTGTTCGCGCTCGACGGCAGCGCGCTGGGCTGCACCCGGCGCTACACCTCGGTCAGCCAGCTGCGTGGCTGGCCCGAGGTGCAGCTCAACCCGGGCGACCTGCGCGCCTGCAGCTAGGCCCGCGCGGGCTGCGGCGCGTCGAGCAGCGGCGCCGCGGTGGGGGAGTTCAGGACCTCGTCGTCGAGGAGGCCCTCCGTGCGCGCGATCCACGTCGGGATCGCGATCTGGCCCGCCACGTTCGTCGCCGTGCGCATCATGTCCAGGATCGGGTCGATGCCGTAGATCACGGCGATCCCGGTGGCGATCACCTCGGGCGGCAGGTTCAGCGTGCTCAGCGTCAGCGTGAGCATCGTGAACCAGCCGGTCACCCCGGCCGTGGCGATCGCGCCGAACACCGCGACCACGACGATCAGCAGGTAGTCGCCGAAGGACAGCGAGATGCCGAACAGGTTCGCGATGAAGATCGTGGCCACCGCGGGGTAAACCGCGGCGCAACCGTCCATTTTGGTCGTCGTGCCGAGCGGGACCGCGAAGCTCGCGTAGCCCGGGTCGACGCCGAGGTTCACCGCGGTCTGGCGGCTCAGCGGCAGCGTCGCGCCGGACGAGCGGGACACGAACGCGAACTGCAGCGCCGTCCACGCCTTGCGGAAGAACACCGCCGGGCTCACCTTGCCGACGAAGCGCAGCAGCAGCGGGTACACGCCGAACAGCACCAGCAGCGTGCCCGCGTAGACGGCGACGATCAGCGACAGCAGCGGCCGCACGAACTGGTCGCCGTAGGTGGCGAACGCGTTGCCGATCAGGCCGAGCACACCCAGCGGCGCGAGCCGGATGATCCAGCCCAGCACCTTCTGCACGATGTCGAACACCGCGCGGTTGAAGTTCACGAACGGCTCGGCGCGGTCGCCCAGCGCGTACGCGGCGAGGCCGACGGCCAGCGACACGAGCACGACCTGCAGGATCTCGCCGTCGGCGAAGGCCTCGAACAGGTTGCTCGGCACCAGGTTGTTGATCAGGTCCAGCCACGAGCCCTGGTCGCGCGAGGCGAGCTTCTCCACGGTCGACGGCTGGGGCTGCAGCGAGACGCCGCTGCCCGGGTTCACGATCTTGCCGATGACGATGCCGATGAGCACCGCGATCAGCGAGGTCGTCGCGAACCACAGCACGGTCTTGCCGCCGAGGCGGGCCGCGGTGCGCGCGCCGCCGAGGCCGCGCAGGCTCACGATGCCGAGCACGATGGCGGTGAAGACCAGCGGCAGGACGGTGACCTGCAGCAGGTTCGTGAAGATCGACCCGATCGTGTCGAGGGTCGTGACGAGCCAGTCCTGGCCGGTCTGCTTCGCGAGGATGCCCAGCAGGGCGCCCACGACGAGGGCGACGACCACGATCAGGCCGAAGACCTTGGGTTTGGTGTAGGTCCGTAACAGGGACACGGGTTCGCTCCGGGGCGTGAAAGTCACTGGTTGTGCCGCGTGTGGTCAACACGCGGCGTCACCGGACTCTTCCCCATGACCCCTTCGTGTGGGGCAGTTCTCAGGATGTGGGAGACCAGAGGTCGGTCACGCTGATCCCGATCTCCGCGAGCAGCTGCCGGGTCAGCGGCAGGCTGATCCCGATCACGCTGGACGGGTCGCCGTCGATGCCCTCGACGAACCACCCGCCGAGCCCGTCGAGCGTGAACGCGCCCGCGACCCGCAGCGGCTCGCCGGTGCCGACGTAGGCGTCGATCTCGGCCTCGGTCGGCGACGAGAACCGCACTCGCGTGGTCTGGGTGCCGACGGCCTGGCCGGCCTTCTCGCCGCCCTTGACCAGCAGCACCGCGTGGCCGGTGAGCAGGTCGCCGCTGCCGCCCGCCATCTGCGCCCACCGCTTGCGCGCGGTCTCCGCGTCGCCCGGCTTGCCGAGCATCTCGCCGTTGAACGAGAGCATCGAGTCGCAGCCGACGACCACCGCGTCCGCGTGCGTGCGGGCGACCTCGGCCAGCACGGCCTCGGCCTTGGCGAGCGCGAGGGCGGTGACGAGCTCCTCGCGGGACGGGTCGGTCAGGGCCGCGGCCACGGCGTCCTCGTCGACGCCGGAGACCACGACACTCGGTTCGATGCCCGCGGCGCGCAGGACCGCCAGGCGCGCGGGGGACTGTGAGGCGAGAACGAAGTGCACGTCGGGAGGGTATCCGTCAGGCACGCGCGGCGGCTGGGGCGGGCGCGGGCCGCGGCGCCGGGCGGCGCATGGCGGCCGCCGCGATGATTCCCAGCAGCAGCACGGCCACCGGCAGCAGCATCGTCTCGCGCGCCGCGTCCGTCAGCGCCTGCGCCTGGTTCCCGCCGCTGCTCGCCATGCCCGCGCTGATCCGGGCCTGCAGCAGCACGCCACACGCCGCGCTGCCGAGCACGCCGCCGACCTGGCGGGCCGTGTTGAAGATGCCCGACGCGGTGCCGGCCAGCCGCGGCTCGACCGAGCTCATCGTCACGTTGCTCATCGGCGCGAACACCGAGCCGGTGCCCACTCCGCACAGCAGCAGGCCGGGGAAGGTGACCCACCAGGTGCTCGTCTCCCGCGCCATCAACGCGATGAGCCCGAGGCCGGCGGCGAGCGCGACGATCCCGAAGATCACCAGGTACTTCGGGTTCGTCCGGTCCGACAGGCGGCCGATGAACGGCGCGATGATCCCGGACAGCAGCGACATCGGCGCGGTGACCAGCCCGGCCTCGGTGGGCGACAGCAGCAGCACGTCCTGCACGTAGATCACCAGCGGCAGGAACATCGCGGTCATGGTGAAGCCGATCGTGACCGAGGTCAGCGTGCCCGCGGAGAAGTTGCGGTTGGCGAACACCCGCAGCGGCAGCAGCGGCTCGCGGCGGTTGTAGCGCTGCCACACCACGAACCCGGCGAGCAGCAGCACTCCGGCGGCGATCACCTCGACCACGTTGACCGGGCCGGCGACCGTGCCCCAGTCGTAGTGCTGCCCGTTCTGCAGCCCGAAGACCAGCAGCGACAGCCCGGCGACCGACAGCAGGATGCCGGGCAGGTCGAACGAGTGGGAGTTGCGTGGCTGCCAGTCCGGCACCATCAGCGCCGCGAGCACCAGGCCGGCCACGCCCACCGGCACGTTGACGAAGAAGATCCACTCCCAGCCCAGCTGGTCGACCAGCACACCGCCGAGCAGCGGCCCGGCGATGGTGGCCAGGCCGGCGACCCCGCCCCACATGCCCATCGCCGGGCCGCGCTTGGCAGGCGGGAACAGGTGCGTGATGAACGCCAGGGTCTGCGGCGTCATCAGCGCCGCGCCCAGCCCCTGCACCGCGCGCGCCGCGATCAGCGTCTCGGCGGTGCCGGACAGGCCGCACCACAGCGACGCGAGCGTGAACACCGCAAGCCCGGCCAGGTACACGCGCTTCGGCCCGAAGCGGTCGCCGAGCCTGCTGGTGAACAGCATCGGCACCGCGTAGGTGAGCAGGTAGACGCTCATCACCCAGACGATGGCGTTGAGGTCGGTGTTCAAGCCCTTCACCATCGACGGAACCGCGATGGACACGATCGTGGTGTCCAGCAGGATCATGAAGAACCCGACGCACAGCGCGATCAGCGCCGCCCACGGGTTAGCTCGCTCGGTCATCGGATCTGTCCTCAGTGGATTCGGTGGGGACGAGGGAGAGTGCGGGGTCCTGGGTGTCGTAGTCGATCCACTGCAGGCGCCCGGACCTGATGTCGTGGACCAGTTCCCGGGTCCACTCGAGTTCGAACCGCACCTGCGCGGCGGTGTAGCGCCAGTCCACCCAGTAGATGGGCGGCACCTCGGCGGTCAGCTTGCGGGTGACGACCTCTTGCGCGGCGGCTTTCGCTTCGAGCTGCAGGAGGCGCTTTTCCAGCTGCTCCAGCGAGTCCTCGCGCCCGAGGTCGTCCATCACCCCGAGACCGCTGACGTACTCGGGGTACTCGGTGGCGATGGTGCTGAGCATCGTCCTGGCGCGGTCGATGAACGCGTCGCGGCCCTGTTCGGTGAGGGCGTAGACGGTCCGTTCCGGCCGTCGGCCCTCGCGCTGGGTCTCGAAGACCTCGATGTGCCCGACGGCCAGCAGGCGGTCGACCGTGTGGTAGAGCGAGCCGGTCTTGACCGCGACGCGGTGCTCCAGGTGCCGGTCGCGCATCAGCTGGGTCATCTCGTACGGGTGCATCGGCCGCTCGTTCAGCAGCTCCAGGACGGCCAGTGCCATGGGTGTGAGTTTGGGTGCGGCCATAATCGCTCCAGTCCGTTTATTCCGCGTGGACTATACGGCGCTGACTATTGGGCTGGCAAGGAGGGGGCGAGTGGCGGGGTGGTGTGGCGGGTCGCCTGGTGGGGTGGCGTGGCGGGTCGCCTGGTGGGGTGGCGTGGCGGGTCGCCTGGTGGGGTGGCGTGGCGGGTCGCCTGGCGGGGTGGCGTGGCGAGTCGGCTGGCG
>NZ_AFWY03000100.1:0-9097 GCF_000231075.2 Amycolatopsis sp. ATCC 39116 | reverse complement strand
CCCACCGCGCCGCCCCGCCTCCAATGCCGGCCAGCCCACCCGCGACGGCAGACCACCCAGAAGCCGATTCCGCGGCTCCCGCGGAAACCACCAGGCACCGGGAGCACGCGCAGCGGCGCCGCGCCACCGATCGCCCCCGACCAGGGCATTGCTCATCGGACATCGGCAGCCTCCCGCGCGCGGCAACGCCCGCGCCACCCGGCCGCCCCGCCTCCGCTGCCTGGCAGCGGCCTTCCGCACCTGGCAGACGGTTCTCGGGTCCACTGCCCCGCGCAGGCCGAGCGTCCCACCCCTGCTCAACCCTCATCAGCGGCCTCCCGCGCCCGGCAGGCCGCCCCCACCGGGCACACCTCTCCCTCCGCCACGCACGCCTCGCGGTCGCACAGCCGGCACAGGCGGTCGGCCTCCGGGAGTTGCTCGTACGCCGCCGTCAGCAGCTTCCCCGCCAGCTCCGCGAACACCTCCCGCTCCCGCTCGTCGAGCGCCGCCGTCAGCGATCCGAGCCGCCCGCCGCGGCGGCCGAGGATCCGCCCCGCGGTCTCGGCGCCGGCCGGGGTCAGGTGCACGGCGACCGCCCGCGCGAGGGTGGGCCGCCGCTCGACCAGGCCCCGCCGCTCCAGCGCGTCCACCATCCGCGCGGCGGCCGGCTGGCTCAGGCCGACCCGCCGCCCCAGCTCGGTCACCGAGAGCCCGGGCGCGGTGGACAGCACCACCAGCGCGGCCGATCCGCTCACGCTCGTGCCCGCGGCGGCCGTCGCGTCGGTCAGGGCGAGGTCGTTGACCGTCAGCGCGAGAGCGCCGAGCAGGTTCGCCAGCCTTTCGTCATGCATGACTCATGCATAGGTCATCGGAGTGGGATCCGCAAGTCGGCGGAGTGAACGCGAATAACCCGCCCGCCCGGGGGAAGCCCCCCGTCTGCACGCACGACCCAATTGCAACTTTCCTTCTTTTCCAAGGGAGATCTCTGTGTTCCGACACACGAAACTGCTGCAGTTCGAGGCAAAGCCGGAGCGTCCGGACCCGTACTACGCGCGCAAGCTGCAGGAGCTCATCGGCGGGGCCTACGGCGAGATGACCGTGACCATGCAGTACCTGTTCCAGGGCTGGAACTGCCGCATCGAGGGCAAGTACAAAGACCTGATCATGGACACCGCGACCGAGGAGATCGGTCACGTGGAAATGCTGGCCACGATGGTCGCCCGCCTGCTGGAGGGCGCGCCGGCCACCGCGACCGCGGAAGCCGCCAAGGACCCGGTGATGGCCGCCGTGCTGGGCGGGATGGACCCGCAGCAGGCCATCGTCTCCGGCGGCGGCGCCGTCCCCGCCGACTCCAACGGCACCCCGTGGAACGGCAAGTACATCGTCGCCTCCGGAAACCTGCTGGCCGATTTCCGGGCCAACGCGGCGGCCGAGGCGCAGGGCCGGCTGCAGACCGCCCGGTTGTACAACATGACCGACGACCCGGGCGTGAAGGAGATGCTGAAGTTCAACCTGGCCCGGGACACCGTGCACCAGAAGCAGTGGCTGCGCGCCATCGAAGAACTCCAGGCCGACGGCCTGGAAACCGACATCGCCCCCAGCGCCCTGCTCGACGAAGAGGACCAGACGCACAACAACACCATCTGGCACCTCTCCGACGGCCCCGACGGCAACAAGGGCGCCTGGTCCACCGGCGAAGACCGCATCGAGTACCTGATGGACCCCAAGCCCCTCGGCGGTCCCGGCAGCGCACCCAAGCCCGACCCCGAGCTCTACGCCACCTACTCGCCCACGCAGGACGCGATGGGCACGGTCAAGGGCAAGGCCCAGTCCGCGGTCAACAAGCTGACCTGACGGAACAAGCCCCCTCGGGACCACGATCCCGAGGGGGCTTCCCGTTCGTCCTCGTCAGACCGGGCTCGCCGCGGCGTCGGCGGGCACGACCGCACCGGCGGGAGCCTTGTCCCCCAGCGCCTTCTCGTAGACCCGCAGGACGTCGATCGCGATGCGGTCCCACGAGTACCGCGACCGGGCGCGGTCGCAGCCCGCGATCCCGTACGCCTCGCGCTGCGCGGGGTCACCGAGCAGGCGGCGCAGCGTCGCGGCCAGCGCTTCCGGGCGCTTCGGCGGCACCAGTTCCCCGGTCACGCCGTCCACCACGGTGTCGATCAGGCCGCCGACCGCCGCCGCGACCACCGGGACACCACAGGCCATGGCCTCCAGCGGGACGATGCCGAACGGCTCGTACCACGGCGTGCACACGACCAGGTCCGCCGAGCGCAGCAGCGACGGCATCTCGTCCCGCGTCACCTGGCCCAGCAGCCGCACGCGGTCGGCCACGCCGAGCCGCTCGGCCAGCTCCACCAGGCGCTTGGCCTCCGGGTCGTCGGCGAGCCGCCCCTGCTCGGGGCCGCCCGCGATGACCAGTTCGGCGCCGGGCACGGCGGGCAGCGCGGCGATCGCCGTCGCGAACCCCTTGCGCGGCACCAGCCGCCCGACGCTGACGATCCGGTGCAGGTTGCCGCGCGGCGCGACCGGCCCGTCCGGGGTGAACCGCTCGAGGTCGACCCCGCACGGCGCGACCGACATGCGCGAGCGCGGCAGCCCCATCCGGGCCAGCTCGAACACCTCGTCCGAGCAGGTGGCGGCGACGCGCGCGGCGTTCTTGCCGATCAGCCGCTCCAGCTGCACCCGCTCCGGCGGGCTGGTGTCCGCCTTGCCCTGGTAGCGCTTCTTCACCACGCCCAGCGCGTGGAAGGTCTGGACCACCGGCACGTCGGTGCCGCGCGTGGCGAGCAGCGACGCCAGGCCGGACATCCAGAAGTGCGCGTGCACCACGTCCGGGGTGTCCCGCTGCCACGCCTTGGCCAGGTAGCGGCCGAACTCGGTCATGTGCGGCAACAGGTCGTCCTTGGGCAGGTACTCCGCCGGGCCCGCCGGCACGTGCACCACCCGGTAGCCCGCGGGCGCCCGGACCTCCTCCGGCTGCGCCCGGTCGTCGCGCCGGGTGTAGACGGTGACGTCGTGGCCCTGTCGGCACAGCGCGGCGGACAGTTCCGCCACGTGCAGGTTCTGCCCGCCCGCGTCCACCTCGCCCAGAACGGCCAGGGGGTTGGCGTGCTCCGACACCATCGAGATCTTCATGCGCTACCTCCACTCGTCACCCGGCCGAGCTGGACGTCCCAGTTGCGCAGGAAGGCGTCCAGGCCGTAGCTGGCCAGCGCGTGCTCGCGCGCTTGCTTGCCCATCCGGTGCGCCAGTTCCGGATCCGCCATCAGCTCGGCGGCCGCGCGCACCAGTTCGTTCACATCCGCCGAGACGAAACCCGCCTCCGGCGGCACCGCGCGGGACGCCTCGGTGCTGGCCACCGCCACCACCGGCATCCCCAGGTGCATCGCCTCGATCAGCGACAGGCCCAGCGACGTCCAGCGCGGGGTGTGCAGGTACAACCGGCACCGCGCCAGCCCCGCGTGCAGGGCGTCCTGCCCGAGGTCGCCCCGCGTGCGCAGGCGCTCCCCGAGGCCGAAGTGGTCGTCGAGCTTCTCCACGCCGATGCCCCAGACGTCCAGCGGGGCGACCTCGGCGAAGGCGGGCAGCAGGTCGGTGCCGACCGCGCGGCCCCGGCGCACCGGCTCGTTCATGACGAGGCCGATCGAGGCCTCCTCGCCGGTGTACAGCTCGCCCGGGTCGACCACCCCGTGCTCGATGACCGTGGCAGGCGCCCGGCCGGAGTCCCAGATCAGGTTGTTGAAGTGGGTGACGTGCACCAGCGGGATCTCGTCCTGATCGGCCAGCGGGTGCCGCGTGCGCGGCACGTCGCCGGTCGGGGTGTTGTGCTCGACGAACACCGCGGGGACGTCCCGGCCGGGCCGCCGCCCCGTCCACCGCTCGGTCAGCTCGATCTCGTCCGGGCGCTGGAGGACGACCACGTCGATGTCGGTGTTCCGCAGCTCGGCCGGACTCACCTCCCGCGCGGACGGCCACGCTCGGTCACAGCGGCCCCGTCCCCAGGGACCGCCCTCCGGTAGCAGCGGAAGGAGGTACTCGTGCCGTCCGCGTACGAAGGAACTGGTCCATGACCCGTGTACGTGCCACAGCAGGATTCGCAGCGGATCGTCCTCTGCCCGTCTCATGGAGGAGTTCTTTCACCCTGGCAGAGGAACTAAACACGCTACGCAGCACTGCTACTCTCCGTGATCGTCACACGCGTTCGGTGGTCCTCGTCCGTGCGGGCAGCAGGAAGATCACCAGTCCCAGCACCGCGACCACCCCGTGCAACGCGTTGTCGGCCCAGTGCGGGTCGAACACCCGGCGAACGTCGTCGGGGTTGTCGGTGCCCGCGGACAGCAAACCCCAGATCGTGATGCCCAGCAGGGGAAAGAAGGCCACCAGGCCGAACACCCGTGCGGTGCGTGCTCGGCGCGCGGCGATCAAGCCGAGCAGTCCCAGCGCGGTGCGCACGACGTTGAGCACAGTGCCGGTGTGAAATCCCAGGATTTCCCCCGCGGTGGCGAA
Source organism: Amycolatopsis sp. ATCC 39116 (assembly GCF_000231075.2). Taxonomy (NCBI): domain Bacteria; kingdom Bacillati; phylum Actinomycetota; class Actinomycetes; order Pseudonocardiales; family Pseudonocardiaceae; genus Amycolatopsis; species Amycolatopsis sp. ATCC 39116. Next base: position 4,603 of record NZ_AFWY03000100.1, on the reverse strand, counting down.
GCCCGCGATCCCCAGCGCGAGGAACACCACGCCCACCACCAGTGCGAAACCCTGGGCCAGCGGCGCGCGTTCCGTCGTCTGCTCAACCATCGATGGACCTCCTCGCATCAGTTCCTCTCGGCGCGGGGTTCCCCGGACCGGGCCCCCGCAACCAGGTGTGGCGAACGGCGGGACGGGGTAGTCCGGGCCATGACCAGGTCGGCACGAGACAGCGGGGGGAAGCGGAACGTTGGCTGAGACGCGCCTCGCGGGCACCGTCGAGGACAACGATTCCTCGGAGGACCACACCCCCACTTTCGCCGATCTGGCGGCCGCCGCGCCGGACGATCCGCGCCGGGAACAGCTCCGGACCGCGCTGGTCACCCAGTACCTGTCGGTGGCCGAGCACATCGCGCGCCGGTTCAGCGGGCGCGGCGAGGCGTACGAGGACCTGTTGCAGGTCGCGCGCGTCGGGCTGATCAACGCCGTCGACCGGTTCGAGCCGGAACGCGGCACCGACTTCCTGTCCTTCGCCGTGCCGACCATCATGGGCGAGGTCCGGCGGCACTTCCGCGACGCCAGCTGGTCGGTGCGGGTGCCGCGGCGGCTCAAGGAACTCCACCTGCAGATCGGGCAGGCCAGCAGCGAGCTGGGCCAGCGCCTCGGCCGCGCGCCGACGCCGACGGAGATCGCGCGCGAGCTGGACCTCACGCCGGACGAGGTGAGCGAGGGCCTGCAGGCGGGCAACGCCTACTACGCCGTGTCGGTCGACAAACCGGCCGGCGAGGACGACGAGGCCGCGTCGCTGGCCGACACCCTCGGCGAAGAGGACTACGGCATCGAGACGGTCGAGAACCACGAGGCGCTGCAACCGCTGCTGCGCGACCTGGCCCCGCGCGAGCGCACCATCCTGATGCTGCGGTTCTTCGGCAACATGACGCAGACGCAGATCGCCAAGCGCGTCGGCATCTCCCAGATGCACGTGTCGCGGCTGCTCGCGCAGACCCTGCAGCACCTGCGGGAGAAGCTCACCGAAGAGCCCTGACGCGTCGTTTCGCGCCGCCCGGGCACGGGTAGCCGACGGCGATGGACGGCCCGGGCCCGCTCCGTCCGAAGTGGAGCGCCGGGCCCGCACCCGACGGCTGAGGAGCGTGCCCGAATGACCGGCTTTTTCGCAGGCGGGCCCGGCAGTCCGTTCGACCAGTTCCTGGCGCAGTTCTTCGGCAACGCCGTACCCAGCAGGCGGCCGAACGCGGTCGACATCACGCGGCTGATGTCCGACCAGGCGCGGGAACTCGTCGCGCACGCCGCCGAGAAGGCGGCCGACCAGGGCCGGGCCGACGTCGACACCGAGCAGCTGCTGTGGGCGGCCACGCAGGCGTCGCCGACGCGGCAGCTGCTGGAGAGCGCGGGCGCGAAGCCCGAGGAGATCGCGCGGGAGATCGACCGGCACGGCAGTGGCACCGGCGAGCGCACCACCCCGGCCATGCTCGCGCCGGGCGCGAAGCGCGCGCTGCTGGACGCGCACGGCATCGCCCGCACCCTCGGCTCCAGCTACATCGGGCCGCAGCACCTGCTGCTCGCGCTCGTCGCCAACCCGGACTCCGCGGCCGGCCGCATCCTCGCCCACGCCGGGGTCACGCCGGAGGCGTTCCAGGGCCCGCCGCAGGGGCAGCCGATGCCGCGCGGCCGTCCCGAGCAGCGGCCGCAGCCACGCACCGACACGCCGACGCTGGACCAGTACGGCCGGGACCTCACCGCCGAGGCGGCCGAGGGCAACATCGACCCGGTCGTCGGGCGCGACGACGAGATCGAGCAGACCGTCGAGGTGCTGTCCCGGCGCACCAAGAACAACCCGGTCCTGATCGGCGAACCGGGCGTGGGCAAGACGGCGATCGTGGAGGGCCTGGCGCAGCGCATCTGCGACGGCGACGTGCCCGACCTGCTCGCCCGCCGCCGGGTGGTGCGGCTCGACCTGACCGCGATGGTCGCGGGCACCCGCTACCGCGGCGACTTCGAGGAGCGCATGACGAACCTCCTCGACGAGATCCGCCGCAACCGCGACCAGCTGATCGTATTCATCGACGAGCTGCACACCGTGGTCGGCGCGGGCGCGTCGGAGGGGTCGATGGGCGCGGGCAACATGCTCAAGCCGGCGCTGGCCCGCGGTGAGCTGCACATCGTCGGCGCGACCACGCTCGACGAGTACCGGCAGCACATCGAGAACGACCCGGCGCTGGAGCGGCGGTTCCAGCCGATCCTGGTGCCCGAGCCGTCGGTGCCCGACACCGTCGCCATCCTGCACGGCCTGCGCGACCGGTACGAGGCGCACCACCAGGTCCGGTTCACCGACGAAGCGCTGGCGGCGGCCGCGGACCTGTCCGACCGCTACCTGACCGACCGGTTCCTGCCGGACAAGGCGATCGACCTGATCGACCAGGCCGGCGCGCGCGTGCGGCTGCGCTCCGGCCGCCGCCCCAACGACGTGCGCGAGCTGCAGGCCCGGCTGGAGGAGCTGTCCCGGGACAAGGACCAGGCGGTGGCCGAGGAGAACTTCGAGCGCGCCTCGGCCCTGCGCGACGAGATCGCCGACCTGCGCGAGCAGTTGCGCACCGCCGACAGCGACGGGCGGCCCAGCGGCGTGCAGGAGGTGACGCCGCAGGACATCGCCGAGGTGATCTCGCGGCTGACCGGGGTGCCGGTGAACCAGCTGACCGAGGACGAGCGCGACCGGCTGCTGCGGCTGGAGGAGCACCTGCACGAGCGGGTCATCGGGCAGGAGGAGGCGGTCGACGCGGTCGCCGAGGCCGTGCGCCGCTCGCGTGCCGGGTTCGCGCCGCCGGACCGGCCCTACGGCAGCTTCCTGTTCCTCGGCCCCACCGGCGTCGGCAAGACCGAGCTGGCGCGGGCGCTGGCGGCGGCGCTGTTCGGCGACGAGGAGCGGATGATCCGGCTGGACATGTCCGAGTACGGCGAGCGGCACACGGTCAGCAGGCTGATCGGCGCTCCCCCGGGCTACGTCGGGTACGAGGAGGCCGGCCAGCTGACCGAGGCGGTGCGGCGGCGGCCCTACTCGGTGGTGCTCTTCGACGAGATCGAGAAGGCGCACCCGGAGATCTTCAACGTGCTGCTGCAGGTCCTCGACGACGGGCGGCTGACCGACGGCCGCGGGCGCACGGTGAACTTCACCAACACGGTGCTGATCATGACCAGCAACATCGGGTCGGAGATCATCTCCAGCAGCACGCAGGGGGCGCTCGGGTTCGCCGCCGACCGGGGCGACTCGGAGCGGCCGCTGCGGGAGCGGCTGATGCGGCGGCTGCGGGAGCAGTTCCGGCCGGAGTTCCTCAACCGGATCGACGAGATCATCGTGTTCCGCAAGCTCGAGGCCGCGCAGCTGGAGCAGATCACCGAGCTGATGCTGGAGCAGACGAAACGGCGCGCGCACGCGCAGGACATCACGCTGGAGTTCACGCCGGACGCCGTGCGGTGGCTGGCGCGGGCCGGGTACCAGCCCGAGTTCGGCGCGCGCCCGATGCGGCGCACGATCCAGCGCGAGGTCGACAACCCGCTGTCGCGGATGATGCTGCGCGGCGAGCTGACCCCCGGCGCGCGGGTGCGGGTGGGCGCCGGTGACAAGGGCCTGTCGTTCGACGTGTCAGCGTCGGTGGGAAGGGAAGACCGATGAGCAGTCCCGATCCGCGCTCCGACCGCACCCCGGGAACCGAACGCGGCGGCGTCGTGCCGGGCGACACCCCGCCCGACCCGGATCCCGCCCGGACGCCCGGACTGGAACCCGGCGGAGGCGTCGCCCCCGGCGACACGCCCCCGGACTCCGGCCAGACCTCCGGACTTTCGCACCACCAGCAGAAACCGCCGCGGGCGCTGCCCGTGGTGACCATCGTGATCTCCGTGGTGCTGGCGATCCTGATCGCGGCGCTGCTGGTGTCGTCGGCGGTGGGCTGGCTGCAGTTCTGAGGCGGTCGCGGCTCGGCTGTGGAAGCCACCACCGGGCAGGTGCAGGGCCCAGCGGCCGGGCGGTCGCGCGCAGCGGCCCGATTGGCCCCTGCCCGAGGTTCGGCGCGCCGGTCGGGGTGCCAGCGGCGTAGCCGGGCAGGCGCGCCGCCCAAGATGACCCCTGCCCACGGCCCGGCCCACTGGTGGGGCACCGCACCCCACCCTGCCCACAACCCAACCGGTCCGAGCACCGGCGCCCCACCGGCTCGCCGCGCGACGTTGCAACAGAGCCGCCGTGCGCGCCCACCGGCCCCCTCCCCACGATCCGGCCCGATCAGGGCGCCGGCGCACCCACCGGGTTCGGGTGCGGCACCGGGACCGGCACCAGCCCGCGCGCGATCGGCCGCAGCCAGCCGTCCAGCGCGGCCAGCTCGTCCTCGCCCACTGCCGAGTACGGCATCGCCGCCAGCTCGTCCGTGCGCCGCTCGATGTGGTCCCGCAGGCGGGCGCCCCGGTCGGTCAGCCCGCGCCCGTCGATCAGGCCGCGGGCGGCCAGCCGGTCCCGGGCCGCCGTCCACTCCTCGTCCGTCCAGCCGCGGTTGGGCGCCACGACGCTCCGGCTGCCGTCCGCCGCGTCGCGCAGGGCGTGTGCTTCCAGGCCGTCGAG
>NZ_AFWY03000101.1:0-6664 GCF_000231075.2 Amycolatopsis sp. ATCC 39116 | reverse complement strand
CCGGGCCGCCGACCGGGGCGAACACCGCCGCTTCCCGCAGAGTGAGCCGGGATAGGGCCGGACCATCGCCGCATCCCGCTGAACGGACCAAAGCGGCTGAACCGTCTCCAGGGCGGGCCGCGGCGAACACCGCCGCTTCCCGCAGGGTGAGCCGGGATAGGGCCGGGCCATCGCCGCTTCCTGCTGAGATTCAGGCCCAGCCACACCGCCGCAACCGAGACGGCGCACCGCGGCCGGCCACCGGTCGGGCCGCCCCCGGATGGAACCTGCGGCGGGACTGCCCTCGGGCCAGGTGATGGGGCGCGCAGCCCCCGGCGCCAGTCCGGCACCACCCCGCCGCGCGCCGCCGCGCTGTCAGTCCGCGCCCTGCACTAAGCCGCAGCGTCAATCCGCGCGGTGCAGCTTGTCCGGCTTGTGCACTGCGGGCACGCGCCACCCGCGCCTGCACGCCGCCTCACCCCGCGGGGTCAGTCCGGCGGTTCCGGGATCCCCTCGTCCGGCTTGACCTCTTCGGTGTTCGGCGGCTTCTCGACGTCCTCGGTGGGTCCCATGTCCAGGTCGGGGTGCCGGACGTCGGGGAAGTCCGGCGACAGGGGCGGTTCGGGGCTGACCGGCTTCTTCTCGTCGTCCTTGTCGTTCATGGCACCGGCTTACCCCTTTTCCGCGAACTGTCAACCGGCCTGGCACCGCGGGCACCACACGGTGCCGCGCCCGCCGACCCGGCCGTGCTCCAACACGGTCCCGCATCGCGGGCAAGTCCCCGACGGCTCGTCCCGCCGCCCGGTGAGCCACGTCGTGCGCGGCGGCACCCGCCCGGCCTTCACCGCCGCCCGCAGCACCTCGCGCATCTCCCGGTGCAACCGGTCGGCCGCCGTGCCATCGAGGTCCGCGGCGCGCACCCGCGGAGCCAGCCGGGCCCGCCACAGGATCTCGTCGGCCAGCAGGTTCCCGAGCCCGGCGAGCACCGCCTGGTCGGTCAGCAGCTGTTTGATCCCGCGACGGCGGCCGAGGAGGACGCGGAACCGCTCCTTCGGCACGTCCAGCGCGTCCGGGCCGGTGTCCGCGAGCAGCCGGTCCAGCTCCGCGTCGCCCGCGAGCAAGCGCAGGCCCTGCAGCTTCCGCATGTCGCGGTAGCGCAGCTCCCCGTCGTCGAAGGCGAAGATCACCCGGTCGTGCCGGTTGCGGTCGTCCAGTTCGGACCACTCCAGCGACCCGGTCATGCCGAAGTGCAGCACCATCGTGGCGGGACGGCCGTCCACCGGCACGATCAGCCACTTCCCCCGCCGCCGGGGCTCGCCGAAGCGCTGGTGCCGCAACGTCTCCCGCAGCCTGCGCGCGCTCACCCCGCGCAGCACGCCCGCGTCCAGCGTGGTCACGCCGGTGATCCGCTTGCCGACCCCGTGGGCGGCCAGGGTGCGGCGGAAACCTTCGACGTCCGGCAGCTCGGGCACACCACAGCTTGCCACCCCACGCCGGCGCCCAAACCTCAATTCATCACTTGTTGATTTCCGGCGGGCGAGCGGGCATGCTGATCGCATGGTGCTGTCGAAGAGGGTCGCCCGGTTCAACCGCGTGGCGACCAACCGCGTGCTCGGACCGCTGACGAAGGGGCTGCCCGGCTTCGGGACGATCGTCCACCGCGGCCGCAAGTCCGGGAAGACCTACCGGACGCCGGTGAACGTCTTCCGCGCCGGGGACGGCTTCGTCGTCGCCCTGACCTACGGGCCGCAGGCCGACTGGGTCCGGAACGTCCTGGCCGCGGGCGGGTGCGGGATCGAGACGCGGGGCCGGGTCGTCGAAACGACCCGGCCCCGGCTCGTGCACGACGAGAAGCGGACCAGCATGCCGGCCGGCGTCCGCCAGGTCCTGTCGGTCATCGGCGTGACCGACTTCCTGTTCCTCGACCGGGTCAGCTGAGCAGTTCCCGCAGCTCGCTCACCACGCCGACGCGGCGCGCGGGGTCGGGTTCCAGGAACGTCACCTGCAGGGTGGTGACCCCGGCCTCGCGCAGGGCGGCCAGGCGCTCCTTGACCAGCCCCTTCGGCCCGACCAGCGAGATCGCCCGCAGCAGCTCGGCAGGCACCGCCGCGGCGGCCTCCTCCTTCTTGCCGTCGAGGTAGAGATCCTGGATCAGCTTGGCCTCGGCCTCGTAGCCGTACCGGCAGGCGAGCTCGTTGTAGAAGTTCTTGCCGCGGGCGCCCATGCCGCCGACGTAGAGCGCGACCACGGGACGCACCCAGTCGAGCATGTGGCCGACGTCCTCGCCGATCGCCACCGGCACCCCGACGGCCACGTCGAGGTCGCCGAGCGACGGGTCGCGCTTGGCCCTGCCCTCGGCCAGCGCCTCGCCCCACACCTCGGAAGCCCGCTCCGGGTGGAAGAAGATCGGCTGCCAGCCCTCGGCGATCTCCGCGGTCAGCGCCACGTTCTTCGGGCCTATCGCCGCGATCTGCACCGGGATCCGCTCGCGCACCGGGTGGTTGATGATCTTCAGCGGCTTGCCCAGGCCGGTGCCCTGGTCGGCGGGCAGCGGGATCTTGTAGTGCTTGCCGTCGTGGACCACGCGCTCGCGGCGCCACACCTGGCGGCAGATCTCCACGATCTCGCGGGTCCGGCCCAGCGGCGCGTCGTAGCGCACCCCGTGGAAGCCCTCCACGACCTGCGGCCCGGACGCGCCGATGCCGAGGATGAACCGCCCGTCGGAGACGAAGTCCAGGCCGGCCGCCGTCATCGCGGTCAGCGTCGGGGTCCGCGTGTAGATCTGCAGGATGCCGGACGCGAGCTGGACGCGCTCGGTCTTCGCCGCGACGTAGCCGAGCTGGCTGACCGCGTCGAACGAGTAGGCCTCGGGGATGGTGACGACGTCGAGCCCGGCCTTCTCCAGCTCGACGACGTCCCGGACGCTCTCGGCGAACCCGCCGGAGTACGAGATCTGGGTGCCGATCCGCATCGATCCAACCCTTCTAAGCGATCGCTTACCTGATTGCCGAGCACATTACCGGCTGGTAATCCAGTTCGAAACCACCCGGTCGAGGACCGGCAGCGGGAGGATGCCGTGCCCGAGCACCACGTCGTGGAAATCCCGGATGTCGAACCGGTCCCCCAGCGCCCGCTCCGCGCCGGCCCGGATCCGCTCGATCTCCAGCCGTCCCGTCATGTAGGACAGCGCCTGGCCGGGGCAGCCCGCGTAGCGGTCGACCTCCTCCTCGATCTCCACCGGCGCCATCGGCGTGTTCTCCCGCAGGTAGTCCACCGCCTGCTGCCGCGACCAGCCCAGCGCGTGCAGGCCGGTGTCCACCACCAGCCGCGCGGCGCGCATCGCGTCCTGGGTCAGCATCCCGAACCGGGCCACGTCCCCGGTGTAGAGCCCCATCTCCTCGGCCAGCCGCTCGGCGTAGAGCCCCCAGCCCTCGGTGTAGGCGTTGACGTCGGCGACGCGGCGCAGCAGCGGCAGGTCCAGCTCGAGCGCCAGGGACAGCTGGAAGTGGTGCCCCGGGATCGCCTCGTGGTAGGCGACCGCCTCGCTGACGTGACGGAACCGCTCCCCGGCGTGGAAGGTGTTGGCGTAGTAGATCCCCGGACGGGAGCCGTCGAGCGCCGGTTCGACGTAGTAGGCGATGGTGCCCGCGTCCGCGTCGCTCTCCGGCACCGGGCGCACCTCGCAGCGCGCGGACGGGATCGTCCGGAACCACCGGGGCGCCTCGGCTTCCGCCCGCGTGATGGCGGCGCGCGCTGCGGCCAGCAGCTCCTCGCCGCTGCCCCACCGCAGCGCCGGATCGGTGCGCAGGCGCTCGAAGATCCCGGCCAGATCGCCGGTGCCGAACACGCGGCGGCCCAGCGTGCGGAACTCCCCGGCGAGGTCGGCGATCAGCGCCAGCCCGATGTCGTGCAGCTCCTGCGCGGTGCGCTCCGTGGTGGTGTGCGCGCGGATCAGCCCGGCGTAACGCAGGAGGCCGCCCGGCTGCCAGCACAGCCCGGCCTCCTCGGCGGGCCGGGCCCGCGGCCGCAGGTCTTCGCGGAGGAACTCGCGGTAGCGGGCCAGCGCGGGCCGGACGAACCCGGACAGCAGCGCGTCGCGCTCGGCCGCCAGCGTCGCCGAACCGACATCGAGCCGGAGCGAGGTCAGCTCCGGCACGGCCAGCATCCGGTCGAAGTAGCCGATCGCGGAGTCCACCAGGAAGTCCGGCGGCACCGGGCCGGCCGCCTGCCGTTCCACCACCTGGTCCACGAAGGACGGGAACGCGGCGAGCCGGGCCAGGAAACCCCGCGCCCGGGTCTCGTCGGTCAGCTCGACCATCGGCAGGGTCATCAGCAGCAGCTGGAGCGGGGCGGTGAAGGCGTCGCTGACCGCGAACTCGGGCAGCCGCGCGTCGAGGAGGTCGACGGCGGCCCTGGCCTGCTGGACCACGACGTCGCGGGTCACCGCCTCGTCCGCGGTCGCGGGCGAGGCCGCTTCCGCGCGGGCCGCGACGTCCAGGTAGGCCGCCCGCTGCCGCTTCTCGGCGCTCGCGGTGAGGTCGGGCAGCCGGTCGTGGGCGCCGGGCAGGCCGAGCACCGACGGGCGCAGCGGGTCGGCCTCGAACAGCAGGCCGGTGAGCTCCTCGGCGAGGGCGTTCACCTCGCTCATGCCCGCGCGATCCACTCGTCGACGACCGCCTCCAGCACCGACAGCGGCAGCGCGCCGCCGCCGAGGACCAGGTCGTGGAAGGCGCGGATGTCGAACCGCTCCCCCAGCGCCTGCTCGGCCCGCGCCCGCACGCGCTGGATCTCCAGGCGTCCCACCATGTACGCCAGCGCCTGGCCGGGGTACGCGATGTAACGGTCCACTTCGGACTCGATTTCGACCTGCGGCATCGGGGTGTGCTCCCGCAGGTAGTCCACGGCCTGCTGACGGCTCCAGCCCTTGGCGTGCAGGCCGGTGTCGACGACCAGGCGGCCGGCGCGCATCGAGTCCATGGTGAGCATCCCGAGCAGCGCGACGCCGTCGGAGTAGAGGCCCATCTCGGCGGCGAGCCGCTCGCTGTAGAGGCCCCAGCCCTCGGCGTAGGCGTTGAAGTCGCCGATCCGGCGCAGCAGCGGCAGCTCGGTGAGCGTCAGCGCGGTGGACAGCTGGAAGTGGTGGCCGGGGATGGCCTCGTGGAACGCGGTCACCTCGGCGGCGTGCCGGAACCGCTCGGTCACCTCGTGGGTGTTGGCGAAGTAGATGCCCGGCCGCGACCCGTCGACCGACGGCTGCAGGTAGAACGCCGCCGGGCCACCGGGCGCCTCGGCCGCGGGCACCGGCTCCACGACCCACTTGTGCGGCGGGATTCGGCCGAACCAGCGCGGCGCGGCCTCCTCCGCGCGGCTGATCGCCGACCGGGCGGTGTCGAGCAGTTCCTCGGCGCTGCCCCAGCGCAGCTCCGGATCGGTGCGCAGCCGCCGGAAGATCTCGGCCAGGTCGTCGGTGCCGAACACGCGCGCGCCGATCTCGCGGTATTCGGCGGCCAGCTCGCCGATGATGCGCAGGCCCGTCTCGTGCAGCTCGTCCGGCGTGCGGTCGGTGGTGGTGTGCGTGCGCGCCAGCGAGGCGTAGATGCGCTCGCCGTCAGGCAGCCAGCACACACCGGGCTTCTCCGGCGAGCGGCCGTGCGGCGCGATGTCCGTGGCCAGCGCGTCGCGGTAGGCGGCGAACGCGGGCCGCACCACCTCGGCCAGCACCCGCTCGCGCTCGGCGGCGAACTCCTCGCTCGGCGCTGGCTGGCGCAGCAGCGGGTCGGCGTCCGGCGCGGCCAGGTAGCGGTCCAAGTGCGCGATCGCGGCGCGCACCAGGTGCTCGACCGGCACCCGCCCCGCCGCGACGCCCGCCCGGTGCCGGTCCGCGGCCTGCTCCAGGTACCGCGGGATCGCCGCGAGCCGGCCCAGGTGGCGGCGGCCCTGCTCGTCGTCGGGCACGCCGACCATCGGCAGGATCGTCAGCAGGCCCACCGCGGGGGCGACGAAGATGTCGCTGATCGTGAACTCGACCAGGTGAGTGTCCAGCCGGTCCAGGTTGGCGCGGGCCTGGCTGAGCAGCACGTCGCGGGTCACCCGGTCCTCGGCGCTGAGCCCAGCCGGGTCGATCTCCTCGGCGCGCCGGACGAACCCGTCGAGCCGGTCGCGGTAGGCGGCCTCGGCCTCCTCGCCGAGGTCGCCGAGCCCGTCCCGGTCGGACTCCAGCCCCAGCACCGCGGGCCACAACGGCTCCGCGTCGAACAGGGCGTCCACGAACTCGTCGGCGAGCTTCACGACCTCGGTCATCCATCCATCCCAGCTTCGTCGGGTCAGCGTGCCGCCAGCCTAGAACCTCCGGGCGGCGCGCCGGGGTGAACGACCGGGCCGGGAAGGCCAGCGGGTAGCGTTTCCGGACGTGGCCGTGACCGATCCCGCCGATGCCCGCCTGCTCGCCGCACTGGCCGAACTGGGCAAGGTGGCCGTGCACGAGCTCGCGGCGCGCGTCGGCATGGACCCGCGCGAGGTGGCCTACCGGCTGGTCGCCCTGTCCGGCAGCGGGCTGCCGCTGCTGGTCGGCGTGGAGAGCGACCCGCAGGGCCTCCGCGCGGCGCTCGCCGGGGCGTTCCCGCCCGCGCAGCCGCAGACGCCGAACCCGGGGCCCTACCAGGCACCGGCCGCGCACCCGCAGTCC
>NZ_AFWY03000102.1:0-6367 GCF_000231075.2 Amycolatopsis sp. ATCC 39116 | reverse complement strand
GGCTCGGCGCCGGAGGAGGCGGCGGCGCGGGCACGACCGGAGCCACCGCCGGGGGCGGCGGAGGCGGTGGAGGTGCGGGCGGCGGAGGAGGCGGTGGCACTGGGGGCGCTGGAGGTGGGGGCACTGGAGGTGGGGGCGGCGGTGGCGCGGGCGCCCGCAGGCACCCGGCACTGTCCGAACCGGATAGCGGCGCCCCGGAGGACACCTCGGTCACCGGCCCGGAGCCGTCCCGGGCGACCCGGAACGTGCGGCTGCGGCCGGCGCTGCGGTTCGCCGTCACGTACAGGGTCTCCCCCGCCAGCACGACCGAGCCGTACGCGGTGGCAGGCGGCAGCACCGGCCCGGACACCGGGTGGGTCCACCCCGACACCGGGTCGATCCGCACGACCCGCCCGCTGAACGGGAACGTGCTCGTCACCCCGTAGAGCTTGCCCCCGGCGAAGTCGAAGTCGTCGATGCCGGAGGTGAACGGCGCCGGCCACAGGTCGACCCCGCGCACCGCCGAGAGGTACCCGTCGCCGCCCGGGTCGATGTCGATCACGTACAGGTCGTCGTCCCGCAGCACGTACCAGCGGTTGCCGAACACCGCGCCCGCGGTGGCCCGGTCCAGCCCGCGGCGGTCGGTCGTCCGCACCGGGCCGAGCCGGGTCAGCTCGCCGTCCCGGCCGACGGCCACCGCCGTGCCGTCGCGGGTCAGGCCGTACACCCGGTCCTGGGCGCGGGCGTAGCCGAGGGCGTTGACCTGCACGCCGAGCGCGGTCCGGTTCTCCACCGCCCCGGAGGGCATCCGCACCAGCTCCACGGTGGACGGTCCGCCCGGTGCCGTGTTGACGACGCGGAGGACCGTGCAGGCGGTGGCGGGCGCCGCCCCGGCCGCGGGCGTGACCGGCAGCAGCGAGGCCGCCAGGACGGCCGCGGCCGCCAGCACCCGGGCCGGCCGCCGTACCCTCACCGCAGCCGCTCGATCGCCTGGCTGAACGCGTCCGGGCCCACCTTCGACCCGCCCGCGAACGGGTTCTGCATCTGGAAGATCGCGAAGAGCAGCAGGGTCGTCGCCGCGGCGAGGGTGGACACGATCACGATGTGGGTCAGTGACTTCGTGCCGCCGAACAGGTTGGGCAGCAGCACGAAGATCACGCTGCCGCCGATCAGCACGAACCACACCACCATGCCGACGTTGTTGTCCCGCACCGCGTTGAGCCGGGCCTGCCGCTCCTTGAACACGTCCAGCAGCGAGTCGGCGACCTCGGTCTTGCGGCTGGTCAGCCAGTCGTCGTCGCCGGGGACGTCGGCGGTGTCGACCACCGCGCGCATCCGGTCGAGCTGGTCCCAGCCCTCCTCGGGCAGCACACCGCCGTCCCGCATGCGCGGCCACTCCCGGTTCACCACCGTGTCCGCGTAGCCCGCGGCCAGCTCGCGGATCTCCGTGCGCGCCGGCTCGGGCAGCGCGTCGGCCGCCCACGAGGCGGCGACCAGGCTCTGCGCCTCCTCGTAGGAAGAGTCCCGCACGGTGCTCGCCGCGTCGAACAGCGAGATCAGCACGAACGCGATCACCGCCGCGTGCAGGCCGCCGACGATGGTGAACGCCTGGCCGGCCGCGTCGTTGTTGTCCGGTCTGCCCTCGTCCAGGCCGTAACGGCGGACCAGGTAGGCGATGAGCGCGCCCAGCCCGACGGCGCCCACCACCCACAGCGAACCGGCCACGTAGACATTCATCGGCTGTGCCTCCCGAACGGGAAAAGGACGTCGGTCCACGCTAGGCGCGTGCGGATCACGGCGGCAAGTTCGGTTCCGCTCTTTCAGCCCGACGGAATAGAACGGATTATTCGCCGTCACTTGTTCGGAGCAGCAGGCACCTATTCCGCGAATTTCCCGGCCCTGTTGTCCGAGGGCCAACGCGCGGCCGGACGCGCGGCTGGGCCGACCGGGCGAGTTCCGGTCACCGGACGTCACTCCACCTCGGACTCGGCGCGGTTTTTCCGTTGGCAGCCAAGGGTAGGACGTCACTGTTGCGCCGCGCGGACCACGGCGTTCCCAGACTCCGGGAAGTTTCAGCCCGTTCGGAGCAACGAACCGGAAATGCCGGGCGCACGCTGCCGAGCGGGTCACACCACCGGGACCGGCCCGGTTGGGCGGCCCGGGTGATCACCGTCCATTCCGGTCTACCGTGAGTCTGCCGGAACCGCCGAACGTGTGCTTTTCCGGAAATCGCCATCACGCCGCGCCACGGACGAGTGACTGTACGGGTCCGCAACGCCGGTGCTAACGTCGCTTCCGCCGGCCGAGAAAACAAGGCGCCAGTTCGCCGGATCACCAATTTCCAATTCGCGGATCTGATTTTCGACGATGGGTGGTATTTGCCGTGACCGTGACCGATCCCGCCGTGCCCGCACTGGACAGCGGCAGCCAGCAGCAGAGCCTGAGCACCCGCGCCGCGCGGAACCTGGCGACCACGACGAAGTCCGTCCCGCAGATGCAGGCCATCACGTCGCGGTGGCTGCTGCGCCTGCTGCCCTGGGTGGAGGCCTCCGGCGGCGCCTACCGGGTCAACCGGCGGCTGTCCTACGCGGTCGGCGACGGGCGCGTGACGTTCGTGACGACCGCGGGGAACATCGAGGTCATCCCCGCCGAGCTCGGTGAGCTGCCGATCCTGCGCGGCTTCGACGACCAGGAGGTGCTCGCCGCGCTCGCGAGCCGGTTCGAGCAGCGCGAGTACGAGCCCGGCGACGTGATCGTCGAGTTCGGCAGCGCCTCCGACCAGGCCTTCCTCATCGCGCACGGCAAGGTCAGCAAGGTCGGCCCCGGCGAGTACGGCGACTTCACCAACCTCGGGGTGCTGGCCAACGGCGACCACTTCGGCGACGACTCGCTGCTGGACGACTCGAGCATCTGGGAGTACACGGTCAAGGCCGTCACCTCCTGCACGGTGCTGGTGCTCGAACAACGCGGCTTCGACGAGCTGGTCGAGCAGTCCGAGGCGCTGCGTGAGCAGATCGAACTGTTCCGCGCCCGGAAACTGTCCAGTGGCAACGAATACGGCGAGGCCAGCATCGAGCTGTCCTCCGGGCACGAAGGCGAACCGGAGCTGCCCGGCACGTTCGTCGACTACGAGATGTCCCCGCGCGAGTACGAGCTGAGCGTCGCCCAGACCGTCCTGCGCGTGCACAGCCGCGTCGCCGACCTCTACAACCAGCCGATGAACCAGACCGAGCAGCAGCTGCGGCTGACCATCGAGGCGCTGCGCGAGCGGCAGGAGTCCGAGCTGCTGAACAACAAGGACTTCGGCCTGCTCCACAACGCCGACGTCAAGCAGCGCCTGCACACCCGCACCGGCCCGCCGACGCCGGACGACATGGACGAGCTGCTCGGCGCGGTGTGGAAGGAGCCGGCGTTCTTCCTCGCCCACCCGAAGACGATCGCGGCGTTCGGGCGCGAGTGCAACACGCGCGGGATCTACCCGGCGGGCGTGGAGTTCAACGGGCACCACGTGCCGTCCTGGCGCGGCGTGCCGATCCTGCCGTCGAACAAGATCCCGGTGTCGGAGACCCGCACCAGCTCGATCCTGCTGATGCGCGTCGGCGAGCAGAACCAGGGCGTGATCGGCCTGCACCAGACCGGTCTGCCGGACGAGGTCGAGCCCGGCCTGTCGGTGCGGTTCATGGGCATCAACGAGAAGGCGATCATCTCCTACCTGGTGTCGGCGTACTTCTCGGCGGCCGTGCTGGTGCCGGACGCGCTGGCCGTGCTGGAGAAGGTGGAGATCGGCCGCGCGAGCTGACCCGCGGAACCCACGAGCGAACGAGGGGTGGTTGGGTCCGTTGACCGTAACCCTGCAGACCTTCCAGCACACCGAAACCCGGCTGAGCCTGGGCACGGCGGCGGCCCGCAAACTGGCCAGCACCACCAAGTCCGTCCCGCAGAACCAGGCGGTCACCAGCCGGTGGCTGCTGAGCCTGCTGCCGTGGGAGGAGACCGAGGCCGGCACCTACCGGGTCAACCGGCGCCTCACCTGCGTCGCCGGGCAGGGCCGAGTGGCCTTCACCGTCGAGGCGGGCCGCGTCCGGGTGGTGCCGGCCAGCCTCGCCGAACTGCCGTTGTTCCGCGGCTTCGACGACCAGCTCGTCCTGACCGCGCTGGCCGACCGGTTCGAGCAGCGCGAGTACCGCGCCGGCGAGACGATCGTCACCGCGGGCGAGCCGACCGGCGAGGCGTTGCTCGTCGCGCACGGCAAGGTGAGCAAGATCGGCCGCGGCGACTACGGCGACCCGGTCACGCTCGGGGTGCTCGCCGACGGCGACTACCTCGGGCAGCAGGTGCTCGCGGAGTCGCCGGAGCCGTGGGCCTACAGCGTCCGGGCGGAGACGCCGGTGACGGTGCTCGCCCTGCCGCAGCGGGAAGTGCTGGCTTTGCTGGACACCTCGCCGGAGCTTCGGTCCCATGTGGACGGACTGCGGCGGAGTTCGCAGCTGGCGCAGAACAAGCACGGCGAGGCGAACATCGAGCTGGCGTCCGGGCACACCGGGGAGCCCGCGCTGCCGGCCACGTTCGTCGACTACGACCTCAGCCCCCGCGAGTACGAACTCGGGGTGGCGCAGACGATCCTGCGGGTGCACACCCGCGTGGCCGACCTCTACAACCAGCCGATGGACCAGACGCAACAGCAGCTGCGGGTGACGCTGGAGGCGCTGCGCGAGCGGCAGGAGTCCGAACTGCTCAACAACGCCGAGTTCGGCCTGCTCCACAACGCCGACCTCAGCCAGCGCCTGCACACCCGCACCGGTCCGCCCACCCCGGACGACCTGGACGAGCTGCTGTGCCGCCGCCGCAAGACCAAGCTGTTCCTGGCGCACCCCAAGGCGATCGCGGCGTTCGGGCGGCAGTGCTCGGCGCGCGGGATCGCCACGGAGAGCACCGAAGTGGACGGTCACGTCGTGTCCACGTGGCGCGGGGTGCCGATCTTCCCGAGCGACAAGATCCCGGTGTCGCGGACCGGGACGACGTCGATCCTGGCGATGCGGACCGGTTTGGACAGCCAGGGCGTGATCGGGCTGCGCCAGACCGGGCTGCCGGACGAGGTCGAGCCGGGCGTGAACGTGCGGTTCATGGGGATCGACTCGCGCGCCATCGTGTCCTACCTCGTCACGGCGTACTTCTCGGTCGCGGTGCTGGTCCCGGACGCGCTGGGCGTGCTCGAACACGTGGAGGTCGGACGGTGACGGAGACGGTGGCCGGGACCCGGACGGCGCGGGAACTCCTGGCGTGGAGCCGCGGGTGCGTGGACCCGGCGTTGCGAGCGGCGGTGGCGCGGCTGCCGGAGTCGATGCGGCCGCTGGTCTCCTACCACTTCGGGTGGGCGGACGAGACGGGCGCGCCGGCGAGCGGGGGCGGCGGCAAGGCGGTGCGGCCGGCGCTGGTGCTGGCGGCGGCGCGGGCGGTCGGCGAGTGGGGGCCGGCGCTGCCCGGCGCGGTCGCCGTCGAGCTGGTGCACAACTTCTCGCTGCTGCACGACGACGTCATGGACGGCGACGAGACGCGGCGGCACCGGCCGACGGTGTGGAAGCTGTTCGGGGCGGGGCCGGCGATCCTGGCCGGGGACAGCCTGCTGGTGGCGGCGTCGGACGTGCTGGCGGCGAGCGGGCACCCGGCGGCGCGGGAGGCGTTGCGGGTGCTCGGCGCGGCGGTGCAGGACCTGATCGAGGGCCAGGGCGCGGACCTGGCGTTCGAGCAGCGTGCCGACGTCGGGCTGGACGAGTGCCGGCTGATGGCGGAGGGCAAGACCGGGGCGCTGCTGGGGTGCGCGTGCGCGCTGGGCGGGTTGCTCGGCGGCGGGTCGTCCGAGCAGGTCGCCCACCTGCGGCGGTTCGGGGAGGCGGCCGGGCTGGCGTTCCAGATGGTCGACGACCTGCTCGGGATCTGGGGCGACCCGGCGGCGACCGGGAAGCCGGTGTTCTCGGACCTGCGCAACCGCAAGAAGTCGCTGCCGGTGGTGGCGGCGCTGACCTCGGGGACGGCCGCGGGCCGGGAGCTGGCGTCGCTGTACGCGGCGCCGGGTGAGCTGGCGGGGTCGGACCTGGTGCGGGCCGCGCGGCTGGTCGACCAGGCCGGCGGCCGGGAGTGGACCCGCACCGAGGCGGCGGCGCTGCTGGAACGCGCCAGGGCGCACCTGAGAGCCGCCGTGCCGGACCCGAGGGGCGCCGCGGACCTCGAGGCGCTGGCGGCGCTGCTCGCGGACCGGGACAGATAGCCGGAGGCGGTGCCCTGGGCCGACCACCCGCGGACCGGGGAGCGGCGACCCCGCGGAGGGGTAGCGGCGACCACCCGCGGAGCGGGTGCGGCCGGAGCGGTTGCCGGAAGCGGGGCTCGGCGG
>NZ_AFWY03000103.1:0-6152 GCF_000231075.2 Amycolatopsis sp. ATCC 39116 | reverse complement strand
GGCCGCGCCGCCGGGAGCGGCGGTGAGCGCGGCGAGCTGGCTGCTGGCGAGAGCGGCGGACGCGGCAAGCTGGCCCGTGGCGATCGGCGAGTGGCACCGCAGGGAGCCGCGAGCGCGGCAAGCGCTGCAGAACCCAGCAAGGCAGGCCGCAGACGCGGCAGGGCCGGTGCGCACGGCGGCGGTCCGCGCCGCCGGGAGCGGCGGTGAGCGCGTAGTAGGGCCGCCGGAAGCGGCAGGCGCGGCAAGCTGGCCGGTGGCGAGAGCGGCGGGTGGCACCGCAGGGAGCGGCGGGTAGCAGCGCAGGGAGCGGCGGGTAGCAGGGAGCGGCGGGCGCACCGCAGGGAGCGGCGGGCACGCCGCCGTAGGCGGCGAGCGCGGCAGGGCCAGCCGGTAGCGGGCGCGGGTGGCCAGTGCGGCCGCTCAGCGCGCCCGGCCCCGGCCGGGCTGCCCTGGGCCGAGGGCAGTCGAGGCAGCCCCTCGCCGGGCGCGGATTCAGCCCGCCATCGAGCGCATCCGCGTCACCTCGTCGCTCTGGGAGGCGATCACGTCGGTCGCCATTTCCTCCACGAAGACGTCCGACCCGGCGCTCAGCACCTCCGTCGCCATGGTGATCGCGCCCTCGTGGTGCGCTGTCATCAGCTGCAGGAACATCCGGTCGAACTCGGGACCCGACGCGGCCGCCAGCGCCGCCAGCTGCTCCTCGGTCGCCATCCCCGGCATGGGCCCGTGCGAGCCGTGGTGGCCGGCGTGCTCCCCCGGCACCTCGAGCCCCCGCTGCCGCAGCCACGCCGTCATCGACGTGATCTCCGGCGCCTGCGTCGCGGTGATGCGGGCCGCCAGGCCTTTCACGTCCTCCCGCGCGGCCCGCGCCGGCGCCAGCTCGCCCATCCGGATCGCCTGCTGGTGGTGCATGATCATCCGCTGCGCGTACGACACGTCGGCGTCGTTGTGCCGGTTCGCCGGCACCGCCGAGCCCGCCTCGTCCGCGGGCAGCGTGCGGGCCGGCTCCCCTGGCGCACCGGGCACCACGACCGGCGGCGCCTCCGGCTCGGCTGCGCACGCCGACGCCAGCACCGCCGCGGCCAGCAGCGTTCCCACGACGAACCCCCGCACCCAGGCCTCCTCGCACTCGTCCGTTCCCGCGACCGTACCGCAGGAAAAGCCTACTTTCGGCGCTGTCCTCGCCACCGAGGATCCGGGCATACTTCGTATTTCTTCCGAACGAAAGGGGTTGGCCACGTGGCTCCGGGGACGCAACGCAGACGCCGGCTCTTCGCGCTCGCCGGCGCGATCGCCCTGTCGCTGACCACACTCGGCGCCGCACCGGCGTCGGCCGCTCCCGGCATTCCGGGTGTCGACGAGGTCAGCCAGTCCCGCAACATCCAGCACCTGGCGAACATCCCGAAGCAGGCCCCGTTCGACAACGTGGACGCCTTCGGCACGGACATCGCGTTCACCGACGACCACGCGATCGTCGGCAACTACAACGGCTTCACGATCTACGACATCAAAAAGCCCAGCAAGCCGAAGATCGTCAGCCAGGTCCTCTGCCCCGGCTCGCAGAACGACGTGTCGGTGTCCGGCGACCTGCTGTTCCTGTCCACCGACTCCTCACGCAGCGACAACTCCTGCGCCAGCGCCGGCCAGCCCGCCACGAACCAGAACTCGTGGGAGGGCATCAAGATCTTCGACATCAGCGATCTGGCCAACCCGAAGTACGTGGCCGCGGTCGAGACGAAGTGCGGTTCGCACACCCACACGCTGGTGCCGGGCAAGAACGGCAAGGACGTCTACCTCTACGTCTCCTCCTACAGCCCGCGCCCGGAATTCCCGGACTGCCAGCCGCCGCACGACCTGATCTCCGTGGTCAAGGTCCCGGTGCGCAACCCGGCCGCCGCGGCCGTCGTCAACGAGCCGGTGGTCTTCGGCCCGGAGGGCGGCAACCCCGGCATCCCCGGCACCTTCCCGAACCACTACGTCACCGCCACCTCCGGCTGCCACGACATCACCGCCTACCCGGACAAGGACCTGGCGGCGGGCGCGTGCATGGGTGACGGCGTGCTGTTCGACATCTCCGACCGGGAGCACCCGCGGATCATCGAGCAGGTCCAGGACGACACCAACTTCGCGTTCTGGCACTCGGCGACGTTCAACAACGACGGCACCAAGGTCGTCTTCACCGACGAGCTGGGCGGCGGCGGCCAGCCGGCGTGCTCGGCGGGGATCGGCGCGGTCCGCGGCGCGGACGCGATCTACGACATCACCGGCCGCGGCGACGACCGCAGCCTGCGCTTCGCGAGCTACTTCAAGATCCCGCGCGAGCAGGCCGCGACCGAGAACTGCGTGGCGCACAACGGTTCGCTGATCCCGGTCAAGGGCCGCGACATCATGGTGCAGGCCTGGTACCAGGGCGGGATCTCGGTGTGGGACTTCACCGACTCCGCCCACCCGAAGGAGCTGGCGCACTGGGAGCGCGGGCCGCTGTCCACCGAGCAGCTGATCGTCGGCGGGTCGTGGTCGGCCTACTACTACAACGGCCACATCTACTCCTCCGACATCCAGAAGGGGCTGGACGTGTTCGCGCTGCACGACCCGCGCACGGCGAGCGCGAAGTCGGTCCGGATGGACGAGCTGAACGTCCAGACCCAGGGCCGCTACCGCGGATGATCCACTAGCACAACCGGACGATCGAAGGCAAATCCATCCTGCCGCCGATCACCAGGCGGGACAGCAGTCCCCCAACCCGGTGATCGTCGGCAGGATGGCGCCATGTCCGAAAACACCCCAGACGACGCCATCCTCCCCGAAAAGCCGCGCCGGAAGCGTGGCCCGCTGATCGGCGTCATCCTCGCCGTGGTCGTCGTCCTCGTCGCCGTGGTCCTGATCGTCGTCAACACGACATCGGACTCCGGCACCACCGCCGGTCACACCACCGTGAAGATCGGCGTGACCGACGCCAGCGCCGACTACTGGAAGACCTTCCGGCAGATCGCCGCCGACAACGGCATCGACCTGGAACTGGTCAACTTCTCCGACTACACCCAGGCCAACCCGGCGCTCGCGCAGGGCCAGCTGGACGTGAACCTGTTCCAGCACCTGCTGTTCCTCGCCAACTACAACGTCAGCGCGAACCAGGACCTCACCCCGATCGGCTCGACCTACGTGGTGCCGCTGAGCCTCTACTCGCGCAAGCACGCCACCCTCGCCGACATCCCGGCAGGCGGCCGGATCGCGATCCCGAACGACCCGACCAACCAGGCGCGCGCCCTGCTCGTGCTGCAGTCGGCCGGCCTGATCTCGCTGCGCGGCGGCGGGAACGTGCTGTCCACGCCGGCCGAGATCGACCAGGCCGCCTCCAAGGTCACGGTGACGCCGGTGGACGCCTCGCAGACCGTGGCCGCGCTCCCCTCGGTCGACGGCGCGATCGTCAACAACAACTTCGCCTTGGACGCGAACCTCGACCCGTCGAAGGCGCTGTTCAACGACAACCCGGCCAACCCGTCCGCCGAGCCCTACATCAACACCTTCGTCACCCGCGCGCAGGACAAGGACAACCCGACCTACCTCAAGCTCGCCCAGCTCTACCGCGATCCGCGCGTGGCCGGCGAGGTGAAGGCCGAGTCGAAGAACACCGCCGTGCTGGTCGAGCGCCCGAACACCGACCTGCAGGCGATCTTGGACCGCCTCGAGCAGACCGTGCGGGCCGCGAAGAAGTGAACGCGCTCATCGAGTTCCAGGGCGTCACCAAGCGGTTCGGTGACGTCACGGCCCTGGAAGACGTCGACCTGACCATCGCCGCCGGCGAGGTCTTCGGCATCATCGGCTACTCCGGCGCGGGCAAGAGCACGCTGGTCCGGCTGATCAACGCGCTGGAACCGGTCACCTCCGGCCGGGTCCTCGTCGACGGCGTGGACCTCACCACGCTGCGCGAGCGGGAGCTGCGTGAAGTGCGGGCCGGAATCGGCATGATCTTCCAGCAGTTCAACCTGTTCCGCTCGCGCACGGTGTTCGGCAACGTGGCCTACCCGTTGAAGATCGCCGGGTGGGACAAGGCGCGCCGGAAGGCGCGGGTGGCCGAGCTGCTGAAGTTCGTCGGCATCACCGACAAGGCGTGGCACTACCCGGACCAGCTCTCCGGCGGGCAGAAGCAACGCGTCGGGATCGCCCGCGCGCTGGCCACGAACCCGAAGATCCTGCTCGCCGACGAGTCCACCAGCGCGCTCGACCCGGAGACCACCGGCGAGGTGCTGCGGCTGCTCAAGCGGGTCAACACCGAGCTGGGCGTGACGATCGTGGTGATCACCCACGAGATGGAGGTGGTGCGTGAGATCGCCGACCGGGTCGCGGTGCTGGACTCCGGCCGGGTGATCGAGCAGGGCAGCGTGTTCGAGGTGTTCTCGTCGCCGAAGACGCGCACGGCGCAGCGGTTCGTCGGGTCGGTCGTGCGGGACACCCCGGACGGCGCGGACCTGGACCGCATCCGGGCGCGGCACGGCGGGCGGCTGGTGTCGGCGAAGGTGCACGACGACGGCAGGCTCGGCGCGGTGCTGTCCGACGCGGTCGGCAAGCACAACGTGCGGTTCGAGATCGTCTACGGCGGCATCACCGCGTTGTCCGGCCGGTCGTTCGGCGGTCTGACGCTCGAACTGATCGGCGCCGACGCCGACGTGGACGCCCTGATCGCGGACCTGCGCGCCACCACCGAGATCGAGGAGATCGCGGCATGAGCCTGGACTGGGAGACCCTCGGCCCGGTGTTCTGGGAGGCCATCGCGCAGACGCTGGGCATGGCCGTGGTGACGCTGGTCGTCGGCGGCGCGCTCGGGCTGGTGCTGGGCATCCTGCTCTACACGACGCGCGCGGGCGGGCTGCTGGCGAACCGGTTCGTGTTCACCGTGCTCAACGTGCTGGTGAACATCATCCGGCCA
This sequence comes from Amycolatopsis sp. ATCC 39116, assembly GCF_000231075.2. Lineage (NCBI taxonomy): Bacteria > Bacillati > Actinomycetota > Actinomycetes > Pseudonocardiales > Pseudonocardiaceae > Amycolatopsis > Amycolatopsis sp. ATCC 39116. Next base: position 1,225 of record NZ_AFWY03000103.1, on the reverse strand, counting down.
ATCCCGTTCATCATCTTCATCACCGCGATCGGGCCGGTGACGATCTTCGTCGTCGGCACCCAGCTGGGCACCGCGGCGGCGACGTTCGCGCTGGTGTTCGCGGCGACGTTCGGGATATCCCGGATCGTCGAGCAGAACCTGGTCACCATCGACCCGGGCGTGATCGAGGCGGCGCGGGCGATGGGCGCGAGCCCGCTGCGGATCATCCTCACGCTGCTGGTGCCGGAGGCGCTCGGGCCGCTGGTCCTGGGCTACACGTTCGTGTTCGTCGCGATCGTCGACATGACGGCGGTGGCGGGCGCGGTCGGCGGCGGCGGGCTCGGTGACTTCGCCATCACCTACGGCTACCACCGGTTCGACTGGGTGGTCACGTGGCTGGCGGTGGTGACGATCATCGTGCTGGTGCAGGGCGCGCAGTTCCTCGGCAACTGGCTGGCGCGCAAGGCGCTGCGGCGTTGACGCGCGGGGCGGCGGGGCGGACAGTGGGGCGATGGCGCTGCAGCTGAGCCTTCGTCAGGCGCGTGAGCTGCCCGAACTGCGGTTCGAGCCGACGCGCAAGCGGGTGCGGGCGGTCGCCGGCGGGAAGGTGTTCGCCGATTCCCGCCGAGCGGCCCTGGTGTGGGAGCCGCGGCGGGTGGTGCCGCAGTACGCCTTCCCGGCGGCCGACGTCCACGCCTCGCTCACGCCCGCCCCGCCGTCCGACGTCGAGTGGCACCCGGTGTCGCTCGGGCCCAACACCGGTGTGCTGGACCCGAGCACCGGGTTCGCCGCGCACACCACCGCGGGCGCGCCGCTCACGCTGAGCCTGGATGGGGTGGTCCTGAAGGGCGCCGGGTTCCGGCCGGACGACCCGGATCTGGCGGAGTACGTGATCACCGACTTCGACGCGTTCGACGAGTGGCTCGAAGAGGACGAGCCGATCGTGTCCCACCCGCGCGACCCGTTCCACCGCGTCGACGTGCGGCGCAGTTCGCGGCACGTGCGGGTGGAGGTCGACGGGGTGGCGCTGGCGGACACGAAGGCGCCGCTGCTGGTGTTCGAGACGTCCCTGCCGCCGCGGCTGTACCTGCCACCGTCCGATGTGGACTTCAGCAGGCTGCGGGAGTCGGCCAGGGAGACCACGTGCGCCTACAAGGGGCGGGCGCGGTACTGGTCGGCCGAGGTCGGCGGCCGGACGCACCCGGACCTCGCGTGGGCGTACGAGAAGCCGCTCCCGGACGCCGCG
>NZ_AFWY03000104.1:0-6087 GCF_000231075.2 Amycolatopsis sp. ATCC 39116 | reverse complement strand
GGGACGTGCCGGCTGGAACCGCGACGACAACCGTGGCGGGCGCTCGTTCGACAACCGTGGCGGGCGTGACGATCAGCGCGGTGGCCGCTCCTTCGACCGTGGTGGCCGGCCCGCCGAGGGCCGTGGCGAGCGTCGTGACTTCGACCGTGGTGGTCGCTCTTCCGAGGGCCGTGGTGGCGAGCGTCGCGACTTCAACCGTGGTGAGCGGTCCTTCGACAACCGTGGCGGGCGGTCCTTCGACGAGCGTCGTGGGGAGCGGCCGGGCTGGAAGCGCGACGACGACCGGCGCGGCGGCGGCTACGGCAAGCGGGACGACGACCGTTCCGGCCCGCGCCGTGACGACACCCGATCGGGCGGGCGCCGCTTCGACGACCGCGACTCCAGCCGGACGCGCGGCAAGTTCGACCGGGGCGACCGGCCGGCCCGCAAGCCCGGCGACGACCGCGCCAGTGGCCGCTTCGAGCGCGACGACCGCTCCGGCGGCCGTTTCGAGCGCGACGACCGTGCCGGTGGTCGCTTCGAACGCGACGACCGTGCCGGCCGGCAGTTCGACCGGGGCGACCGGCCGGGCTGGAAGCGCGACGAACGGTCCGAGGCTGCCGCGGAGACAGCGGAGGAGCGGCTGGACGAGGCTCCGGCCCGGAACTCCGCGGACGACGTGGTGACCAGCGGTTCCACGCCCGACACGATCAGCGAAGGCGAGATCGCCGACCAGGCGGACGCGACCGGCACCGCTCCGGCGGACGCGACCGGCACCGCTCCGGCGGACGCGACCCGCGCCGACCTCGTGGACACGACCGGCGCCGACCTCGTGGACACGACCGGCGCCGACCTCGTGGACGCTACCGGCGCCGCCGGTGACGACAGCACCTTCGAGGACCGCGCTGCCGAGGACCGCGCTGCGGACACCCGGGACGGAAGCGCCGACACGGACGGGCCCGACGAGGGTGCTGGCATCGCCGATGAGGACGCGGCAGGCAGGCCCGGAGAGGGCGCCGAGGGCGCCGGCGCCGGCGGCGACGACACCGCGGGCAAGCCCGGCAAGCGCGTCGGCTCCGCCGACGACAGCGCCGAGGGCAGGCCCGGAGACCTCGCCGGCGAAGACCTCCCGGACGACGCCACCGCCGACGAGGACCTCGCTGACGGCTTCGACGAGGACGACACCATCGAGCAGGTCGCCTCGCCGGTCGCGCGTGAGGACGACGTCGAGATCGCCGACGCCGAGTTCCGTGACGCGCGCCGCGCGGAGCGCCGGACCGACGATCGCCGCGGGAAGCGGGGTGGCCGGGATCTCGACGACGCGGCCCTCGCGCGGGAACTGCTCGAAGCTCCGGAACTGCCGGAGGACATCGAGTACAGCGACCTCGACCCGGACGTCCGGCGCGAGCTGCGCTCCCTGCCGAAGTCGCTCGCCGAGACCGTCGGCAAGCACCTCGTCGCGGCGGGCAACCTCATCGACACCGACCCGGAGGCCGCCTTGGCGCACGCCAAGTACGCCAAGACCCGCGCCTCCCGGATCCCCATCGTCCGCGAGGCGCTCGGCCTGGTGTCCTACCACGCCGGCCGCTGGCAGGAAGCCCTGGCCGAGCTGCGGGCCGTCCGCCGGATGACCCACACCGACCAGCACATCGCCGTCATCGCCGACGCCGAGCGCGCCCTCGGCCGCCCCGAGCGCGCCCTCGACCTCGCCAAGGAGATGCAGGGCCGCAAGCTGCCGCGCGACGTCGAGATCGAGCTGAAGATCGTCGCCGCCGGGGCGCGGCGCGACCTCGGCCAGGTGGACGCCGCCGTGGTCTCCCTGCAGGGCGACGACCTCGACCCGCGCAAGCGCGACCCGTGGAGCGCCCGGCTGTTCTACGCCTACGCGGACAACCTCGTCGCGGCCGACCGCACCGAGGAAGCCCTCCGCTGGTTCCTGCACGCCGCCGAGGCCGATGCGGAGGACGAGACCGACGCCGCCGAGCGCGCCGCGGAGCTCGCGAATGGCTGACGCCCTCCAGGCCGCCTACGACGCGTTCCTGTTCGACCTCGACGGAACCGTCTACCACGGCCCCCGGCCCATCCCGGGGGCCGCGGCGGCCATCCGGCAGCTGCGCGACCAGGGCGCCGCGGTGCGCTTCGTCACCAACAACGCCTCCAAGGCGCCCGGGGACGTCGCGGACCACCTCCGCGCGCTCGACGTCGACGCCACCCCGGACGAGGTCAGCACCAGCGCCCAGGCCGCGGCCCGGCTGCTCGGTGAACGGCTGCCCGCCGGGGCGGTCGTCCTCGTCGTCGGCACCGACGCGCTCGCCGGCGAGATCACCGCCGTGGGCCTGGAGCCCGTGCGCGAGGCCGGGGACGACGTCGCCGCCGTCGTGCAGGGCCACAACCCCGCCACCGGCTGGGCCGACCTCGCCGAAGCGTGCGTCGCCATCCGCGGCGGCGCCCTGTGGGTCGCCTGCAACGTCGACACCACCCTGCCCACCGAACGCGGCCTGCTGCCCGGCAACGGCTCGATGGTCGCCGCCCTGCGCACGGCCACCGGCGCCACCCCCGAGGTCGCCGGCAAACCCGAGGCCCCGCTGTTCCACACCGCCGCGAAGTCGGCGAACGCGAGCCGTCCGCTGGCGATCGGGGACCGGCTGGACACCGACATCGCGGGCGCCGTCACCGCGGGCATGGACTCGCTGTGCGTGCTCACCGGCGTCGCCACGCCGGCCACCCTCGTCACCGCGGTCCCCGCCGAACGGCCGACCTACCTGGGCGCCGACCTCGGCGCCCTGACCGAACCCGCGGACGAACTGCGCGTCGCCCCGCAGGCAGGCTGGGATGTCCGCCGCGACGGCGACACGCTCGTCGTGACCGGCGACGGCGATCCGCTGGCCCTGCTGCGCACCCTCTGCGCCGTCGCCTGGGACACCGGCGTCACCGCCCTCCGGGCCGGGGACGACCGAGCCGGAAAAATCCTCGCGGAGCTGGGGCTGCCGTCCGGCGGCCGCCCGATCCGTTAGCGTGGTGACCGTGCAGCACCAACCGACTCCGCAACCGCCGCGACCGGTCCCCGGGTCGCCGCCGGCCGCCGCGCCGCAGCAGGACCCGCGTGCCGGCATCGAGGAGGCCATGGCCGCGCTCGACGACCTGGACCGGATCCCGCTCGCCGAGCACGTCGAGCGCTTCGACGCCGTGCACGCCGAGCTCACCACCGCCCTGTCCAGCATCGACAAGGTGTGAGGCGATGCCCCGCAGGGCCCGCCTCGACGCCGAACTGGTGCGCCGCGGCCTCGCCCGCTCCCGCGAGCACGCCAGCACGCTGATCAGCGAGGGCAAGGTGACCGTCAACGGCATGGTCGCCAGCAAACCCGCCACCGGCGTCGAGACCGGCGCGCCGATCGTCGTGAAAGCCACCGACGACCCGGGCTGGGCGTCCCGCGGCGCCCACAAACTGCTCGGCGCGCTCGAGGCCTTCGAACCGGCCGGGCTGTCCGTCGACGGCAAACGCTGCCTGGACGCGGGCGCCTCGACCGGCGGGTTCACCGACGTCCTGCTCCGCCGCGGCGCCGCCCAGGTGGTGGCCGCCGACGTCGGCCGCGGACTGCTCGACTGGCGGCTGCAGACCGACGAGCGCGTCGTCGTGCTGGACAAGACCAACGTCCGCAACCTCACCCCCGAGCAGTGCGGCGGACCGGTCGACCTGGTCGTCGGCGACCTGTCGTTCATCTCGCTGCGCCTGGTCCTGCCCGCGCTCGCCGCCTGCGCGACCGCCGATGCCGACCTCGTCCCGATGGTCAAACCGCAGTTCGAGGTCGGCAAGGAACGCCTCGGCAGCGGCGGCGTGGTGCGGGACCCGGAACTGCGCGCCCGTGCCGTCCTGGACGTCCTGGACGCCGCCGCCGGACTGGGCCTGCACCCGCACGGCGTGGTCGCGAGCCCGCTGCCGGGACCGTCCGGCAACGTCGAGTACTTCGCCTGGCTGCGCCGCGACCCGGTGCCGGACCAGGACGTCGAGCAACTGGTCCGCGACGCGGTCGGGAAGGGGCCCCAGTGAGCGAGCGCCGCGAGGTCCTGCTGGTCATGCACCCCGACCGCGAGACGACCAAGGACGCCGCGCGCGAGGTCGCCACCCGGTTCGACGAGGCCGGCATCGGGCTGCGCGTCATCGACGACGAGGTCAAGGAACTGATCGAGCACGACTCCCTCGACGAGCTGTGCACCCTCGTCGCGCCCGGTGACGACCCGGCCCGCGGCGCCGAGCTGGTGCTCGTGCTCGGCGGCGACGGCACCCTGCTGCGCGCCGCCGAACTGGCCCGCCCCGCCGGGGTGCCGGTGCTGGGCGTCAACCTCGGCCGCGTCGGCTTCCTCACCGAGGCCGATTCGGACGCGCTCACCGAGACCGTCGGGCGGGTCGTCTCGCGCGAGTACACCGTCGAGGAGCGCATGACGATCGACGTCACGGTGTCGGTCGAGGGCCGGGTCGTGGCCCGCACCTGGGCGCTCAACGAGGCCAGCGTCGAGAAGAGCACCCGCGAGCGGATCCTGGACGCGCTCATCGAGGTCGACGGCAGGCCGGTGTCCGCCTTCGGCTGCGACGGTGTGCTGTGCGCCACTCCGACCGGCTCCACCGCCTACGCGTTCTCCGCCGGCGGCCCGGTCATCTGGCCCGACGTCGAGGCGCTGCTCGTCGTCCCCAGCAACGCGCACGCGATGTTCTCCCGCCCGCTGGTCGTCTCCCGCGACTCGGTGATCACCGTCGGCGTCGACCCGTACGGCTCGCCCGCGGTCCTGACCTGCGACGGGCTGCGGCACATCGCCCTGCCGCGCGGCGCCAGGGTCGAGGTCGTGGCCGGTGAGGTCCCGGTCCGGCTGGCCCGCCTGCACCCCGGCCCGTTCACCGACCGGCTGGTCCACAAGTTCTCGCTGCCCGTCAAGAGCTGGCGGGAACGGCACGCGCGCTGAGGCGAGGCGGCCGCGGATTGTCGGAGCGGACCGCTACGGTGGTCTGCGTGCTGGCCGAGATGCGCATCCAGGGCCTCGGAGTGATCGAGGACGCCCTGCTCGAACTGCACCCGGGATTCACTGTGGTCACCGGCGAGACCGGCGCGGGCAAGACCATGGTCGTCACCGGGCTGCACCTGCTGTCCGGGGGACGCGCCGAGGCGTCGAAGGTCCGCAACGGCTCCGGCCGGGCGAGCGTCGAAGGACGCTTCGAAGGCGTGTTCGCCGGTCACGTCGCCCGGATCGTGGCCGACGCGGGCGGCGAGACCGACGAGGACGGCAGCCTCATCGCGCTGCGCTCGGTGGGCGCCGACGGGCGGTCCCGCGCCCACCTCGGCGGCCGCTCGGTGCCGGTGAGCGTGCTGTCCGACCTGGCCGACCGGCTGCTGGCGGTGCACGGCCAGAACGACCAGCTGCGGCTGCTGCGGCCGTCCGAACAACGCGAGGTGCTCGACCGGTTCGCCGGGGACGACGTCGCCGAGCCACTGCGCCAGTACCGGGAGGTGCGCGACGAGTGGCTCGCCGTGGTCGCGGAGCTGACGGAGCGCACCAGCCGCTCCCGCGAGATGGCGCAGCAGGCGGACCTGCTCAAGCACGGTCTGGACGAGATCGCCGCGGTCGACCCGAAGCCGGGGGAGGACGCGGAGCTGGCCGAGCAGGTCAAGCGGCTCACCGCGACCGAGGAGCTGCGGGCCGCGGCGAGCGGCGCGCAGGCCGCGGTGTCCGGCGCGGCCGACGGCGACCCGGACCAGCCGGGCGCGCTCGGCCTGATCGGCGAGGCCCGGCGGCGGCTGGCCGGCGCGGACGACTCGGCCCTGCGGGACCTGGAGCCGCGGCTGGCCGAGGCCGAGATGCTGCTCAACGACGTCGGCGCCGAGCTGGGCGGCTACCTCGACGGGCTGGACGCCGATCCGGGCCTGCTCGAGCAGATCCTCGCCAGGCAGGCCGAGCTGAAGACCCTGACCCGCAAGTACGCGCCCGACATCGACGGCGTGCTGGCCTGGGCCGAGGACGCGAACTCGCGACTGGCGTCGATGGACACCTCGGAGGAGGCGCTGGCGGCGCTGGCCGCGCGGCGGGACGAGCTGGCCGCGCAGCTGGCCGTGCACGCCG
>NZ_AFWY03000105.1:0-5659 GCF_000231075.2 Amycolatopsis sp. ATCC 39116 | reverse complement strand
GTGCCCGTCGCCGCGGTGCTCGCGCAACGTCGTCGCCGCCTGCCACAGCGCCGCGAGCGGGTCGTCCGGCCACGGCAGGGCGGCGTTCGCGGCTCCCAGCGGCCGGCCCGCCCAGCCGGCCGCCGCCACGATCCGCCGCAGCACCGGCAGCACCGGAGCCGGCACCTCGCGCACGTGGTCCCGCAACGCCGCCACCGCGCCCGCGCTCCGGGCGGCCAGCGCCTCCGCCGGGGACACCACATCCCAGATCGACGGCACCGACCGCGCCAGGAACGACGGCGCGAAGCCGTAGAACACGGCGGTCACCACGCCGAGCCCGGCCGCCCCCAGCGGCGCCGCCCGCGTCGCGACGTAGCCGCGCCAGAACCCGCGCAGCCCCGCCGCCTCGTGCGCCGCCTTGGCCTGCGGCGCGAAGTAGGTGACGTCGTGCAGCGTCTCCAGCACGACCCACAGCTCGCGCGCCCTCACCGCGCCACCGCCGGTCGCCGCCGCCCCACCCCGGTGGCCTGCTCGAACGCGTGCCCCAGCTGCAGCACGGCGAAGTCGGCGCGGTGCGGCCCCACGATCTGCAGCCCGACCGGCAGGCCGCCGGGCGTGAACCCGGCGGGCACCGACAACGCGGGCGAGCCGCTGACCGTCACGAAGTAGGCCGAGCGCATCCAGTCGAGGTAGGTCTCCATGACCCGGCCCGCGACCCGCACCGGGTACTCCAGCTCCGCGTCGAACGGCGGCACCTGGCTGACCGGCAGCAACAGGAAGTCGTAGCGCGTGAAGAACTCGCGGAAGCGGTGGAACAGCTCGGTGCGCAGGACTTCGGCGCGGCCGACGTCGGTCGCCGACAGCCGCAGCCCCTCCTCGGTGTTCCACACGATGGTGTCCTTGATCCGGTCCCGCTCGGTTTCCAGTAGTGGCCCGTACTTCACCGCGAACTGCCACGCCCGCAGGATCCGGAACGCCTCGTCCGCGCCGGCGAAGTCCGGGCAGTCGCGCTCCACCACGCACCCCAGGTCGCCGAACACCTTCGCCGACGCCTCGACGACGTCGGCCACCTCCGGTTCCACCGGCACGCTGCCGCCCAGGTCGGGCGACCACGCGATCCGCAGGCCCCGCACGTCGCGGTCCAGCGGGCGGGCGAAGGTCTCCCCCGGCTCGTCCAGCGCGATCGGCGACCGGGGGTCCGGGCCGGCGAGCACCGACAGCAGCAGGGCCGCGTCGGCGACCGTGCGGGCCATCGGACCGGCCGTCGCCAGCCCCGACCAGCCCAGCGGCGCCGGCCACGACGGCACCCGCCCGATCGACGGCCGGAAGCCGACGACGTTGCAGAACGACGCCGGGTTGCGCAGCGACCCGCCGAGGTCGCTGCCGTCGGCCAGCGGGTGCATCCCGGTGGCCAGCGCCGCCGCCGCGCCCCCACTGCTCCCGCCCGCCGACCGGGACAGGTCGTAGGGGTTGCGGGTGGCGCCGAAGACCGGGTTGAAGGTGTGCGAGCCGGCGGCGAACTCCGGCACGTTGGTCTTGCCGATGCTGATCACCCCGGCGGCCCGCATGCGCTCGACCACCAGCTCGTCGCGTTCGGGCACGTGGTCGGCGTGCAGGGGCGAGCCGAAGGTGGTGCGGATGCCCGCAGTCTCGTGGGTGTCCTTGTGCGCGACCGGGATCCCGTGCAGGGGCGGTAGTTCCGCGCCGCGGGCGGCGCGTTCGTCGGCTTCGGCCGCCTCGGCCAGCGCCCGCTCGGCGACGAGCGTGACGACGGCGTTGACGTCCGGATTCACGCGCTCGATCTGGTCCAGGTGCGCCTGCACGACCTCGCGGGCGGACAGCTCGCGCGCCCCGAGCGCGGCGCGCAGTTCCCGTGCGGTGCGGAAGGAGATGTCGGTCACGGTGCGATCCTGCCAGTCCTCGGGCGCGCGCGGATGAGACGATTCCGGGGTGGCAGGTGAGGCGGCACGCCGGGTGATCGACGGTCCGGCCGTCGAGGCGGCGCTGGACGGCCTCGGCGACCGCGATGTGGTGCGCGAGTGGGCCGAGCGGTTCTCGGTGCTGGCCGACCCGTCGCGCCTGACGTTGCTCGTGTGCATCCACTACGCGCGCGAGATCTGCGTGTCCGATCTGGCGGTGGCGGCGGGCATGACGGACACCGCGGTGTCCCAGGCGTTGCGGTTGCTGCGCGCGCACGGCCTGGTCACCGCGCAGCGCACCGGGCGGATCGTCCGGTACCGGCTGGCGGACGCCACCGTCCACGAGCTCATCCACCACGTGCGGCCGCACCGGCAACACTAGAGCCGCGCGGTATAGGTCGTTATACGGCGGTGGCACGCGGCGAGCCCGCCGGTTCGCAGGTACCGTGCAGGCATGATCGGGTTGCCCGACGGCATCACCGCGTGCCTGTTCGACCTGGACGGTGTCCTGACCGGCACCGCCGCGCTGCACCGGGAAGCCTGGAAGCAGACGTTCGACCAGTTCCTGCGCGAACGGGACGGAAGCGGTTTCCACCCGTTCACCGACGCGGACTACGCCCGCTACGTGGACGGGCGGCCGCGGCTGGACGGAGTGCGCACGTTCCTCACCTCGCGCGGGATCGAGCTGCCCGAGGGCGGCCCGGACGACGCGGTCACCGAGCACACCGTGCACGGGCTGGGGAACCGCAAGAACGACCTCGTGCTGCGGATCATCGCCGAGCGCGGGCCGAACCCGTACCCGGGGTCGCGCCGGTACCTGGAGGCCGCGCGGGACGCCGGGATGGCGATCGCGGTGGTGACGTCGTCGGCGAACGCGCAGGCGGTGCTGGACGCGGCGGAGTTCACCCCGTTCGTGCAGGCCCGCATCGACGGGCTGGTCATCACCCGGGACGGGCTGCGCGGCAAACCGGCGCCGGACTCGTTCCTGGCCGGGGCGAAGGCGCTGGGCGTGGAACCCGCGCGGGCGGCGGTGTTCGAGGATGCGCTCGCCGGGGTGGAAGCCGGCCGGGCCGGGAACTTCGGGTTCGTCGTCGGGGTGAACCGGGCGGACCAGGCGGAGGCGCTGCGGGAGCACGGCGCCGACGTGGTGGTGGACGATCTCGCGGAACTGCTGGGGGACGCATGAGCCTCGTGACTCGCGGCTACGAGTGCGCGCCGTGGGAACTGCGGTGGCGCGGCCTCGCGGTCGACCAGTTGCAGCGCACGGAATCGACCTTCGCGTTGTCGAACGGGCACATCGGCCTGCGCGGCACCCTCGAAGAGGGCGAGCCGCGCGGCCTGCCCGGCACCTACCTGAACGGCTTCTACGAGGAGCACGAGCTGCCCTACGCCGAGGCGGGGTACGGCTACCCGGAGGCCGGGCAGACGGTCGTGAACGTGACCGACGGCAAGATCATCCGCCTGCTGGTGGAGGACGAGCCGTTCGACATGCGTTACGGCACAGCGACTTCCCACGAGCGGGTGCTGGACTTCCGGACGGGCACGCTGACCCGCACCACCGAGTGGTCGTCGCCGACCGGGCGGCACGTGCGGGTGCGCACGCAGCGGCTGGTGTCGTTCACCCAGCGCGCGGTGGTGGCGATCCGGTACGAGGTCGAGCCGCTGGACGGGAAGATGCAGCTGGTGCTGCAGTCCGACCTGCTGGCGAACGAGCCGATCGAGTCGGACACCAGGGACCCGCGGGTGGCCGCGGCGCTGCAGTCGCCGCTGGAGTCGGAGTTCTTCCTCGCCGACCACTACCGCGCGGTGCTGGTGCACCAGACGCGGCGGTCCGGGCTGCGCGTGGCGGCGGCGATGGACCACCAGATCGAGTCGCCGGACGGGTTGCGCACCGACATCCTCGCCGAGGAGGACCTGGCGCGGCTGAGCATCGCGGTGGACGTGCCGCAGGGCAAGGTGCTGCGGCTGACCAAGTTCGTCGGCTACGGGTGGTCGGCGCAGCGTTCGGTGCCGGCGTTGCGCGCGCAGGTCGACGCCGCGCTCGCCGGGGCGCTGCAGACCGGCTGGGACGGGCTGCTGGCCGAGCAGCGCGCGTTCCTCGACGACTTCTGGGAGACCGCCGACGTCGAGATCGACGGCGACCCGGAGCTGCAGCAGGCGACCCGGTTCGCGTTGTTCCACATCCTGCAGGCCGGGGCCCGCGGGGAAAGCCGCGCGATCCCCGGCAAGGGGCTGACCGGGCCGGGCTACGACGGCCACGCGTTCTGGGACACCGAGTCGTTCGTGCTGCCGGTGCTGACCTACAGCGTGCCGGAGGCGGCGCGGGATGCGTTGCGGTGGCGGCATTCCACGCTGCCCAAGGCGCGGGAGCGGGCGCGGCAGCTCGGCCTGCGCGGCGCGGCGTTCCCGTGGCGGTCGATCAACGGCGCGGAGTGCTCGGCGTACTGGCCCGCGGGCACGGCGGCGTTCCACGTCAGCGCCGACATCGCCGACGCGGTCGCCCGCTACTACTGGGCCACCGGCGACGCGGAGTTCGAGCGCCAGTGCGGCACCGAGCTGCTGCTGGAGACCGCGCGGCTGTGGATGTCGCTCGGGCACTTCGACCGGCACGGCCGGTTCCGCATCGACGGGGTGACCGGGCCGGACGAGTACTCGGCGGTCGCGGACAACAACGTCTACACGAACCTGATGGCGCAGCGGAACTTCCGCGAGGCGGCGGCGTCCTGCGAGCGGGTGCCGGAGGTCGCGTCACTGTTCGGTGTGGACGAAGCCGAGGTGGCGGGCTGGCGGCGGGCGGCCGAGCAGATGTATGTGCCCTACAACGAAGAACTCGGTGTGCACCCGCAGTCGGAGGGCTTCACCGAGCACCTGGACTGGGACTTCGCCGGCACCCCGCTGGAGAACTACCCGCTGCTGCTGAACTACCCGTACTTCGACCTGTACCGCAAGCAGGTGGTGAAGCAGGCCGACCTGGTGCTGGCGCTGCACCTGCGGGGCGACGCGTTCACGCCGGAGCAGAAGCAGCGCAACTTCGCCTACTACGAGGCCAGGACGGTGCGGGACTCGTCGCTGTCGGCGGGCACGCAGTCGGTGATCGCGGCCGAGGTGGGGCACCTGGACCTGGCCTACGACTACCTGGGCGAGGCGGCGCTGACCGACCTGCACGACGTGCACAACAACGTGCGCAACGGGCTGCACATGGCGTCGCTGGCCGGGGCGTGGATGGGGGTGGTCGCGGGCTTCGGCGGGATGCGCGACCACGACGGCAAGCTGAGCTTCGCGCCGCGGCTGCCGCCCGCGCTGGAGCGGATCCAGTTCCGCATGTGCTTCCGGGAGAGCCGCTTCCTGGTGGAAATCCACCGCGACGACGCGACGTACCGGCTGCTGTCCGGGAAGCCGGTGGAGATCCGGCACCACGGGGAGCCGATGTCGGTCACCGAGGCCGCCACGACGAAGCCGATCCCGCCGATCGACCCGGGCCCGGCGCCGCACCAGCCCGCGGGCCGCGAACCGGCCCGCAGGGACCCCGCCCAGGTGCGGCGCAACATCGCCGCATCCCGCTGAGCCGACCAGAGCGGCTGGACTGTCTCCGGGGCGCGCCGCCGCCGGGGCGAACACCGCCGCTTCCCGCAGGGTGAGCCGGGATAGGGCCGGACCATCGCCGCATCCCGCTGAGCGGACCAGAGCGGCTGGACTGTCTCCAGGGCGGGCCGCCGGCCGGGGCGCCCCGCGGCGAACACCGCCGCTTCCCGCAGGGTGGG
>NZ_AFWY03000106.1:0-5542 GCF_000231075.2 Amycolatopsis sp. ATCC 39116 | reverse complement strand
CCCTGTGTTCTCCAAATGCTCGCCGCAAGGCCGCGCGGCGCCCGACCCACCGGCCCTGACCGCTTCCTGCCAGCGCCCACCCACGACGCCACCCCACCACCTACCGTCGGATCCCCGGCCAGAGGGAGGTATCGGTGGCGGCGAAACCGTACGGCGCGAGCAGGGTCTCGACCGTCTTCGCGGTCGTGTTCGGCTTCGGCGCGGGCTTTCTGTGCCTGCTGCGGTTCGCCGCGGCGGTGGTGCTCCTCCCCGCGGCGGACAACCCGATCCCCCTGGCGCTCATGGCCCTCCTGTACGGCGCGGGCATGACCCTGTCGCTCGCCGGCGCCGGGCTGCTGCTCGCCCGCAGCCCGGCGTCCATCACCTGCCTGACGCTGGGCTGCGTCGTCTCGTTCGTCATCGTGCTCACCGAACTCGTGCTGCATTCCTTGCCCCGCAACGCGAGCGTCCCGCTCGGCTCGTACGGGGCCTGGCTCTTCGGCTGCGCGTTGATGGCACTCGTGCAGACCCGCCGCAAGGACACGAAGCACCGGGTCAGGACCGCACCAGCCGGTTCCGGAGCACGCTGAGCACCGGGCGGCCGCCGGCGAAGCACCAGATCGCGATCACCGGGTCGCAGATCGCGCACCCGAGCGACGAGTGCTCCGCGAACGGCACGATCGGCTCCCCGCGCAGGTGGTGCACCACGTCCCACGCGGTGTGCATCAGCCAGGCGATGCCGATGAACGTCCATGACTCCAGTCCGCGGTAGGCGACGTAGGTGGCGGCCGCGGTGAAGGCGAACTCCCAGATCCCCAGCCCGCCCCCGCTCAGGTAGGCGGCGCCGGCGCCGGCGACGAACACCGCGTTGAACCGGCGGCGGTGCGCCTCCGGGATGAAGGAGTTGACCACGACGTAGGCGGCGCCGATGAGCAGCGCGATGACGATCATGGCACCCGAAACTAGGTCCCCGCGCCCCCGCGCAGTAGTGGCTGGAGTGCCACGTTCCGACGGATTCTCGCCACCCCTGATTCGACAACCTTCTAATTCGACATCCATCGAGGTAGCGTGACGGCATGCGCGAGGACGTGCGGGAACAGGTTCGGGAGCGCTACGCCGCGGCAGCGCTTTCGGTGACCGGCGGATGCTGCGGCGAATCGTGTGGCTGCGGGTACGACGACGCCGACCGGGCCACGCTCCCGGCGGACGCGGTCCGCGCGAGCCTCGGTTGCGGCAATCCCCTCGCCGTCGCCGACCTCAATGCCGGCGAGACGGTGCTGGACCTGGGGTCCGGCGGCGGGATCGACGTGCTGCTGTCCGCACGCCGGGTCGGGCCGTCCGGCCGGGTGATCGGGCTCGACATGACCGACGAGATGCTCGCGCTGGCCACCGCCAACGCGGAGCGCGCCGGCGCGGCCAACGTCGAGTTCCGGAAGGGGCACATCGAGTCCGTCCCGCTGCCCGCGGACAGCGTCGACGTCGTCATCTCCAACTGCGTGGTCAACCTGTCCGTCGACAAACCCGCGGTGTTCGCGGAGGTGTTCCGCGTGCTGCGCCCCGGCGGGCGGATCGGCATCAGCGACGTCGTCGCCGAGGACCACCTGACGCCCGCCGAGCGCGCCGAACGCGGCTCCTACACGGAGTGCATCGCCGGAGCGCTCACCTTCGCCGAGTACCGGGCCGGCCTCGCCGCGGCCGGCTTCACCGGCATCGAGGTGACGCCGAGCCACCCGGTCGCCGACGGCATGCACTCGGCGATCGTGCGGGCCGTCAAACCGGTCAGCCGAGCCGTTCGGTGAGGCGGATCCGCACGGTGTCGCCGGCGTCCTTGCCGATCGCGCGGCGCACGTCGGCCTTCACCGGCAGCTTGTGCGTGCCGTCGCCCAGCGCCATGAACGAGCTGCGGAACGGGTGGCCGTCGATGGTGCCGCGGATCTTCACCAGCCCGCGCGTGCCGAAGTACTCGGCGGACCCGGGCATCACGACGTAGGTCCAGCCGCCCTTCGCCTCGCTCTTCAGCAGGGTCGCCTCGAACTCCTTGTCCAGTGCCGGCATGACGTCCTCCTCGGGTGCGGTGCCATTGTCACCCGGAACGTCGAGGCACTTCGCCCGCTTCTCGACATGTGCCGGCCGCCAGGGGTGCCGGGTGCTGCCCCCAGCACCCGGCACCCCCGGCGGCCGTCGCCCCGGGCGGTCAGCGTCCCGCGACCCGCGCCCAGGCCCCGACCAGCGTCGGCGGCCGGAAGGTCGCCCCGCTGTTCACGTGGTCGTCGAAGAAGCGCTGCCCGAGCGTGTCGATGCCGACCTCCTCCGGCGTGGCCAGCCCGGTGCGCGTCAGCACGGGCAGCAGGGTCCGGATGATGCCCGCCGCCATCCGGCTGCCGGTCGGGTCGCCCGGCGGGCGGTACGCCTGCAGCCCCAGCACCGTCGCGCCGCTCAGGCCCGCGTCCGCGAACACCGCGCCCAGTCGCGCGCCGAGGCTCGGGTCGAGGCCGGACCGGGCGAACGCCGCCATGATCCAATGCGTCACCCGCTCGCTCAGCGGCGTGGCCGGCAGCAGCCCGGCGACGCTCATCTCGTACTCCATCGACACCACGACGCCGCCCGGCCGCACGTACCCGGCGAACTTCCGCAGCACCGCGGCCGGATCCGGCGTGTACAGCAGCACCAGCCGCCCGACCACGGCGTCCACCTGGCCGGTCAGCCGCATCTCGTGCAGGTCGTCGTGCACGAACGAGACGTTGCGCAGCCCCTGCGCCTCGCACCGGCTCGCCGCCCAGCGCAGCGCCTTCGACGACTGGTCGATGCCGACGACGGACCCGGACGGCCCCACCAACCTGGACAGCTCGAAGGCCACGTCCCCCGCGCCGGTCCCCAGGTCCAGCACGCGCATGCCGGGCTCGATGCCGGCCAGCGCCAGGATCGCCCTGGTCGCGGGCGCCAGCGCGGCGGCCTGCTCCTCCAGGCGGCGCAGCTCCTCGGGCTCGTTGCCGAGCAGGTACGGGGTCTCGGTGGTGGTCATGGCGTCCTCCTGCCGGATGTGTCCGGTTCAGGGTGACCCGTCAGGGGGTCTGGTGACTTGGCGGAATCGTGGGGATGATGTGGAGATTCCGTGGCGAGGGGGCCGTGGTGTACGAGTTCGAGGACTGCGAGGTCGACCCCCAGCGGTTCGAGCTGCGCCGGCGCGGGGAGCCGGTCCACGTCGAGCCGCAGGTGTTCGCCCTGCTGACGCACCTGATCCGGCACCGCGACCGCGTGGTCGGCAAGACCGAGCTGCTCGACTCCGTGTGGGGCTACCGGCACGTCAGCGAGTCCGCCCTCACCAGCCGGGTCAAGGCGCTGCGCCGCGCGATCGGCGACAGCGGCGAGCGGCAGCGCATCGTCGCGACCGTGCACGGCGTCGGCTACCGCTTCGTCGCCGACGTCCGGGAGAACGGCGGCGTCCCGCCGCGCACCCGCGCCCCGCAGCAGATCCGCTACTGCCGCTCACCGGATGGCGTCCGCGTGGCCTACGCCGTGTCCGGGTGCGGGCCGCCGCTGGTCAAAGCGGCCAACTGGCTGACCCACCTCGACCTGGAGTGGACGAGCCCGATCTGGGCGCACTGGCTCGACGGCCTCGCCCGGCGGCACACCCTGGTGCGCTACGACGAGCGCGGCTGCGGACTGTCCGACTGGGACATCGGCGAGTTCCGGTTCGACGACTGGGTCGACGACCTGGAGCTGGTCGTCGACGGGGTGGGGCTGGACCGGTTCCCGCTGCTGGGCATCTCGCAGGGCGGCGCGGTCGCGATCGCCTACGCCGTGCGGCACCCGGAGCGCGTGTCCCGGCTCGTGCTCGCCGGCGCCTACAGCCGCGGCCGGTTCGCCCGCGCCGCCACCCCGGAGGAGAAGGAGGAGGCCGAACTCGACCTCGTCCTCGGCCGGATCGGCTGGCGGCACGACGACCCGACGTTCCGCCAGGTGTTCGCGAGCCAGTTCCTCCCGGACGCGAGCCGCGAGCTGTGGGACGCCTTCAACGACCTGCAGCGCGCCACCACCTCCAACGACAACGTGGTGCGCTTCCTGGACGTCTTCGCCCACATCGACGTGTCCGCGATCGCGCCGTCCGTGCGCTGCCCGACGCTGATCCTGCACTCGCGCGGCGACCTGCGGGTGCCGAAGGCGCAGGCGCAGGAGCTGGCCGCGCTGATCCCCGACAGCAGGCTGTGCTTCCTGGACAGCCGCAATCACATCCTCACCGAGCACGAGCCCGCGTGGCCGGAATTCCTCGACGAACTGGACGCCTTCCTCGGCAGCTGACAACGCGGTGCCGGTGTCCGCCAAATGGTCCACGCTCGCCGGGCACGTACGCGCAACCCGGTCCACGGGCAACCTTCTGTCCAAATTAGACGGACTGTCTGCGCTCGCGCGGGTCTCCTGGAAAGCGCTTTCCAGATGAGTCGGGGGGCCGCTGACGGCCCCGCCGCGCCCTGCTCGCGGTGGAGTGCGCCGGGCGCAGCGCCTGCCGGGAGACGGCGCAGTGGGGCCACCTGAACGGGGGAGTCCCGCGGCGGGCGCGACCTGCGGAATCGGCACGCATCGGTTGGGATGGGCGGTTCCCCGCCGGGCCTTCGCGGCGACCGCTAGTATTCGCGCTATCCCCGTTGATCTCCGCAGGCGGAAAGCAGGCAGGAATGGCGAAGTCCCGGTTCGAGCAGTTCCCGATGGAAGGCGTCGACCTGGACCACCCGAACGTGGCCCGGGTGTACGACTACTACCTCGGTGGCAAGGCCAACTACGCGGTCGACCGCGTGTTCGCGGAGAAGGCGCTGGAGCGGTTCCCGTTCGTGCGCCCCGCGGCGAAGTCGAACCGGCTGTTCCTGCATCGGGCCGTGCGGTACCTGGTCAAGCAGGGCGTCCGGCAGTTCATCGACATCGGTTCGGGCGTGCCCACGATGGGCAGCACGCACCAGGTCGCCGACGAGCTGGACACCACCACGCGCGTGGTCTACGTCGACAACGAGCCGGTGGCCGTCGCACACTCGCAGATGCTGCTGGAGAAGGAGGGCGACCTCGAGCGGCACGCGGTGATCCAGGCCGACCTGCGCGACCCGGACCTGCTGTGGAACAAGATCGCCGACAAGGGCGTCATCGACTTCTCGCAGCCGGTCGCGCTGATGCTGATCGCGGTCCTGCACGTCACCCAGCCCGGCCCGGACGGCACGGACATCGGCCCGGCGGCGGTGGCGCGGTACCGGGAGCTGCTCGCGCCCGGCTCGTACCTGGTGCTGTCGCACGGCACGGCCGACGGGGTGCCGGAGAGCCGCGCCAAGGAGATGGCCGAGTTCGGCAAGATGTACGACGCCACGGCGACGCCGGTGATCTGGCGGCCGCGCCAGGAGATCGAAGCGCTGTTCGGTGACCTGGAGATGGTGGAGCCCGGCGCGACCTGGACGCCGCTCTGGCACCCGGAGGAGAACGGCGAAAACGCGCCCCAGATCGAGTTCGACGAGCCCAACGACTCGGTGGTGTGGGCCGGGGTCGGCCGGAAGGTCTGACGCTCCGCGCGCCTGCCGCGCCGCCT
>NZ_AFWY03000107.1:0-4331 GCF_000231075.2 Amycolatopsis sp. ATCC 39116 | reverse complement strand
GCTGCACCAGCTGCTCGCCGCCGTCCCCGGCGCCGCCCGCACCGTCGCGGTCACCGTGCCCGGGCACGACGCGGTGGTGCGGGTCGCCGCCACGACCGACGCCGCCGCCGATTCGGCCGTCGCGCGGCTGCTGTGGGCGCCGCCCCCGGGGCTGCGCCTGGAACGAATGGACAACCAGCACGGACCGGCCGTCGCCGCGTCGCTGCCGATCGGAGGAAAGCCATGATCCCCCAGCCCGCACTCGAAGCACGCCAGGCCCCGCCGCGCCTTTCGGTCCTCGATGGACAGTCCGCGGGGGCGCTGGTCTCCCGGCACGCGCGGGTCGCCACCAAGCTGGCCGCCGCCGAACGCGAGGTGCTCGTCGTCAGCTCGCTGTCCGGCGGCCCCGCCGATCCGGTCAGCACGTTCCGCCCGGTCGACCACGCCAACCTCGGCCGCGGGGTCCGCTACCGGATGCTCGTCCCGGACGCCGCGCGCACGACGCCCGGCCCCGCCCGGCGCCTCGGGAAGCTGGCGCAGGCCGGCGCGGAGATTCGCACGATGCCCGTCGTGCCCGTCGAGGCGCTGGTCATCGACGGCGCGCTCGCCGTGCTGCCCGGGGAGCACCGGGACATCGCGGTGCTCCGGCTGCCCAGCGTGATCGGCACGATCATGGAGCTGGTCGAACACCTGTGGCCGGCCGCGGTGCCGCTCGTCCCGGCCGACCCGCCGTCGTGCGCGGAACTGGCCGGGCGCGACCGGGAGCTGCTGGCTCTGCTGTCCGCGGGCTGCACGGACGAGTCGGCGGCGGCCGCGCTCGGCGTGTCGGTGCGCACGGTGCGGCGCATGGTCGCCGGGCTGATGAACCGGCTCGGCGCCCGCAGCCGCTTCCAGGCCGGGGTCAAGGCCGCCGGGCACGGCTGGCTGGCGGGGAGGGCGAGCTGATGACGACCGCCGCCCGGACCTTGCTCGTGGCGCCGGGCCGGCACGGCGCCTACGCCACCGTCGGTGAGGCGGTGCTCGGCGCCCCGGACGGCGCGTGCGTGTCCATCGCCGCCGGCACCTACGCCGAGACACTGGAACTGGTGGACCGCACGCTGACCCTCCGCGCGGCCGCGGGCGCCGAGGTCGTGTTCGACGGCAGCGGGGCGGACGTGCCGGTGCTGTTCGCCCGCGGCGGCGCGCTCACCGTGCACGGGGTGACCGTGCGGGCGGGAAACGCGGCGGGGGTGCAGGCCGAACACGCGGCCCTGACGCTCACCGGCTGCAGCGTGCACGCCGGGCGCAGACCCGCCGTCGCGGTCCGCGGACCGGGACCGGTCGCGATCACCGACGTGTCGATCACCGGCGCGGAGCACGGGCTGGTGCTGGAAGGCACGTCCGGCGTGGTGGAGAACGTGACCATCGACAACGTCGCCGCCGACGGGATGATCGTCGGGCTGGGCGCGGATCCGGTGATCCGGTCCTGCGCCGTGAGCGGGTGCGGGCAGCGCGGTCTCTACGTCTACCAGCACGCGCGGCCGGTGGTGGAGAACTGCCGGATCACCCGCACCGCCCAGGCCGGGGTCCTGGTGGCCCACCGCGGCGAACCGGTGCTGCGGCGGGTTTCGGTGAGCGACGCGGGCGGCGTCGGCATCGACGTGGGCGCGCACTGCGGCGGCGCGGTCGAAGGGTGCGACGTCACCAACACCGCCGAGCCCGCGGTGCGGCTCGCGGCCTCGGCGGCCGCGACCGTGGTGGCCGAACCGGCCGGGGCGTCCGGCGGCGGCCCGCTGGACGCGCTGCTCGCGGACCTCGACGGCATGGTCGGGCTGCCCGCGGTCAAGGCCGAGGTCCGGTCGCTGGTGGACGAGATCCAGGTGAACGCGTGGCGGTCGCGGGCCGGGCTGTCCACCGGCGCGCTGAGCCACCACCTGATCTTCGCGGGCGCGCCGGGCACCGGGAAGACGACGGTGGCCCGGACCTACGGCAGGCTGCTGCGGGAACTGGGGGTGCTCGGCGGCGGGGAGTTCCGCGAGGTGTCGCGGCGGGACCTGGTCGGGCAGTACGTCGGCCACACCGCCGAGAAGACGGCGACGGTGTTCGAGCAGTCCCTCGGCGGTGTGCTGTTCATCGACGAGGCCTACACGCTGTCGCGGCAGACCGGCAGCGGCGCCGACTTCGGCCAGGAAGCCATCGACACGCTGGTGAAGCTGATGGAGGACCACCGCGAGGAGATCGCGGTGATCGTCGCGGGCTACACCGCCGAGATGCACCAGTTCCTCGCCGCCAACCCGGGGTTGTCGTCGCGGTTCGCGAAGACGATCGAGTTCGAGAACTACACGCCGGACCAGCTGGTCGGCATCACCGGCCGCATGGCGGCGGACGGCGACTACGAGCTCGACCCGCGCGCCCGGCCCGTCCTTGCCGGGTACTTCGACCGCATCTCGGCCGATCCCGCGTTCGGCAACGCGCGCGACGCCCGGAAGCTGTTCGAGGCCGTGCGGAAGGCCCAGTCCGGGCGGCTGCGGCGTCTCGGCCGGATCCCGGACCCCGCCGAGCTGCGTGAACTCCGGCTCGAGGACGTGCTGGCTGCGGTCGGGGCGTGATGGTTCGTACCATGGGACCGGCGACGGCGGCGATTCCGAGGACGACCACCATGACGGCAGCGGGGGACGCGCCCGGCGACCTGGTTCCGCTGGGCGACGGGCCGAGCGCCACCGTGTTCGCCGGGGTGGACGAGGCGGCCGGGACGGCGTTCGCGCTCAAGGTCTACCCGGGCCGGCTGGACCGCGGCACCCGCGCCGAGCTGGACGCCGAACTGTCCGCGCTGGCCGCGGCGCGGGGCAGGGCGCCGGTCCTGGTGGCCGACGCGGTGCGCGAGCTCCCGGACGGCCGGTGCGCGTTGCGGATGGAGTTGTGCGCGCAGTCCCTGCCCGAGCTGGTGGGGGCGTTCGGGCCGATGGCGGCCGCCGACGCGGTGGCGCTGGGCCGCTCGCTGGCGTCCGCGCTGGCCGCGGCGCACGCGGCCGGGGTGGTGCACGGCGGGGTCACCCCGGGGAACGTGTTGTTCCGGCCGTCCGGCGAGGCGGTGCTGTCCGACTTCGGCCTGGCGCTGCGCCGCGCCTTCCCCCGCGACCCGGCGCGCGACATCGGGTTCCTGGCGCCGGAGACACTGCGCGACGGAACCGCCGACGAGCGGTCCGACCTGTACGGCTTGGGCGCGGTGCTGTACCTGGCGCTGACCGGCCGGTCGCCGCACCAGGGACGGCCCGGCGAGCCCGAGGGCGAGCTGGTGCTGCGGGTGCTGCACGAGCCGGCGCCGCCCCTGGAGCGGAGCGATCTGCCGCCGGGGCTGGCGCAGCTGATCACGGCGCTGCTGGCCCGGTCCCCCGACGCGCGCCCCCTCGACGCGGCCACCGTGGCCGCCCGGATGGCCGCCCCGGCCCCCGGCCAGGTGCGGCCGGCGTTCGACGACTTCGGGGGGTCCTTCCGCGCGTCACCGCCGGTGGCGCCGGGGCCACCTCCGGGCGGGCCCCCGCTGCGATCGCATCCGGGGCCGCCGTCGCACAACGCGGCAGGGGAAGTGCCCTTGGGCGCGCCGCCACTGGCCCAGCAAGCGGGGGCGCCAGCGGGACCACCCCCGGGCATTCCGCAGGGATCGCAGGCAGGAGCGCCATCGCCGACCGCGCCACCGGCCCCCTTGGGCGCCCTGCCTCCGGGGACGCCGCCCCCGGGCACACATCCCACGGCCCTGCGTCCCGCGGGGCCGCAGCTGAATCCGGCTTCGCCGCCGGTCCCCCATGCCTCGGCGGCGCCGGCCGGGCCGGCACCCTACGGGCCCCCCGCGGCCGGGAACCGACCCGCAGCGCCCTGGCCCGCCGCCCCGCATCCGGCGCCGGGCGGGCCGCGGCTGGGCACGCCGCTCGTCGAGTACGGGCCGGCCGACCGTCCGCGCCGACGGCCGAGGCGGATGAATTCCGTCGTCGTGGCGCTGGCGGTGTTGTCGGCGCTCGCGGTGGCCGCCGTGCTCGTGCTGGTGAACACCCCGGACGAGCTGGACGTCGCGGCCGTGCCGCCGCAGATCGGGGCTCCCGGGCTGCCCTCGCCGTCGGGGCGGGCGGTGCAGCTGGACCTCAATGACCCGGTCGACCTCGGTGATCACGTCGAACTGTCCTGGCGCAGCAGTGAGGCGCTGGACTTCGCGGTCATCGTCGCCGCCGAGGGTGAGCGGAGCACCACCGTCCTCGTCCAGCGCAACACCAGCCACCGGGTGCCGGTGGATCCGGTGCGCAAGTACTGCTTCCTCGTCCAGGCCACCGACGGCAACCAGGTCTACGAGAGCCAGGCGAAACCGATCCGCGGCGCGAACT
>NZ_AFWY03000108.1:0-4232 GCF_000231075.2 Amycolatopsis sp. ATCC 39116 | reverse complement strand
CCGCCCGGCTCGTGCCTCCCGCCCGGCTCGTGCCTCCCGCCCGGCTCGCGCCTCCCGCCCGGCTCGCGCCTCCCGCGCCGAGTGCTCGGCTGGACCACCCCTGTAGCCAGGGTTTCGGCTGTGCCCGGGGGGTGCTGGGCACGTGCCTTCCCGTGGCTCGGGCCCGCTCGGCGGCGGCCTGGCGACTTCGCGCGGCGCCTCCGTCAGCTCCCGCTCACCGCAAGGCGCCCACGTCCGGCAGGGTGCGCCGCCTCGTCGCGGCCACCGCCAGCGCGATCACCAGCGCCCCGCTGACCAGGAGGAACGCCGGGCCGCCGCCGTAGCGGTCGCCGACCGGCCCGGCCAGCGCGGAGCCCGCCGCGCTGCCGATCTGCCCCAGCGTCGTCAGCCAGCCGTACAGCTCGCCGCTGCGGTCCTCGCCGACGCCCGCCACGAGCTGGTCGTGCACCGCGAGCCACGGCGCCAGCGCCAGCCCGAACACGGCGATCACGACGGCCATCACCGCGACACTGCCCGGCAACGCCAGCGGGAGCGACGTCAGCGCGAGAGCGCCCAGCAGCGCGGTGTAGGTGTTCCGCTGAGCACTACGCGGCGGCCGGGCCGCCAGCGCCACCCCGCCCGCGAGGCTGCCCGCCGACCACACCGCGACCAGCAACCCCGACTGCCCGGCGGCACCCTCGTGCTCGGCGAATGCCGGCACCAGCACCCACATCGCCCCCATGCACACCCAGTAGGCGAGGTAGGCCGCGCCGAGCGTGTGCACGGCGGGGTCGCTCAACAGGCCACCGCGCCGCGGCCGGGCACGCTCGAACACGGGCACCAGCACGACCCCGACGACCAGCCCCGCGGCGCCGGCCAGGGTCGTGACGGCCAGCGCCGCAGTCGGCCCTGCCAGCGCCACCCAGCCGCTCACCCACAGCGGCCCGCCGATGTAAATCGTTTCCAGCGCGACCGAGTTGACCGCGTACGCCCTGGTCAGCTGCGGTCTCGCGAGGCGGGGGAGCATGGCGCGCAGGCTCGCCGACACCGGCGGGGTGGCCAGTCCCGAGGCCGCGGCGAGCCCGGTGAACAGGGCCGGCCCGTGGGTGCCGGCGAGCGCGAGCTGGGCCGCGGTGAACAACGCGCCGGACAGCACGAGGACCCGCCGGTCGCCCGAGACCGGCAGCGCGCGAGCCCACAGGGGAGCGGCGACCGCGGTGCCGATGGCCGCCGCCGCGCCCGCCAGGCCCGCGGCGGTGAAGCTGCCGGTGGCCTCGACGCCGGTGAGCGTCACCAGCAGTGGCCGCATCGCGATGGGCAGCTGGGCGAGGTTCAGGCAGCCGATCAGCACCAGGGCGCGTACATTCATAACTTATGAATGAGCCGGAACAGCGGAGCGCAAACCTGCTCGGCGCGATGTCGCTGCTGGTGGCCAGCGCGGTGCGGGACGCGGTCACCGAGGCTGTCGGCGCCGGTGGAGCGCTGGGGGAGGCGCTGATCGCCATCAAGGACCAGCCGGGCCGGACGGCGGACTGGCTCGCGGGGGTCCTGCACATCTCCCAGCCCGGCACTGCGCACCTGGTCCGGCGGCTGACCGAGCAAGGCTGGATCACGCGCGAGAGCGAAGGCCGCAGGCGCCCGCTGAGGCTCACCTCGGAGGGCGAACGCCGGGCGGCGGATGCGCTGGCCGCGCGGCAGGCCGTGCTCGACCGCCTGGTGGAGCGCCTGTCCGGCGAGCAACGCGCGCAGCTCGCCGCGGTGGCCGAGGCGCTGCTCGGCCCGGAGGCCCGCAGCGAGCAGACCCTGGCCGAGCTGTGCCGCCTGTGTGACCGCTCGGTGTGCCGGAAGTGCCCGGTCCACGAGGGATGGCGCAAGTGCCGCCCGGGAGGTGGATGACCGGCGGGTGAGGCTTGCCCGCCGGCGGGTGGTGACACCAGCGGGGGGCGGGAAGGTGCCGCCGCCCAGGCGGAGGTGGCAGGTGGGAGGCCAGAGCCGGGCGGCCCGGGCGCCGTAAGCTGCCGCCCGCAGATTGATGCCACGCGCGGCCGGGTGGGTGGTGCCGCGGCGCGGAGCGGGACGCTGCGAGCCGGTGTGAGGCGGGCGGTGCCACGATCTGCGGCTGGCGCTGGGGCAGGCGGGTGGGTGGTGCCGGTCCGTGGGCTGGCGCCGCGACGTCGGGATCGCATGGGCAGGTGGGTGGCGCGTGTCGCGGCCGGGTGGGTGGTGCCGCCGGGTGGGTGGTGCTACGGCCCGTGGACTGGTGCTACGGCCCGTGGACTGGTGCTACGGCCCGTGGACTGGTGCTACGGCCCGTGGACTGGCGCTGCGAGTCGCCGCAAGGAGGGCGGGCGGGTGAGCGCTGCGTATCGCGGCCCGGTGGGGCGGTGCCCGGGGGCGGGTGCTGCCGAGCGGGCGCGTGGCGCGGAGGTTCCGGGTGGCGGAGCGGCCTGAAGCGCCGCTGCCGTGGGCGGTGCCGCGCGAATCATGCACGTTGTATACAACCGGTGTGCGACGGCTCAGGCGACGTGCGGCACTACACGGACAGCCCGTGCTCACCCATCACGCCGATTCCGGTCGCTCCGTCAAAATCAGCAGTTCGGCCGCACCCACCCGGAGGACCCCGTCGTCCAAGGGGACGCACCGGACCCCGCCGTGGCCGCGCAAACGGCGGAAAGCGCCGGGTGCGAACGCGACGTCCATCCACGCACACGGGTGCGCGGGGCGGTGCGCCTGGAACCGCACGGGACCCGCGCCGCTGTCGAGGCTGAACACCGCTCCGGGCGTCGTCCGCGTGCGGGCGAGCGTGTCGACGTCGAAGCCACGCAACACGATGTTCCGCCGGGCCCGCACCGGATCGGGCGAGGTCAAGCCGAGGGCGTCGAGCGCCTCGGCCGCGAACACGGTCACCGCCGCTTCGCGATGCGCCGGGTGGTTGAAGTACCTGTCCCCGACCAGCCCCAGCCCGGCGCGCACCGTCACCGACTCGCGCGCCACCGCACCCGGCTCGGGGCGGGGCCCGTCGGCCGGGCGGCCCTCGTAGGCGTGGACCGGCGACACGACGAGCGCGACGATCTCGACACGCACCCGCGCCAGAATACTTGATCGACCGGGCCCGCCCGCCGTGCGAGACTGCGCTGGTGAACCACTGGGGGTTGCCGTCGCCGTGGTCGCGCGCGCCGTGGATGCTGCTGCGCCGGCCGTCCGTCGCGGTGGCCGTGGCGGCTGCGGCGTTCCTCGTCGCGCTGCCCGCGGCCGCCGCCGCGTTGTTCCTGTCCGCCGCGGGCAACGCCGCCCTGCAGAGCCAGGTCGCCGACGCCTGCCCGGCCTACACCGGCGCGCACGTGAGTTCGGCCCTGCGCCTGGACAATCCGGCACTCCTCGACGCGCGCGAGCGGGCGCTCACCACCGAGGGCGGCCGCGTGCCACGGCTGTCCGCACCCGTGACCACTCTCTTGCAGCAGGGCGAGTTGGGCCGCAACAAGGTGAACCTGGTCGCCCGCACCGGGTTCGCCGACCATGTGCGCGTCCTCGACGGCGGCCGCGGCCCCGGCGTGTGGCTGCCCGACGGGTTCGCCGCGGAGAAGGGGATTCGCGCCGGTGACCACGTCCCGGTCACCACGGCCGGCCGCACCGTCACGCTCCCCGTCGCGGCGGTGTACCGGGACCTGCGGTCCGACCCCGACCAGCCGTACTGGTGCAGCCTCGCCGAGCTGTACCGCGGCAAACCGCTCGGCGAGACCCCGATCTACCCGCTCGCGCTCCTGTCGCGGGAGGACTTCCTCGGCGCGGCGGGAGGCAGCGGAGTCCAGATCGGCACCACGATCGAACTGCCGCTCGACGCGGACGGCCTCACCACCGCGAACGCCGTGCCCGTCCTCGATGGCCTGCAACGGCTGCGCGACGACACCAACCAGGCCGTGGACCGGTACCCGGACCGAGTCCAGTTCGTCTCGAACCTGCCCGCGATGACCGACCGCGCGAACCTCGTCGTCCGCGCGCTCACCGGCACGGTCGTGCCCCTCGCCGCGGCCGCCACGCTCGCCGGGCTCGTCGTGGCCGGTGCGGCGGGCGGGTTCTGGGTGGACCGGCGCCGGGCCGAGCTGACCGTGTTGTCCGCGCGCGGCGTCGGCCCGGCCGCGCTCGCCGGGAAGGCCGTGCTCGAAGTCGCGCTCGTCGTCGCCGCCGGGGTGGCCGGCGGCTGGTTCGGGCCGCGGGGCCCGGGTCGGCTTGGACAGGCCCGAGCGGGCCTGTTC
>NZ_AFWY03000109.1:0-3943 GCF_000231075.2 Amycolatopsis sp. ATCC 39116 | reverse complement strand
GCCGGTCACGCGCACGCCGATCGTGGGTGACCGGTCCCGCGCGCCAGCACCGCCGCTCCTCGGGCGACCCGGTCCCGGCCGGGGCCGGTGTGGGTGAGCGCGGCGAGCGCCGCGCGCAGTTCCTGCTCGGTCAGGGCGACCGCGCCCAGGCCCGCGGCGCGGAGTTCGCGGTGCGTGCGGCGCACCGCGCCGGTCAGCGCGGTGAGCAGCTCGTCGTCGGTGGCCAGGCCGGGCTCGCGCACCGCGCGCACGGCGAGCCAGGCCCGGGTTTCGTCCGTCTGCCGAGGACCGCGGTGCAGGACCAGCTGGAGCCGGATCACCGGTGCTGTCCCGGATCCCGAGACCAGCGCTCCGGAGAGCGTGAGCCGGGCGAACGCACCGGGATCACCGCCGGTCGGGCGCAGGACGGCGAGCAGTTCTTCCTCGCGGCTGATCACCCCGGCCGGCACGCCCGCGACTTCGGCGGTGCGGATCCGGGCTCCCGGCGCGAGGTGGCCGAGCAGGTCCCCGCCGCGTGCCACGCGACGGCGCCGCCGCAGCAGGCGCGCCCGGAGCAGCACCTCGTCGGACAGCCAGCGGCCGTCCGCGCGGCCCGCGGTCCAGACCAGCAGGATCGCCGCGGTGGTCAGCAGGCCCGCCGTCACCGGCCAGGGGCGGCCGATCGCGATCAGGCCCAGCACCAGCGCGAGCTGCCAGCAGACGATCCGCAGCGCGGGCAGCTCGGGCGTGTGCCGCTGCTCCGGGGTCTCCTCGGGCGGCTCGGCGAGGTGTCCGATGTGGACCGGCGCGGGCTGGGCCGGGGTCGTGGGCTGTGCCACGGGGCGTGGCGGCGCGGTCCTGGCAGGGGTCGCGGTGGTGGTGACGGCTTGGGCGGCGACGGTCGCGACCGGCCGCCCAGTGGCCTGCGGTGCGGCCGCGGCGCTGGGCCGCGGGGGCTGGTGTGTGGTCGTCGCCGGGAGCATGCCGATCACCTTGCCGGTCCGAACATGAGGATCCGATGACAACCAGCGCGGTGGCCGGTACCTGCCGGAACGGTTCCCGCCGCGGGCCCGCGAGCCCATGGTGGGGGCCATGACGACGACGAACCTCGTCCGGGTGACCATCGACGCGCCCGGGCGGCGGATCGACCTCGCCGTGCCCGAGCGGTCGCCGGTGGGGGAGATCCTGCCGGGACTGCTGCGCCGGGCCGGTGAAAGCCTGCACGACGACGGGGTGGCCGGCGGGGGCTGGCTGCTCCGCCGCGGTGACGGCACCGTGCTCGAACCCGGCCGGACGCCGGCCGCGTACGGAATCCGCGACGGCGAGGTCCTGCACCTGGTGTCCCGGAGCCTGCACTGGCCGGAACTGTCCTACGACGACCTCGCCGACACCATCGCCAAGGGAGCCGGGCACACCGGGCGCCTGTGGGGGCCGGTGCACACCCGCGCGGCGGGCCTGCTGACCGGGGCGTTCGCCGTCCTGCTCGCGCTGGCCGCCGTGCTGCGGGCCGGGCCGCCGTGGGGGACGGCGGCGTGGGCCGCGCTCGGGTGCGGCGTCGTCCTGCTCGCCGCGGGCGCCGCGCTGGCCAGGGCGTTCGGCGACGCCGGGGCGGGCGCCGTGGTGGCTGCCCTCGCGATGCCGTTCGCCTTCGCCGGGGGAGCGCTGGTGCTCGCGGCCGGGCCGCAGCCTGCCGGGCTGGGCGCGCCGCAGGTGCTCGGCGGCTGTTCGGCGCTGCTGATCGCCGCGGTGCTGGGGCAGCTCGCCGTGGTCGAACGCGCCGAGGTGTTCGTCGCCGGTCTCACCGCGAGCGTCGTGGGGGCGGTCGCGTCGTGGCCGGCGACCACGGACGCGCTGGACGGCGCGGACGGCGCGGCGGTGGCGGCCGTGGCGGTGCTGCTGTTGTCGCCGCTGTCCGGGCCGCTGGCGATCCGCCTCGGCCGGGTGCCGATGCCGGTGCTCCCGCGCACCACCGCGGACCTGGTGCGCGACGACCCGCAACCGCCCAGGAAGGCGGTCTACGCCGCGGTGGTGCGCGCCGACCAGCTGCTGACCGGGATGATCGCCGGGGCGGCGACGGTCACCGTGCTGTGCCTGTGCGTCGTCGCGCGGGCGGGCGGCACCGCGGTCGTCGTGCTGCTGTCCGTGCTGTCAGTGGGGTTCTGCCTGCGCGCCCGGCTCTACCCGGCCCTGCGGCACCGGGCGCCGCTGTTGCTGGCGGGGGTGGCCGCCGCGGGCGCGCTCGCGCTCGGCCCCGGCGCGCGGCTTCCGTTCGCCGTCACCGCGCCGGTGCTGATCGTGGTGGGCGGGCTGGCCGTGCTGGCGGGGCTCAGCCACAGCAAGCGGCTGCCCAGCCCGTTCCTCGGCCGCTACGCCGAGCTGCTCGAGGTGGCGGTCGTGCTCGCCTGCGTGCCCGTGCTGTGCGCGGTGCTCGGGGTGTACGGGCTGGTCCGCGGACTGGGCGGGTGAGCGGTGGCGTCCAAACGCGACCTGCTGCAGGCGCACCAGTTCCTCGCGCAGCGGGCCATTTCCGCGCTGGTGACGCGGGAGCCCGATCCGGAGCAGCCGCCGTTCCGCCGTCCGAGCGGGGCCGCGATCGGCAGCATCGTGCTGGGGGTGCTGGCCCTCGTCGCGGTCGGCGTGTACGG
Organism: Amycolatopsis sp. ATCC 39116; assembly: GCF_000231075.2. Classification (NCBI taxonomy): domain Bacteria; kingdom Bacillati; phylum Actinomycetota; class Actinomycetes; order Pseudonocardiales; family Pseudonocardiaceae; genus Amycolatopsis; species Amycolatopsis sp. ATCC 39116. The sequence continues at coordinate 1,319 of NZ_AFWY03000109.1, read as the reverse complement.
GCTGGTCAACCCCGGCGGGAACACGACGTGGCGGGACCGGCCCGCGGTGATCGTGGCGAAGGAGACCGGGGCGCGGTACGTGTACCTCGACGGGGTGCTGCACCCGGTGACGAACTACGCCTCGGCGCTGCTGGCGCTCGGTGAACGTGTCGAAACGGTGTCGGTGTCGCGCGATTCGCTCGCGGGTGTGCCGCGGGGTGCGGAGATCGGGATCCCCGGCGCGCCCGACTCGCTGCCGGACCCCGGGCAGCTGCTGACCGGTGGCTGGAGCCTGTGCTCACCGCCGGTGCCCGGCCCGGACGGCTCCACTGTGGACGAGTCGGTGCTGCTGGTCGGGGCCGGGGCGCCCGGGGGAGCGCCGGCGGAGGCGGTGCTCGCCGAGGTGCCGGCCAGCGGCGACCAGTACCTGATCGCCGGGGGCCACCGGCACCGGATCCGGCAGGCCGACACGGTGACGGTGGGGTTGGCGCTGCAGTCGGTGCCGAGGATCCGGACGGCCATGGCGGTGGTCGACGTGCTGCCCGCGGGGGAGCCGATCGCGCCGGTCCGGCCGGCCGGGCTGGGCGGTCCGTCGTCGGCGGTGCCGGGGCGGGCGGACATCCGCGCCGGGCAGCTGCTCGTCCTGGACACCGCGGGCAACCGGGAGCACTACCTCGCCGAGGCGGACCGGTTGCGGCCGATTTCGCCGCTGCAGTACGACATCCAGCGGGCCGACCCGGCGACGCGGCAGGCCTACGGGGGCGGCCAGCCGGTGGGTGTCCCGCTGGGACCGGCCGAAGCCGCGGAGGCCCGGATCGCGCCGGCCGCGGACGCGGGCCCGGGCGCGGCGCCCCGGCAGCGCCCGGAGTTCGCCGCCGGCGACACGATCTGCGCGACGTACGAGCCCGGGGCCGCGGCGCCGGTGGTGCACGTCGGCCCGCGGATGCCCGCCACCGCCGCGATGGCGACGCCGGGCCGGACCGGGCTCGGGATGCCGCTGGCCGACCGGGTGTACGTCGAGCCCGGGCGGGCGGCACTGGTGGAGGCGATGCCGAGCGCGGCCGCGTACGCCGGGACGGTGCTGCTGGTGACCGACCAGGGGCGGGCGCACCCACTGGCCGACCGGAAGGTGCTGGGGGTGCTCGGGTATGGCGAGGTCGCGCCGGTGCGCCTGCCGGCCGGGATGGTCAGCCGGGTGCCGTTGGGGAGCGCTCTGGACCCGGCGGCTGTGCTCGGTTGAGCAGGGAGGTTCGGCCGGGCAGAGCGGTTGTGCCTGCCGATGGGGGCGTGCTGGCCGGGAGGAGAGAGCGAAGCCCGGCTGGCGCGCGGGCGCGCAAGCT
>NZ_AFWY03000110.1:0-3072 GCF_000231075.2 Amycolatopsis sp. ATCC 39116 | reverse complement strand
CGGCTGCGCGCCCTTGCGGCGGCCGCCGACCGGCTGTCGCGCTGGCGCGGCGCCCCGAAACAACTGCGCGGGACCGCGGTCAGCGGTCACAAAGATCGCTCCGGCAGCCTGCCGCGCCACCGGCACCGCGCCGCCCTCGTCGGCTGCCCCACGGTCCGCCCGGGGCCACCGCCGCAATCGCGGCGCGGCCGCCCTCCCGGTACAGCCGCGCACCCTTGCCACGGCCGCCAACCGGCTGTCGCGCCGACGCAGCACCCCCGGAACAACCGCGCGGGACCGCGGTCCGCGCCCGCACCGGCGGCCTGCCAGTCCACCGCCGCTGCCCTTGGCGGCCGCCCCGCGACCTGCCGAACCACCGCCGCACGCGCGCACCGCCGCGCCGTCCTCGGCGGCCGCCCTGCGGCCCGCCGCCGCTAGCGGCTGCGCGCCCGCAGCACTTCCAGCGCCTTGTCGGCGTGCACGGCCATCCTCAGTTCGCTCTTGATGACTTCCAGCAGGCGCCGGTCGGTGTCGATGACGAACGTGTGCCGCTTCGTCAGCAGCGGGCCGAACGAGCGCCGCACGCCGAACCGCGTCGCGACCTCGCCCTCGGCGTCCGACAGGAGCGGGTAGTCGAAGCCGTGCCGCGCGCTGAACTCCTGCTGCCGCGCCACCGGGTCCGGGCTGATCCCCACCCGCTGCGCGCCGACCTCGGCGAACTCCTTCGCCAGGTCCCGGAAGTGGCAGCTCTCCGCGGTGCAGCCCGGCGTCATCGCCGCCGGGTAGAAGAACAGCACCACCGGCCCCGACTCCAGGAAACCGCTCAGCGACCGCGGCTCGCCCCGCTCGTCCGGCAGCGTGAAGTCCGGGACGACGTCCCCCGGCTTCACCCGCTCACCGCCGCGTCGGTGTGCTGCTCGATGAGCTGGTCGACCTCGTCGCCGGTCGCGGTGTCCGCCACGAACGGCCCGCGGGCCGCGATCACGCCGTGCCGCCGCAGCCGCTCGGCCTGCTCGTGGCTGCGCACGCCCTCCGCGCCGATCCGCAGCTTCAGCTCACGCGCCCGCGTCACCAGCTGGTCCAGGTGCCGCGCCGCGACCTCCGGCTCACCATCGGCGAGCGCGTCGACGACCGGCCCGGACAGGATCACGTGCTGCACCGACAGCTGGTGCTGCGGGATCAGCTCCAGATCGGCCGAGCCCTGCACGGTCAGCACCAGCTTCGCGCCGAGATCGGCCAGCACGGTGAGCGAGTCGAGCACCTCGCCGCGCGGGTCCAGGATCGACGAGCTGTCGGTGCACAACCGCAGCGCCCTGGCCGGCAGCTCGTTGCGGTCCAGCTGTTCCTTGACCAGCGCCACCAGGTCCGGCTCGATCGCCAGCCTGTTCGGCAGGCGGATGCACACGTCCGGCGCGGCCTCGCCGTAGCGTTCGCGCCAGCGCGCGGTCGCCCGCAGCGATTCGGTCAGCAGCCACTTGCCGAGCGGGATCGTCATGCCGGTCGTCTCGGCCAGCGGGAAGAACTCCTCGGCGGGCAGCTCACCCAGCTCCGGGTGGTGCCAGCGCAGCCCGGCGTTGACCGCGGCGATCTCGTCGGGCTTGGCCAGCTTCACGGTGGGCTGGTAGATCAGCTCGAACTGCCCGTTCTCCAGCGCGCCGGCGATCTCCGCGCCCAGCCGGTAGCGGGCGCGGTCGCGCGCGTCGAGCTCCGGGTCGAACAGCATCCACTGCGCCTTGCCGGCTTCCTTGGCGCGGTGCAACGCGATCTCCGCCGCGCGCTCGATGTCCTCGACACCGCCGTCGCGCACGTCGCGCACGACGATCCCGGCGCTCGCGCTCACCCCGACGCCGTGCTCGCCGATGTAGATCGGCTCGGCGAGGTCCTCCAGCGCGGTCTCGACGAGGCTGATCACTCCCGACGTGGTCAGCTCGCCGCGCAGCAGCACCGCGAACCCGTCCCCGGACAGCCGCGCCACCAGCGCGTCTTCGCCTGCGAAGGCTTCGTTCAGCTTGGTGGCCACGCCGCGGAGCACCGCGTCGCCGACACCGGCGCCGAGCCCGTCGTTGACCACCTTGAACCCGTCGAGGTCCAGGTAGATCAACGCGACCTGACCGCGTGCGGACGGGCTGAGCGCGGACTCCAGCAGCGTGCGGAAGCGGGAGGCGTTGGACAGGCCGGTGAGCGAGTCGTGGATGCTCTGGTGCCGCAGCGTTTCCTGCAGCGTGTGGACCTCGTTGGCGTCGGAGGCCATCAGCACCGGGAAGAGGGTGCCGGGCCGGTCGCCGGGCAGGCGGGTCAGGACGATGTCGGCCCACACGCCCGCGTCGTCGGCGTGGGCGAGGCGGACGCGGTCGGTGAACTCGTCCAGGTCGGTCTCGGCGAGCTCGGCCAGGCCGGTGGCCAGCTTCTCGCAGTCGCGGTTGTCGAAGCCCAGCTCGGCGAGGCGGCGGCCGCGCAGGCGGTCCGGCTTGTGCCCGAGGAACTTGCCGAGCTCCTTGTTGACCTCGACGATCACGCCGTCCGGGTCGGCCATCGCGATGCCGACGGGAGCGCTGCTGTAGAGCGTGGTGAAGCGGCGCATGGCGGCGTCGCGGGCCGCTTCGGCCTCGGCGACCGCGGTGCGCGCGAAGTCGTGCAGGAGCTGCTCGAGCTCTTCCGGGGGAAGCGATACTCCGTCCGTGTCAGCCAACCGCGCGGCCCAGCGCCGGGCCACGTCCGCCAACCCTGGTGCGGCACCAGGTTCCGACACGCTCCACCTCTTCCGGAGAACGACAAGGGCCTGGTCAGGCCCGGTCCGGGCGCCGACAAGCCCACTCCGGGCCGGATCCGCCCCGAAGTCATGCCACGCCATCACGCCCGGACAGACTTGTCTACCGGCCGAACGTGTGATGATCAGTGTAGATGTCGTCACTGCTCGTGGTTTTTCGGCTACCGCGTCCCGCCGCGGCCTCCGGTTCTGCTCCACCGTCCGCGACGCCCGGCCGCAGGCAAGGCAACTCCCCGTGGCGATCAGCGACCCGGCGCCGCGCGGGTGCCGCCCAGCGACGATCCCCCAGCGCAGCCCGCCGCCACACCGCAACCCGGCCCGCGGCG
>NZ_AFWY03000111.1:0-2974 GCF_000231075.2 Amycolatopsis sp. ATCC 39116 | reverse complement strand
CGGAGCCCGAACCGGGGCGCGGTGACGTGCGCGTCTGGTCGCCCTGGCCCGGCGCGACCGGCATCATGCCCGCACCGCCCGACAGCCCCGAGCTGCCAGGCACCGTCGCGGCAGGGGAGCGGCTCCAGCCACCGGCGTGGTCGGTGAAGCCGGGGGTCGGCGAGGCGCCCGTGGCCGTGCCGATCCCGGGCAGCGGCGTCGTCGGCGGCGCGATGCTCCCGGTGGTCCGCACCCCGCCCGGCGCGCCGCCCATCGGCCCGACGCCGCCCGAGCTGGACGCCGTCGTGTTGTCGTTGGCGGCGAACGTCGGGCTGGTGGCGGCGCCGGTGTCGGGCTGCGTGGTCGGCGTGGCGTACACGGGCTGGGTCGAACCGCCGGCGTGCAGCATCACGTCCCGCTGCGCCACCACCGCCGCGGCCTCCAGCTGGGCCTGGTGCTGCAGCGCGGCCTGGTTCTGCATGTCGTTCATGGTGGCGCTGGCGCCCTCCCAGTCACCGCTCGCGAGCTGCTGCCGGGCGGCAGCGATCGACTCGTCGACCGACTTGCCTGCGGGCTCCGGCATGCTGTTGCGGGCCTGGGAGAGCGCCGCGGAGGTCTGCGAATAGCGGTTCGCCGACAGGAACGCCGCGTCCTTCGAGCTGTCCGCCCAGGTCGCGAGGGTGTTGAAGTAGCCGAAGGCGGTGTTCGCGCCGTCGCCCTGCCAGCCGGCCTGCTCCTTGGCGACCCCCTGCCGGAGCGTGGAGGCCATCTCGCCGAACGCGTTGCCGAGGTCGTTGACGATGATGCCCTGCTCGTCGACCTCCTCGGGGGAAACGCCCTCGGTGACCATGTCCTTCAGCTTCTGGTGCGGCATGCTCTCGTAGATGTGGTCCGACGGCGGCAGCCCGTCGCGGTACCCGCCGCCCTCGGCCTGCAGCTTCCGCGTGTAGATCTGGCCGGACTTGACCGAGTAGTCGCCCGCGACCTGCTCGGCGTCCGGGCCGAAGAACTTGCCCGCGGACTTGCCCGCGGTGTCGGCGTAGACCTCCGACTCGTACCGGCGCCGCGAGTACCCGTTGTCGGGCTGCGTCATGACTTCCTCCCCTGGTGTCAACGATTCGCCGCGGTCAGGTGCTGGTTGACGTGGTCGCGCACCCACTGGCCGATGCGGGCCCGGTCGGCGGGCGTGAAAGTGTGCCGCTGCGCGCCGTCGGGCAGTTGCTCCACCGTGGTGAAGAACCGGCCGTCCGGGGTGTCGAACCAGGTCAGACGGCCCGCGTCCACCCCGCGGACCGAGCACGAAACCACCCCGGCGCGCAGCGGGGGCGCCGCGAAGTACCGGTCCGCCACGCGCTTCTCCCGCGGCGGCTCGCCGCCGAACAGCTCGCCCCCGCCGCGCGCCTGCGACACGTAGGTCACCGGCGCGATGCGCACCGGCGGCACCTCCGGCAGCGGTTCGAGCAGTTGCGGGAGCACCTGGCCCGCGCGCAGCTCGGCGAACCTGACGTTGTCGCCGCTCTGGCGGCTCAGCACACCGCGCTCGCCGCTCCAGCCGCCGCGCGACAGGACCTTCTCGTCGCGCGTCAGCTCGGCCACGACCTGGGTGACGAGGACGTCCGGCCGCGCCCACAGCCGCAGCAGGTCCTCGAACTCGCCGCGCAGCCGGTCACGCGACATGCGCCCGAGGCGGTGCCAGTGGTCGAACACGCGCTGCCGCTGCTCGGCGCGCTCGGACCGGGTCCCGCTGACGAACGGGATCCGGTGCGGGTAGACGAACCTCCCGAGGCCCAGCTCCTCGTCGAGGATGTCGAGTTCGGCCGGCGCCGTTTCGAACGTCAACACGCATTGCCCCCTGCTCCGAATGCCAACCGCCCAGATCATATGCGCCGCGGGCCGTGGGCGGAGCCGAAAGTGTCGGGGGTGGTGCGTACGGTAGTGGACGTGGAGCAACTGGGGTTCGAGTTCGCGGTCCAGCCGCGGCGGTTGACGAAGGTGAGTCCGGCGCGACTGGCCACCTTCGCGGACTGCCCGCGTCGGTACCGGATGGCCTACCTCGACCGGCCGACCCCGCAGCGCACCGGCCCGTGGGCGCACAGCACCCTGGGCGCGGTCGTGCACAACGCGTTGCGTGCGTTGTTCGACGTGCCGCCGGCGCGGCGCACGCCGGAGCGTGCCGCGGCGCTGCTTTCGGAGCACTGGCAGGACGGCGGGTTCGCCGACGCCGACCAGGCCGCGACGTACCGCGCCCGCGCCAAGGAGTGGGTCGCCGAGTACGTCGAGCACCACGACGTGACCAGCGACCCGGTCGGCATCGAGCGGTGGGTGTCCGCGCCGGTGAACCCGGAGCCCGGGCAGCCCGCGTCGATGATCATCGAGGGGCGCGCGGACCGGATCGACCAGCGCGGCGGTGAGCTGGTGATCGTCGACTACAAGACCGGCCGCCGCGCGCCGGACGAGTACGAGGCCCGCAGTTCCCAGGCGCTGGCGATGTACGCGGTCGCGGCCGAGCGCACCCTGCGGCGGCCGTGTCGCAAGGTCGAGCTGCACCACCTGCCCAGCGGCACGGTCGCGGAGGCGACGCACACGCCGGAGAGCCTGCAGCGGCACCTGCGCCGCGCCGAGGAGACCGCCGAGGAGGTCCGGCTGGCCACGGATACGCTGGACGCAGGCGCCGACGCCGACGCGGTGTTCCCCGCACGCCCCGACCGCCGCTGCGCCTGGTGCGACTTCCGGCCCAGCTGCGAGGCAGGGCAGCAGGCCGCCCCGGCGGCGAAGTCGTGGGAGTTGCTGGCGCCGTAGGGGTGGGTGTTTGGGGCTGGCTGGTGCGGTTGGGCCGCCCTGGTGGCGAAGTCCTGGGAGCTGTTGGCGCCGTAGGGGCGGAGTGCGCGGGGCTGGCGGGGTTGGGCCGCCCTGGTGGCGAAGTCGTGGGAGCTGTTGGCGCCGTAGCTGGGGGTGCGTGGGCTGGCGCGGTTGCGCCGCCCTGGTCGCGAAGTTC
>NZ_AFWY03000112.1:0-2802 GCF_000231075.2 Amycolatopsis sp. ATCC 39116 | reverse complement strand
GCGGCCGCCGCCCCCAGCCCGCGCGAGGTTCGCGCGGGCTGGGGCCAGGTCAGTCCCGCCGGGCTGGCGCGCCCTCGGCGGGTGCGGCGCGCAGGTACTGCCACGGGTACTTCTCCCGCGCCGAGCCGGGGTCCAGGGTTTCCGCGGCGTGCAGGGGCCACGCCGGGTTCCGCAGGGCCTCCCGCGCCAGCAGCACCACGTCCGCGGACTTCGCGGCCAGGATCGCCTCCGCCTGCTCCGGCTCGGTGATCAGGCCGACCGCGCCCACCGGCAGCGCCGTCCGGGCGCGGACCTGCTCGGCGAACGGGACCTGGTACCCCGGTCCGACCCGGATCCGCTGGTCGGGGTCGAGCCCGCCGGTGGTCACGTCGATCAGGTCCAACCCGCGGTCGTGCAGCAGCGGCGCCAGGTCCGCGGTCTCCGCGGCGGTCCAGCCGCCCTCGACCCAGTCCGTCGCCGACAACCGCACCAGCAAGGGGCGCTCCGCGGGCCACGCAGCGCGCACCGCGTCGACTACCTCCAGCAGCAGCCGCACCCGGTTGCCGAACGCGCCGCCGTAGCGGTCGGTGCGCTGGTTCGCCCGCGGCGACAGGAACTGGTGCAGCAGGTACCCGTGGCCGGCGTGGATCTCGACCGCGTCGAACCCCGCGTCGACCGCTCGCCGGGCCGCGGCGGCGAAGTCCGCCACGATCCGGGCCAGGTCGGATTCCGTCGCCTCCACCGGGGAAGCGAAGCCGCGGTAGGCGAGCGGCGACGGCGCGAGCGGTGTCCAGCCGCCCTCGCCCGCCGGCACCGTGCCGCGCCCCTCGCCGGGCGCGAACGCCGACGCCTTGCGCCCCGCGTGGCCCAGCTGCACCGCGATCGGCGTGCCCTGCGCGTGCGCGAACCCGGTGATCCGCCGCCAGCCCGCGACCTGCGCGTCCGACCACAGACCGGTGTCCCGCGCGCTGATCCGCGCCTCCGGGGACACCGCGGTGGACTCGGTGATCAGCATCCCGAACCCGCCTGCCGCGCGGGCGCCGAGGTGGACCAGGTGCCAGTCGCCCGGCACCCCGTCCGCCCCGGCGCTGTACTGGCACATCGGGGACAGCCACACGCGGTTCGGCACCGTCAGCTCCCGCAGCGTCAGCGGGGTGAACAGCCTGCTCACGAGCCCGCCCCGAGGAACGCCCGCGCGTTCGCGGCCAGGGTCGCGACGTCCAGGCCGGCCGCGGTGGCGAACCCGACCGGGTCCGGCTGCGCCATGTCGAACGGGTGGTCGCTGCCGCACACGACCGCGTGCTCGCCCACCCGCGCCGTCAGCAGGCGCAGCAGCTCCGGGTCGTGGGTGACCGTGTCGAACCACAGTGCCCGCACCGCTTCGCCCGGCGGGCGCGACGAGTCGCGGCGGACGTCGGCCCGGGTGCGCCAGCCGTGGTCCCACCGGCCCAGCACCCCGGGCGTGCACCCGCCGCCGTGCACGAAGCAGATCCGCAAGTCCGGCAGCTGGTCGAGCACCCCGCCGAGCAGCAGCGCGCCGACCGCCGTGGCGGTTTCGACCGGGTTGCCGAGCAGGTTGGCCAGGTAGTGGTCCCGCCACTCCGGGCGCGGCAGCTGCATCGGGTGCACCAGCACCGACAGGCCGAGCCGGGCGGATTCGCCGAGCACGTGCCGCAGCACGCCGCGGTCCAGCGACTCGCCGCCGAGCAGCGGCGGGATCGCCACCCCCGCGATTCCCGGCTGCGCCGCCAGCCGCTTCAGCTGCTCGGTCGCCACCGCCTCGTCGTCCAGGGAGACCAGGCCCAGCCCGGCGAGCGCACCACCAGCGGACGCCACGACCTCGGCGAGCGCGGTGTTGAACGCGTCCACGTACTCGGCGGCCGGGCCGGCGACGGGGAAGGCGAACGGCGGGGCCGACAGCACCCGCACGCCGAGCCCGGCCGCGGCGGTGTCGGCGAGGATCGCCGGCACGTCGCTCATGGCCCGCGTGGGGATGGACAACGGCACCTCGCCGAGGTGCAGCTCGCCGCCGGAGTCCCGCAGCGGCCCGTACGGGGCGCCCGGCGGGAGGCCGAACAGCTCGGCGGGCAGCCAGTGCGCGTGGACGTCGACCGGCCCGTCCGCGATCGGCCCGATCACCGCCGCTCTCCCAGCGGCAGCGGCGCGTTGGCGCTGTCCAGGTGCTCGACCGTGGTGAACACCAGCTCGCTGTCGCCGATGTTCTCGATGTCGTGCAACAGGTACTCGCCGGGGCCGAACGTGAAGTGCCGCGTCTCACCGGCCACATAGGACACTTCACGGGTGGTGCCGTCGCTGGTGTGCTGGCGGCTGCGCCCGGCGTTGACCGCGGTCCAGAAGTAGTCCAGCACGTGCCGGTGGGCGTGCCAGCGCTCGCCGGGCGCCAGGCGGATCTCCCAGACCCGGACGCGCTCGTTCTCGCTCAGCAGGCGCGAGCCGACCTCGCCGTCGTGGGCGTGGGCCTCGAACTCGGCGCGCAGCTGCGGGCTCCAGCCGTCGAAACCACTCGCGACGAGGGTGCCCGCCAGCGGCAGGTCGGACAGGAAACTGGTGTCGGACATGGTCTTCTCCTCGTTTCAGTGGCCGGGCCCGTAGAGGCCGAATCGCAGGTCCGGGTCCCCGGGTGTCCAGGTGTTGTGGAACTGGGAGCGCGCGCCCATCGCCTTGACGCGGTCGAGCAGCCGGGCGCTCAGCTCCAGCTGTGCCGGCTCCCACTTGCGCAGGGCGGCGGGGACGTCGCCGTCGGCGTCGGTCAGCGCGCCGGCCAGCGCCCACGCGTCCGCGGCCGCCTTCGCGGTGCCGGCG
>NZ_AFWY03000113.1:0-2287 GCF_000231075.2 Amycolatopsis sp. ATCC 39116 | reverse complement strand
ACTGATCCACGAACCTGGCGGCAGCGGTCGCCAGGTCCCGCACGGTCATCCCCGCCGTGACGGGCACGCCGTGACCACGCAGCCGGTCCCGCACCTCTTCCCAGGCGCCGATCACCGCGCCCGATCCACCCCGGCGCCGTCGCCGCCACGCCCGCACGCCCTTGGCCAGCGGCACGCCGAACACCCCGAGCAGCACCACGGCGAGCAGGACCGCCCCCGTCACCGCCCACGGGAACCGGCCGGTCCCGCCGCTCCCGTCGCCGGTGCCCTCTCCTGCCGCCACCGGCGGGTCGAGCAGGTCCTGCGACGCGGGCAGCTGCGCCCGTGCCCCCGCGGTCGCGGCGGCCAGCCCGGCGCCCGCGGCCGCTCCGGGCGCGGCGGTGCCCGTCGGGTCGAGCGGCACCCAGCCGACGCCCTCGACGGCCACCTCCGGCCAGGCCAGCACGTCGCCGTTGCTCACCACTGTCGTGCCGGTCGGCGCGCGGAAGCCGACCACGAGCCGAGCCGGGATGCCGCGCACCCGCGCCAGGGCCACGTAGGCGGCGGCGAACTGCTCGCTGGTGCCGCGCTTGGCGGTCAGCAGGAACTCCGCGAGCTGGGGCCAGGAGTGCCCGGTCGGCAGGTTCTGGCCGCTGGCGAGCCGGTAGTTCTCCCGGAAGAACCGCTCCAGCGCGAGCGCCGCCTGGAAGGTGGGCCGGGTGCCGTTCACCGCCCGCTCGGCGAGCTCGGTGATCCCCGGCGGCACCGTGCCGACGCCGGACAGGCCGCCGGGCGCGTCCGGGTCGATCGCCGCGCCGTACAGCGAACCCGCCGGGATCTGCGGCGCCCACCAGGTCAGGGTGTAGTCGCCGGCGCGGCCGCCGTCCGGCACGAGCAAGGTGCCCTGCTGTTCCTCCACCAGCGGCTCGGCGCCGCTCACCCCGGCGGGCCAGGTCTGGCTCGGCAGCCACGGCCCGCCGAGGTCGACGGCGGAGATCCGGGCCGTGCGCGCCTCGACCGGCACGGTCACCGCCGGGCCCGGCCGGAGTTCGCTGCCGAGCGTGCGGTAGCGGGCGCCGGGCGACCAGTTGACGCCGTCGAACTCGTCCAGCACCGCCACGGCCCACCGGTCCACCCCGGCCGCGCCGTCGACGCGGAAGACCGGCGTGCCCGGGTGGGCGAGCCGGTAGGCGATGTCGTCCAGCGGGTTGGCGATCTGGACCTGCGTGAGCGGGGCGAGCTGCTCGTCCTTGAGGGAGTACTTCGCCGGCGGGGACGGGACGGCGACCCCGGCGACCACCACGGCCGCGGCGGCGAGCGCGACGGCCGCGGACGGGAACACCGGCCGCCGACCCTGCCCGCGCCCGGTGGCGAGCACGGCGCCCGCCGCCACGGCGTGCGCGAGCGCCGCGCCCACCGCGCCCCAGCCGGACGCCGCCGCGTAGAACTGGCTGAGCACCACGACGGCGAGGCTCGGCACCAGCGCGGCCAGTGGCCGGGTGAGCCGGAGCAGTTCGGTGCCGAGCACCGCGGCGAGGACCGTCAGCAGCGGCACGAACAGCAGCACCGCGGGCTCGGGACGGGCCGGCCAGGTGGAGCGCAGGGCGAGCTGCCAGGACTGGGACACGCCGTCGGCGAGCGCGCGCAGGGTCTCACCGGTGGGCACCCCGCCCGCGGTGGTCGGCCACAGGGTCGTCTCGACGACCGCGAGCAGGCCGGCGACCAGCGCGACCAGGGGCCGCCACGCCAGCGAGCCCGGCGTGCGCATCACGGCGACGACGACGAGCACGACGGCCGCGGGCACCCCGACCGGCACCAGGAGCGCGGAAAGGCCGAACACCGGGGCGAACAGCAACCCCGCGACCACGGCCGCGAGCACCACCCCGGCGGCGGGGGTGATCGCGGCGCGATCTCCACGTGCGGTGCTCATGCGACCACCTGAGGCGAGGAACGCGGATAGTCCACACGGGACAGTTGTGCCGTGAAGGTGCGCCTCACGCCGCCACCTCCACAGCCGCACCGCCTGCAACTCGCGAGCGCGGACCAGCCCCGGCCTGCGCGACCGGGAAGTTCGTGCCGAACGGGCACCGCGGCCCGGTCAGGGCGCGCGGCTCGGCGTGCGCCGAGCGCGGCCGCCATCGGCAGTCCACGACGGACAGGCGTCCCGCGAAGGTGGGCCTCACCGCGCCACCTCGCTCCGCAACGGCACCGCCTGGACGGCGTCGGCCGCCAGCGCGCTGGCCAGCCCCGGCCTGAGCGGCCGGGAGGAGCGTGCCGAACCGGCCCCGCAGCCGGGGCAATGCGCGCG
>NZ_AFWY03000114.1:0-2238 GCF_000231075.2 Amycolatopsis sp. ATCC 39116 | reverse complement strand
GGCAAGGTGCTGCTCACGCTGCTGTCGGTGTTCGTGCTGTTCCTCGCCGGCGTGTGGGTGTACCTGGAGTTCTCGATCAACCGGGTCGCCGCGCTGGAGGACTACGAGGGCCGCCCCGCCGCAGGCGCGGGCACCAACTGGCTCATCGTCGGCTCGGACAGCCGCGAAGGCCTCACCGCCGAGGACGAGCAACGGCTGGTCACCGGCGACGTCAAGGCCGCAGGCGGCGGTCAGCGCACCGACACGATGATGATCGCGCACCTGCCGGACAACGACACCAAGCCGACGCTGGTCAGCCTGCCGCGCGACTCCGAGGTCGCCATCCCCGGCCACGGCACCAGCAAGATCAACGCGGCGTTCTCGATCGGCGGCGCGCCGCTGCTGGTCAAGACCGTCGAGCAGGCCACCGGGCTGCGCATCGACCACTACGCCGAGATCGGGTTCGGCGGGTTCGCCAACATCGTGGACGCGATCGGCGGCGTGGACATGTGCGTCGACAAGGAGATGCACGACACCGTCACCGGCATCACGATCCCGGCCGGCTGCCAGGAACTCGACGGCGCGCACGCGCTCGGGTTCGTGCGCATGCGGCACAGCGACGCGACCCCGCGGTCGGACCTGGACCGGGTGGAGAACCAGCGCAAGTTCATCGGCGCGCTGGTCAGCCAGATCTCCAGCCCCGGCACGCTGCTCAACCCGTTCGACGTGTTCCCGCTGCTGGGCGCCGCGCCGGACGCGCTGACCATGGACGAGGGCGACCACCTGCACAACCTGGTGGCGCTGGCGTGGGCGATGCGGGGCATCTCCTCGGACGGCGTGCTGTCCACGACGGTGCCGGTCACGTCCGGCTCGGCGGAGCACTGGGACAAGACGAAGTCGAAGCAGCTGTGGGAAGCGCTCCGCAACGACACGGTGGTGCCCGACAGCGCGATCATGACCTAGTCGCGCAGGAAGCCGCCGGGATCGGCTTTCCCGGCGGCCGACAGGCTCACCAGGATGTCGCTCAGCGTGAAGGTGCGCTCCAGGGCCTCGTGCAGGATCTTCAGCTGGGCCCGGATCTCCGCCAGCTGCTCGCGGGGCCGGTGCTCGGCCAGGTAGCGGGCGATCTCGGCGCGCGCCCGCGGCGTCAACGGATCCCGCAGGTCGAGCGCGCCGGGCGACTCAAGCGGGCGGTCCGGCCGGGCCATCAAGCCCGCCAGCCGCCCGACGGGATCGGTGACCGGGTCAGGGCCGGGGAAGAGCCCGAGTGCGCGCGGATCGGGCAGCGCCGGGCCGGCGAGGACCATCCGCAGGTGGTCGATGCGGCTGAACTTCTCCCACATCCCGTTCTTGAGCCGTCCGTACGCCTGCGGGTCGAGGGCGGCGAGGCAGCCGCCGAGACGGGTCATCTCGGAGTTCAGGCCACGCAGGTCCGACGCCTGCTGCCGGGCGGCGGCGTGCAGGCGGCGCACCCAGGAGGTCTGCGCGCGGACGTCCTCCTCGCTCATCGTGGCGGTGTTTTCCAGGAACCCCAGCAAGTAGTCGCCGTTGTCGGCGATCCGGTGCGCGCGCAGGTAGAGCACGAACAGTTCGGCGCCGAGCGCGTTCAGCTTGGCGTCCTTGCGGGCGGTCAGCGCCTTGGGCGTGATCGCGAGGACGGCGTCCAGGATCGCCCGGAAGAACTCCAGCATGCGTCGTGCATACCGGAAAAGTCCCGTGCGGGCCACGGCCGCGGCGGGGATGATCGGGGGATGCAGATCCCTGCGGAGACCCTCTCGGACGGGGTGATCCTGCTGCGCCGGTGGTGGGCCGGCGACGCCGAGCTCCTGCACCGCCTGGTGAACGAGTCCCTGGACCACCTCGCGCCGTGGATGCCGTGGGCGGTGGACGGCTACACCGAGCGCGACGCGCGGGAGTTCCTGACGCTGACCCGGGAAAGCTGGCTCGCCGCGGAGACCTTCGACTACGCGATCGTCGCGCCGGACGGGGCGGTCGCCGGCAGCTGCGGGCTGATGGCGCGCATCGGCCGCGGCGGGCTCGAAGTGGGCTACTGGCTGGCCAAGGCCTACACCGGCCGGGGCTGGGCCACCCGCGCGGCGCGCCTGCTGACCGACGAGGCGTTCCGGGTGGGCGCCAACCGCGTGGAGATCGTGCACGACGTCGCCAACCACCGCAGCGGCGCCGTCCCCGCCCGGCTCGGCTTCACCCGGCTCGACGAGCGCCCCACCCGGCTCCCCGGCGGGACGGCCGCCACCGGGC
>NZ_AFWY03000115.1:0-1971 GCF_000231075.2 Amycolatopsis sp. ATCC 39116 | reverse complement strand
AGCCCCACCGCGGCACCGACGCAGGTCGCGGCGTATGCGGCGCCGCGCGCCCGCGAGTCGGCCCAGACGCGCCGCTCCAGCGCCTTCGCCGCGCGCCCGAACAGGGCGACCGGATGCCCGCGGCGCGGATCACCGAAGGCCGCGTCCAGGGCGTAACCGGCCACGAGGCCGACCGCGGTCAACGATCTTGCATACACCACACACGGGACGGTAGCCCGTGCACGACAATGCCGGGTATGACCAAGCTGACCCAGCGGCTGGCCGCCTCATTGGAGGCCGCCGCCCGGCTGCTCCGCCGGTACGGGGACGACGAGGCGAAGGTGCTGGTCCTGGGCGGGGTCCGCTCGGGCAAGTCGCGCCACGCCGAGCGTCTGATGGCCCGCCATCCCGAAGTCGTCTACGTCGCGCCCGGCCCGGTGCCCACCGGCGACGACCCCGAATGGGCGGCGCGGATCGCGCTGCACCAGGCCCGCAGACCGGCGAACTGGCGCACGGTCGAAACCGGCGACCTCGCCACGACGGTGCGGAAGGCGTCGCGGCCGCTGCTGATCGATTGCCTCGGCACCTGGGTCACGCGGGTGCTCGGCGACGTCGGCGCGTGGGACGCGAAGAACGGCTGGGAACTGCGGCTGGACGAGCGGATGGAGGAGTTCCTCGAGGCGTGGCGGATCGCGCACGTGCCGATCGTGGCGGTGACCAACGAGGTCGGCATGGGTGTGGTGCCCGCGACAGCCTCCGGGCGGCTGTTCCGTGATGTGCTGGGTGCGCTCAACGACCGCGTCGCGGCCCAGGCGGACAGCGTCCAGCTGGTGGTGGCGGGGCGCGTCCTGCACCTCGACGAAAGGGCTCGGCTGTGACCCGCTTCGACATCCCCGCGCCGGACGCCGCTGCGCACGCCGCCGCGCTGGAACGACTGGACGCGCTGGTCAAACCCGTCGGCGCGCTGGGGCGGCTGGAGGAGCTCGCCGCGTGGCTGTGCGCCGCGTCCGGGCAGGTCCCGCCGCCGCCGATCGAGCGGCCGCGGGTGGTCGTGTTCGCCGGGGACCACGGGGTGAGCCGGCTGTCGGCGTATCCGCGTGAGGTGACCGCGGCGATGGTGCGGGTGTTCCTGGCTGGCAAGAGCGGGGTGAACGTGCTGGCCCGCGAGGTCGGCGCGGGGGTCCGGGTGCTGGACATCGCGGTCGACGACGACCTGTCCGACGTGCCCGCCGAGGTGCGGGCGTGGAAGGTCCGGCGCGGGTCGGGGTCGATCGAGGCCGAGGACGCGCTGGAGCCGGGCGAGGCCGCTCGGGCGTTCGAGGCCGGCCGCCGGGTCGCCGACGCCGAGGTGGACGACGGCGCGGACCTGCTCATCCCCGGTGACATGGGGATCGGCAACACCGCGGTGGCGGCGGCACTGGTCGCCGCGGCGCTCGGGGTGCCTGCCGAAGAGGTCGTCGGCACCGGGACCGGTGTGGACGAGGCCGGGCGCGCGCGGAAGGTCGCGGTGGTGCGGGCCGCGGTGGAGCGGGCCGGGGAGCGGGTGTCGGACCCGTTCGAGCTGCTCACGGCGCTGGGCAGCGCGTGTGCTGCCGCGACGGCCGGTTTCCTGGTGCAGGGCGCGGTCCGCGGGGTGCCGGTGGTGCTGGACGGGGTGTTCTCCGCCGCCGCGGCCGTGGTGGCCGCGGAGATCGCGCCCGAGGCGGTGCGGTGGTGGCTGGCCGGGCACCGGTCGACGGAGCCGTCGCAGGCGGTCGCGTTGAAGGCGCTCGGGCTGACGCCGATCGTCGACCTGGGCCTGCGGCTGGGCGAGGGCAGCGGAGCGGTCCAGGCGATCCCGACGCTGCGCGCGGCGCGGGCGATCATCGCGGACATGGGTCTGCTGGCCGACCTTGGCTGAGGGGTTCGATCCGGGCCGCGGGGGTGGAGCCGCGGTGGGGTTTCCCGCACCGCGCACCATCGACCAGCGGGCAGCCGCCTCCACACGAGGGG
>NZ_AFWY03000116.1:0-1661 GCF_000231075.2 Amycolatopsis sp. ATCC 39116 | reverse complement strand
GTTCGGCGGTGTCCTACTCTCCCACACCCGCGGGGGTGCAGTACCATCGGCGCTGGCAGGCTTAGCTTCCGGGTTCGGAATGGGACCGGGCGTTTCCCTGCCGCCATGACCACCGAAACTCTCCGAAACAACACCAGAGATGTTTCGTCTGGTGTGGTGTTTCAGAGTTGCAGAGCGGATGCGTAGCAGCTTTGTGGGCAAGTCCTCGGCCTATTAGTACCAGTCCACTCAAAAACACATTACTGTGCGTCCATGTCTGGCCTATCAACCCAATCGTCTCTTGGGGGCCTTAACCCACAAAGGGGTGGGAGACCTCATCTAGGAACAGGCTTCCCGCTTAGATGCCTTCAGCGGTTATCCCTTCCGAACGTAGCTAACCAGCCATGCCACTGGCGTGACAACTGGCATACCAGAGGTTCGTCCGTCCCGGTCCTCTCGTACTAGGGACAGCCTTCCTCAAGTCTCCTACGCGCGCGGCGGATAGGGACCGAACTGTCTCACGACGTTCTAAACCCAGCTCGCGTGCCGCTTTAATGGGCGAACAGCCCAACCCTTGGGACCTACTCCGGCCCCAGGATGCGACGAGCCGACATCGAGGTGCCAAACCATGCCGTCGATATGGACTCTTGGGCAAGATCAGCCTGTTATCCCCGGGGTACCTTTTATCCGTTGAGCGACATCCCTTCCACCAGGAGATGCCGGATCACTAGTCCCTGCTTTCGCACCTGCTCGACCCGTCAGTCTCACAGTCAAGCTCCCTTGTGCACTTACACTCAACACCTGATTGCCAACCAGGCTGAGGGAACCTTTGGGCGCCTCCGTTACCTTTTAGGAGGCAACCGCCCCAGTTAAACTACCCACCAGGCACTGTCCCTGAACCCGATCAGGGCCCTAGGTTAGATTCCCAATCCGACCAGAGTGGTATTTCAACAACGACTCCACGAGAACTAGCGTCCCCGCTTCACAGTCTCCCACCTATCCTACACAAGCCGAACCGAAAACCAATACCAAGCTATAGTAAAGGTCCCGGGGTCTTTCCGTCCTGCCGCGCGTAACGAGCATCTTTACTCGTAGTGCAATTTCACCGGGCCTGTGGTTGAGACAGCCGGAAAGTCGTTACGCCATTCGTGCAGGTCGGAACTTACCCGACAAGGAATTTCGCTACCTTAGGATGGTTATAGTTACCACCGCCGTTTACTGGCGCTTAAATTCTCAGCTTCGCCCCACAAGGGAGCTAACCGGTCCTCTTAACGTTCCAGCACCGGGCAGGCGTCAGTCCATATACCTCGTCTTACGACTTCGCATGGACCTGTGTTTTTAGTAAACAGTCGCTTTCCGCTGGTCTCTGCGGCCAACTCACCCTAGCCCGCGAAGGGCTTCAAGTGCTTTGGCCCCCCTTCTCCCGAAGTTACGGGGGCATTTTGCCGAGTTCCTTAACCACAGTTCACCCGACCGCCTTAGTATTCTCTACCTGACCACCTGTGTCGGTTTGGGGTACGGGCCGCACATGTTCTCGCTAGAGGCTTTTCTCGGCAGCAGAGGATCACCCTACTTCGCCTCAACGGCTACGCATCACGTCTCACCCTATTGGGACACGGATTTGCCTATGTCCCGGGCTACACGCTTACACCAGTACAACCACTCACTGGCGGAGCTACCTT
>NZ_AFWY03000117.1:0-1648 GCF_000231075.2 Amycolatopsis sp. ATCC 39116 | reverse complement strand
GCCTCGTCATGGGCGAACATACGCGGGTACGGGAATATCAACCCGTTGTCCATCGACTACGCCTGTCGGCCTCGCCTTAGGTCCCGACTTACCCTGGGCAGATTAACTTGACCCAGGAACCCTTGGTCATCCGGCGGCAGAGTTTCTCACTCTGCATTCGCTACTCATGCCTGCATTCTCACTCCCACACCCTCCACGACTCGCTTCCACGGCCGCTTCTCTGGATGCAGGACGCTCCCCTACCCAACAACACCACTAGATAATCACCCGAAGATGAAAACCGATGTATTGTGTTATTGACACGGCTTCGGCGGTGTACTTGAGCCCCGCTACATTATCGGCGCAGGACCACTTGACCAGTGAGCTATTACGCACTCTTTCAAGGGTGGCTGCTTCTAAGCCAACCTCCTGGTTGTCTAAGCGACCCCACATCCTTTCCCACTAAGCACACACTTAGGGGCCTTAGCCGGTGTTCTGGGCTGTTTCCCTCTCGACGACGAAGCTTATCCCCCGCCGTCTCACTGCCGCACTCTCACGTGATGGTATTCGGAGTTTGGTTGACTTCGGTAACCCGGTAAGGCCCCTAGGCCATCCAGTAGCTCTACCCCCACCACGAAACATGCGACGCTGCACCTAAATGCATTTCGGGGAGAACCAGCTATCACGGAGTTTGATTGGCCTTTCACCCCTACCCACAACTCATCCCCCAGGTTTTCAACCCTGGTGGGTTCGGCCCTCCACGAGGTCTTACCCTCGCTTCAGCCTGGCCATGGGTAGATCACTCCGCTTCGGGTCTAGACCACGCGACTCACACGCCCTATTCAGACTCGCTTTCGCTACGGCTACCCCACACGGGTTAACCTCGCCACGCAGCACTAACTCGCAGGCTCATTCTTCAAAAGGCACGCCATCACCATCCGAAGATGGCCCTGACGGCTTGTAGGCACACGGTTTCAGGTACTCTTTCACTCCCCTCCCGGGGTACTTTTCATCTTTCCCTCACGGTACTCGTCCGCTATCGGTCACCAGGAAGTATTTAGGCTTACCGAGTGGTCCCGGCAGATTCACAGCAAATTCCACGAGCTCGCTGCTACTCGGGAACACCACCACACCACACCAACACAGCTTTCGCGTACGGGACTCTCACCCACTCCGGTCCACCATCCCAGGCGGTTCCACTAGCCATGCAGCACGATGCCAGAACTGTCAGATTCTGGAAGATGGGTCCCACAACCCCGCACACACAACCCCTGACAGGTATCACATGCGCACGGTTTAGCCTCCTCCGCTTTCGCTCGCCACTACTCACGGAATCACTAGTGTTTTCTCTTCCTACGGGTACTGAGATGTTTCACTTCCCCGCGTTCCCTCCACACCGTCTATATATTCAACGGCGGGTAACACCTCATAACAGGTGCTGGGTTTCCCCATTCGGACACCCTCGGATCACAGCTCGGTTGACAGCTCCCCGAGGCTTATCGCAGCCTCCCACGTCCTTCATCGGCTCCTGATGCCAAGACATCCACCATGTGCCCTTAACAACTTGACCACAAAGATGCTCGCATCCACTCTGCAATTCTCAAACACCACACCCAGAAACAACACACCGTGTTGCCTCAGGACCCAACAGCGTACCAACAAGCACCCA
>NZ_AFWY03000118.1:0-1610 GCF_000231075.2 Amycolatopsis sp. ATCC 39116 | reverse complement strand
TCGCCGGCTGCCAGTGCTCGGGCGAGGACGGCTTGGTGACCGGCCCCGCCGGGTCGTGCGCGCCCATGTCGAGGCGGAACGGCGGATAGGCGTCGGTCATGAGCGCGGCGTACGCGGCGACCCGCAGCACCCAGCGGTCCATCCCGAGCACGAAGTCGAAGACCGGCTTCGGGTAGCGGCCGCTGAACAGCAGCACGATCCCGGCCACCAGCACCAGGATGCCGACCAGGCCGCCGGCCGCCCAGGTGAACCCGCCGTCGTCGGTGTACCCGAGCAACCAGGTGCCGCCGCCGACGAACAACCCGGCGATGATGTAGTGCGGGATGGCCAGCAGCCACCACTTCACCAGCACCAGCCCGCGCGACAGCCGCTCCGGGTAGTCGATCTCCAGCCGCGCCGGGTAGGCGGGCACGTCGGCGAGCGTGAACGGCGGGTAGGCGTCGGTGCCGAGCGCGCTGTAGGAGTAGAACTGCACGCGCCACGACCAGCGCAGCACGCCGACGTTGAAGTCGAAGATCGCTCGCGGGTAGCGGCCGGTCACTAGGATCGCGAAAAACGCGACCACGGTGAGCACGAAGAAACCGAGCCACAGGAACGAAAGCACCACCAGGTGCGGGATGACCAGCAGCCACTTCACCAGCCACAGCCACCGGGACAGCCCGGTGCCGAGGTTCCCCTCGACCCGGACCGGGTAGGTCATGCGGACGTCCATCGGACACCTCCGGCAGAAGAATCGGTCGAAAGCCCAGGCTGCGCGCGGGGGTGGCGTGGTCACCAGGCACGAAGGTCCCGGGTCCCGGGGCATTCCGGCCCCGCCGCGCGGCGGTCAGGACGGGGCGCTCCGCAGCTGACAGGGAGGAAGCCCGCAGGATCGTGGTCGCTGGCGCGGCGCGCGGCCTCTGACGTCATGCTTGCGCCGTTCAGCAGCGGGCGCTCACAGCGTGCCGGCGTGGTCCGGGACGTAGCTGGCCGGGTTCGCCGCCGGGGACAGCTTCCACCGGCGCATCGGGTCGTCCAGCCGGGCGCGCATGCGGCGCTCCTGCTCGTCCTGGCTCACCGAGAACCAGTACTTGCGCAGCAGCACGCCGTCCTCCAGCTGCGGTCCATCAGCACGATCTCCCCGGCGGCGGGCAGCTGCGCGACGTACCGCGGGAAGTACCACTCGCCGCGTTCCCGCTCGTCCGGCCTTGGCAGGGCGACGATGCGGGCCACGCGCGGGTTGACGTACTCGGCGACCCGCTTGATCGTGCTGCCCTTGCCTGCGCCGTCCCGGCCCTCGAAGATCACCACGAGCCGCCTGCGTTCGGCGCGCACCCACTCCTGGATCTTCACCAGCTCGCCCTGCAGCCGCACCAGCTCGCGCCGGTAGGCCTCCTTGCGCAGGCTCACGGGACCACCGCCACCGGACGGGGTGCGCGGTGCCTGGCCCCGCTCCCGCGGCAGCCAGGGTCGCGCGGCCTCACCCGGGGAGCCCTTCGGCCCTTCCCGGCTCCTCGACCACCGTGGTCACCTCGTCCGCGGACCGCCGCGGCGCGGTCGGCGTCGGGAAGCCGAAACCCAAGCGCAGCAACGTGTGCGGCTCACCCTCGTCCCGGAACAGGGCGGCCAGC
>NZ_AFWY03000119.1:0-1234 GCF_000231075.2 Amycolatopsis sp. ATCC 39116 | reverse complement strand
GCTAGTTGCGGCGAATCCGGAGTGGGCGCGGCGTGTGTCCGGCATGGCGCGCCGGCCGGCGGCTGTCTGCCGCTGCGTTCGCCCGGCTCCGGCGGGCGGGGGTGCCTGCGCGCGGCGCACGCAGCGGTGAGGCTGCTGTGGCTCCACCCGCTCGTGGCGCCGCCGTGCCCGAGCTGGCGCGCTGGTGGCGGCTGCCTGCCGTTGCGTTCGCCCGGCTCCGCCCCGGCGGTTGCCCGCGAGCGGCAGGCACGCCTGACTCCCGCACCCTGTCCGGGGAGCACGACATGCCCGCAGCAGGCGGCACCGGCCTCGCCCGTGCTCATCCAGGGCGGATCAGGACCAGCGCGGTGGCCGCAGCGAGTAGGCCGGGTCCGTGCGGCACCCCGTTCCGCCAGCGGCGGGTGGCGGCCAGGACGGCTGTGACAAACGCGGCCAGCACGGTTGCCACCGGCAATGCGGACCAGCCGATGGAGCCGAGCGCCGCGCCGAGGGCGCCTGCCAGCTTGACGTCACCGGCGCCCATGGCATGGGGCGCCACGAGGTGGATCACCAGGTGCGCGCCGCCGAAGACGGCGGCCGCTCCGAGGGCCTTCGCCGGATCCGGCGCCACCGCGACGAGGAGCGGGTACGCGGGCAGCGTGAGCACGTCCGGCAGCCGCCGGTGGCGCAGGTCCGCCGCGATCAACGGCACGGCGAGCGCGGCCAGCACGAAGGCCGTCCAGGCAGGCGCCAGGACGGCGAGTCCCGCCCAGGCCGCGCCGGTGCCGAGCGCCACCACGGCGGCCGGCACCGGAGCTTCGGCTCTCCGGAGCAGGCTCACCGTCCCGGCACCCACTGTCGTTCCGGCGGCGCCGACCGCCGCCACGATTCCCCAGTTCACGAACCCAGACTGCGCCGCGGGCGGCGGAATGCCAAATCATGCGGCGCACGAAATTCCCACTCGCACGGCACCCGTCGCGCGAGTGGTCATTTCGTGACGCGCGAACAGTCCAGTCGCGGGCGCACGAGAATCCCACTCGCCTAGCCGGAGCGCGCGGGTTCGCACGAGTGGTCCTCTCGTGCGGCAATCAGGCCGCGCGAGAGGTCAAGTCGTCGTCGCGCGAGGTTCCCACTCGCGCAGGGCGACGTGTAGCGGCGGAAGTGGTTTTGGGGCGATGGCGGGAACTTGGAACGCGAAGGCAGGAGTTGGGGGGCGACAGAAGGTTCAACGCATGGCAGGCACCTGTGGCTGGGC